>NZ_JBFRFB010000008.1:0-226737 GCF_052114605.1 Microvirga sp. 2YAF29
CCGCACCCGCTCGCTGGGCGTGGAGCACTTCGGCCAGACTGGCACGGTCAAGGACCTCTATCGACATTTCGGCATCGACGCCCAGGGCATCATCGCCGCTGCCGAAATGATCGCACCCGGCAAACCAATTCGCCACCTCAAGGCGGTGTAGGTATTTTCACGATTGCGAGGCGCGCAGCGTCACCGTCGCGATGCCAGCACCGATCAGCAGGCTGCCGCCGGCCTTGTTGATGATGCCGAGCGTGCGGGCGCTGCGGGCCATGGTCCGGGCCCGCGAGGCCACGAGTGCGTAGGCGACCACATTGGTGAAGGCCATGACAAGGAAGGTGGCTGCCAGCACGCCGACCTGCGGCAGGAAGGGCAGCTTCAGGTCGATGAACTGGGGCAGGAAGGCGACGAAGAAGACGAGACCCTTCGGGTTGAGCGCCGTTACGATCCAGGCATGGCCGAGCATCTTCAGGGACGAGGCGGCATCGGTTCGGGGTTTGGCGTCCAAGGCGCCGCCCGCGCGCCAGAGCTTGATGCCGAGCCAGACGAGATAGGCCGCGCCTATCCACTTCAACACAGTGAAGATCGTCGCCGAGGCAGCGAGAAGAGCGCCGAGGCCGAGCAGACACAGAGTCATGGCTGTGAAATCGCCGAGTGCAACTCCGATGGCCGTGGGCAGGGCCGTACGCCACCCCTGGCCCAGGGCATAGGAGACCACCAGCAGGATTGTCGGCCCTGGAATGACGAGGAGAACGGCGGAGGTGGCGACGAAGGCGAGCCAGATCTCAAGAGTCACGAGCGTTCTCCTGTTGCAGGTACGAATGGAGCCACAAATACTCGCGGCTGTCGATGCCAGCCTGTGTCGGCGCGGAATTTGCGGCTGAGAGGCCCGCGTGCTAACCCGCCAGCCTACGGAAAAGAGTATCAAGCAGCATCATGGCCCGTAAAAGCCTCGTTCGAGGCGATACCATCCCTCTGATCCGCCGCCTGTGGCGAGACTGGATGCGTCCGCATCTGAAGACGCTCGTCATCGTGATGGTGCTGATCGGATTGGTGGCGGGCACCTCGTCGCTCTACACCTTCCTGATCAAGCTGGCTTTCGACGCCTTCGCATCCCAGGACGCCGCAGTGCTGCAATACGGGCCGCTCGTGGTCATCGCGGTGACCTGCATACGCGGCTTCTCGCTGCTCGCTCTGACCATCCTGACCAACAAGGTGGTCACCAAGATCGAGGCGGACATGCAGACCGCCCTTTACGGCCGTATGATCGAGGCCGATCTCGCCCAGATCGGGCGTGAGAGTCCGGCCGCGCTCACTCAGCGATTCACCACGGACTTCCTGTTCATCCGCGAGGCGCTGACCCGTCTCTCCACCGTGTTCCTGCGCGAGATCGCCACCATCGTCGCCCTGGTCGTGGCCATGCTCTGGATCGATCCCGTGCTCACGCTGGTCGCGGGAATCGTCGCACCTATCATCGCCCTTCCCATCGATCGGATCGGACGGAAGCTGCGCCGCGTCGCCGCCTCCACCCAGGAGCAGGCGGGCCAGATGGCAAGCCTCATCACCGAGAGCCTCGCCGGCACGCGCATCGCAAAGACCTATCAGCTCGAAGGCTACCTCAAGAACAAGGCCGCCCAGACTTTCGACGAGGTGCGCCGCCTCAAGATGAAGGCGGCCAATGCCCGTGGCCGCCTCGATCCATTGCTCGAGGCCGCCGGCGGCGTCGCGGTGGCCCTGGTGCTGCTGCTCATCGGCCAGCGCATTCTCTCCGGCGAGAGCACGGTGGGCGATTTCATTGCCTTCGTGACGGCGCTGATCATGGCCGCCCAGCCGATCCGCGCTTTAGGCAACTTCAACGCCATCGTGCAGGAGGCCGCCGCCGCGTTGCAGCGCACCTTCGATGTGATGGACGAGACGCCCCGCATCCAGGACAAGGCGGACGCCGAGCCGCTCATGCTCAAGGGCGGCGAGATCCGGTTCTCGAATCTCGGCTTCGCCTATAACGACGAGGCTGCGGCGATCCAGCATGTGGATCTTGTGGCCGAGGCAGGCCAGACGACAGCTCTCGTCGGACGCTCCGGCTCCGGCAAATCGACCCTTCTGGCCCTCGTTCCGCGCCTTTACGATGTCACCGGCGGCGCGGTCCTCATCGATGGTCAGGACATTCGCGACGTGACGCTGGAGAGCCTGCGCCGTGCCATCGCCGTGGTCACGCAGGACGTGGTGCTGTTCGACGACACGGTTCGCGCCAACATCAATTTCGGCCGTCCCGGCGCGTCCGAGGCGGAGATCGTGAAGGCCGCCAAGGCTGCTGCGGCGCATGACTTCATCATGAAGCTGCCCGAGGGTTACGACACCGTCGTCGGCCCTGGCGGCGGACGCCTTTCGGGCGGCGAACGCCAGCGCATTTCGCTCGCCCGCGCCTTCCTCAAAGATGCGCCGATCCTGCTGCTCGACGAGGCCACGAGCGCGCTGGATTCCGAATCCGAGCGGCTGGTGCAGGATGCGATCGCTAAGCTCATGCGCGGGCGCACGACGCTCGTCATCGCCCATCGTCTCTCGACAGTGCGTGACGCGGAAAAGATCGTGGTCATGGATCAGGGCCGCGTGATCGAAACCGGCTCCCACGACGCGCTCATCACTAAGGGCGGCGCCTATGCCCGCCTGCACCGCCTCCAGCTCTCCGACGACAGCGAGCAGCGTCTGGCGGTTTCGTCTTAAAGCAACCTTTCGTCATGGCCGGGCTTGCCCCGGCCATCCCGATCCCAAAAGCGTGGTGCTCCAAACAATCGGGATCACCGGCACAAGGCCGGTGATGACAGCGGAGAAAATGGAAAATTCAGTCCCTACTCGCGCCGCATGATGCGGTCGACGAGGAGGTTCGACCAGAAGCTGGGGCGGAAGCTCTTTTCCAGGGCCTCGGCATCGTAATGGTGCTCGAGCCAGGTGAGGAAGGGGATGCCCTTGGCCTCGCCCTTCTTCCGATACAGGTCGAAGAAGGCGTCGAGAATGCCGGTTTTCGAGAAGCGGAAATGCCCGAAGCGCACGGAGAGCTGGCGCTGGGCCTCGTCGATGGACTTGCCCTCCTGCAGGATCAGGAAGAGAGCCGCCACGAAGCCCGCCCGGTCCGCGCCCGACTTGCAGTGCAGGACGGCCGGGTACTCCACTTTGGCGAAGAAGTCCTTGGCCTGGAGCAGGGTCTCCCGGTCCGGCGCCCCGCGCGAGCGCACGATGAATTCCACCAGATTGATGCCGAGCCGCTCGCAGGTCTCCTTCTGGAGCTGCCAGGAGCCGTGCTCGCGCCCGCCGCGCAGATTGATTATGGTGCGCACGCCCTCGCTTTTAAGCGCCGCGATCTGATGCGGGGCCGGCTGGGCCGAGCGCCACAAACGGTCCGACACCCGGTGCTTGTTGAGGTAGAGGAGGCGGAAGACACCGTGATCGACGAGCAGCATGTTCGCCCAGGCGCGCACGCGCCCGGCATGCCCCTCGATGGGCTTGTCCCATCGGGCGATCCGGGCCATGCGGCGCGCATAGCGGATTTCAGGTTTGAGGAACCTGTTGAGCACGTCGACCCCGTCGTCGGTTGTCGTATAAAAAGGATAGCCGGGTCGTGAGGCCGCAGGCCGGCTCCTTATCCTCGAAGGAGGCGGATTAATCAACTCCTTGAAGCCGAAGGCCTTTGACGCGGGCCGGACAGACCCACAGAGCTTTCGAAATGCAACCTATCGGTTGCCGCTGAGCCACCTCTCGTGTAAGGGGTGCGCTCCAAGACAACCCTCCTTGACGACGAGAGAGGCTTGCGGGCCGCCTTCGGCCCGTAACGGCGCTGCATCGTCAAGCCACAGCATTTCAGGAGAGCGGCGTCATGTCGTCTACCTTCGAGACCGTCGCCGGCATCATTTCCGAGACCGCCGACATCCCGCGCGAGCAGATCACCCCCGAGAGCCACGCCATCGAGGATCTGGGCATCGACTCGCTCGCCTTCCTCGACATCGCGTTCGCCATCGACAAGGCCTTCGGCATCAAGCTGCCGCTCGAGCAGTGGACCCAGGAAGTCAACGAAGGCAAGGCTCCGGCCGAAGAGTACTTCGTGCTCAAGAACCTCGTGGCGCGCATCGACGCGCTTGTGGCCGCCAAGCAGGCCTAAGAAGCCCAAGTCTAAACCTCAACAACACCATCCCGGCGGGCCGGCCTTTCGAGCCGGCTCGAAGAGGCGATCCATTAAGCGGCTCTGCCTCATGGATTCCTTTCCTGTTTCACCCGCCGGGAGCGACATGGTACGGGACCGGGATGCGCCTCGAATATTTTGAAATGATCGACCGGGTGACGGGCCTCGACCGCGAGAACAAGCGGATCGAGGTGACCTCCACGGTTCCCCAGGAAAGCCCCGTCTTCGAGGGGCATTTCCCCGGCCATCCCCTCGTGCCCGGCGTGCTGCTGACCGAGACTATGGCCCAGGCTTCCGGCTATCTCGTTCTCGGCCTCATGGGCTTCACCCACATGCCGTTCCTCATGGCGGTGGATAAGGCGCGCTTTCGCACCTTCGTCGGACCGGGTACGGTGCTCACCGTCCAGGCCCAGCTGGAGCATGAGGGCTCGGGCTATGCCGTGACCAAGGCCAAGATCCTGGCCGAGGGCAAGCCGATCTGCGATGCGGAGCTGCGGTTCAGGATCATGCCTTTCCCCGAGGGCATGGACGGCCAGATGCGCGCCCAGGCGCGCCGCATCGGCCTCACGGAGGAGTAATCTGATGCGTGATGTGGTGATTACCGGAATTGGCCTCGTCTCCGGCGCGGGCGAGGGGCTGGAGGCGCATCTTGCCGCCCTGTCGCGCGCGCCGAACACCGATGCCGAGACCTTCGCGCCCTTCCTGGTCCATCCGGTCGTCCCCCTCGAATGGGACCGGCAGATCCCGAAGAAATCCGACCAGCGCCAGATGGAGCCCTGGCAGAAGCTCGGCTGCTATGCGGCAGGCCTCGCGCTCGACTCCGCTGGCGTGAAGGACGACACGGAGCTCAAAGGCCGCATGCAGCTCATCGTCTCCGCCGGCGGCGGCGAGCGCGATTATGCCGTCGATGGGCAGATCCTCACGGGGTTGGCGAAAGCCGACAATCCCGGCGTATTTCTCAATGAGCGCCTGATGGGCGATCTGCGGCCGACTCTGTTCCTTGCGCAGCTCTCCAACCTGCTCGCCGGCAACATCTCCATCGTGCATGGCGTGACAGGTGCTTCCCGCACCTTCATGGGCGAGGAATCGAGCGGCGTGGATGCGATCCGCATCGCGAAGGAGCGCATTGCGTCGGGCCAGGACGACATTTTCCTGGTGGGCGGGGCCTACAATGCCGAGCGCCCTGACGTTCTGCTGATCTACGAAATGGGCGGCTTCCTGTGGAAGCAGCCTTACGCTCCGGTCTGGGAGCGCCCCGAAGACGGCGGCGGCATGATTCTCGGCTCCGGCGCGTGCTTCCTGGTGCTGGAATCGCGCGAGCATGCCGAAGCCCGCGGCGCGAAGCCGTTGGCAGTCTTGGCAGGCGTGGCCTCCGACCGCTCCCGCCGCAAGCCGGGCAGCGTCGAGCAGGCGCTTCATGCGCTCGCGAGCAAGCTGGAGGCCAAGCCCGACGTAGTGATCTCCGGCGCAACCGGCGTGAAGGGCATCACGGAAGAAGAGCAGGCGGCGTTGAAGGATATCGCGCCCAACGCGGCGGTTCATGCAACCGGCGATCTCGTCGGTCACACCATGGAAGCCCAGGCGCCCACGGGCGTGGCGCTCGCCGCCGGGCTGATCGCGCAGGGTGCGGCCCATGAGGCGCTCGTCACCTCCGTTGGCCATTGCCGCGGCGAGGGTGGCCTGCGGGTCATCAAGGCTTGAGGAGACAAGTTATGGCGCTTCGCGACAAACAGGGCCGTCCGCTCGTTGCCGTTACCGGCATGGGCGTGGTCACATCCCTCGGCAAGGGCAAGGACGACACCTGGGCCGCGCTGACGGCGGGCAAATCCGGCATTCACCGCATCAACCGCTTTCCCACGGAAGGCCTGCGCACCACGATTGCGGGCACCATCGATTCCGTCGATGTGGAGCCTTTCTGCGCGCCCATGCTCTCCGAGCGCCTTGCCATGCTGGCGGGCCAGGAAGCGGTGGGCCAGTCGGGATTGGCGCAGGAGGATTTCCCCGGCGCGCTCTTCATCGCCGTGCCGCCGGTCGAGATGGAATGGCCGCAGCGCGAGGCGCTCGCCGAGGCATCCCACCAAGACGGCGACGTAACCTACAAAGACCTGCTCAAGGCCGCGGCCACGGGTAAGTTCAAGAAGTGGCACGATCTGTTCATCTTCGGCACGGTGGCCGACCGCGTCGCCGACAAGTTCGGCACGAAAGGCTCGCCGATTTCGCTCTCCACCGCCTGCTCGTCGGGCGCCACCGCCATCCAGCTCGGCGTCGAGGCGATCCGCCGGGGCGAGACGGATGCCGCGCTCTGCATCGGCACGGACGGCTCGGTGAATCCGGAATCGCTCATCCGCTTCTCGCTGCTCTCCGCGCTCTCGACGCAGAACGAAAATCCGGAAGGTGCGTCGAAGCCCTTCTCCAAGAACCGCGACGGCTTCGTCATGGGCGAGGGCGGTGCCGCTCTCGTGCTGGAGAACGCGGAAAGCGCGAAGGCGCGCGGCGCGAAAATCCTCGGCTATGTACTTGGCTGTGGCGAGAAGGGCGACGGCTTCCATCGCACACGCTCCTCGCCGGACGGCATGCCCGCCATCACGGCGATCCGCCAGGCGCTGGAAGATGCGGGCGTTGCTCCTGAGGACATCGACTACATCAACGCGCACGGCACCTCGACGCCGGAGAACGACAAGATGGAAGCCATGAGCTGCACCGCCGTGTTCGGCGAGCGCATGGCAAGCCTGCCGATCTCGTCCAACAAGTCGATGATCGGTCACACGCTCACGGCCGCCGGCGCGGTCGAGGCGGTGATGTCGCTGCTGACCATCGGCTCGGGCCGCATTCCGCCGACGATCAATTATCAGGTGCCGGATCCCGCGATCCCGCTCGACGTGGTGCCGAACGTCGCCCGCGACGCGAAGGTGAACTACGTTCTCTCGAACTCCTTCGGCTTCGGCGGCCAGAATACCTGCCTCGTCTTCGGGGCCGAGCCGAAGGGGGCTTAAAGATATGACCCGCATTCTCGTCACAGGCGGTGGCAAAGGCGTCGGCGCAGCCATCGTGCGGGCGCTCGTTGCCGCCGGTCACGATGTGGATTTCACCTATCGCTCCTCAGGCGATGCCGCGAAGGCTTTGGCCGATGAATTGATGGCCTCGCACGCAGGCCGCTCCATCAAGGCGCATGAGGTCGATCTCGCCGACAAGGCGGCGCTGGAAACCTTCTGCGAAATGCTGGAGGGCGAGAGCTTTTTTGGCCTCATCCATAATGCGGGCCAGCCTTACGATGCGCTCGCCGCCATGATGCAGCAGGACAAGGCCGAAGCCGCCATGCAGGTGAACTTCTGGTCGATGACCCGCATCGCCAAATCGATGATGCGCGGCATGATCCGCGCGAAAGCCGGGCGCATCGTCGCCATCGGCTCCGTCGCCGCGCTCCAGGGCAATCCCGGCAACGCGGCCTATGCGGCCTCCAAGGGCGCGCTCATCTCCTATTGCCGCACGCTCTCGGTCGAGACCGCCAAGCGCGGCGTCACCGTCAACGTGATCGCGCCGGGCTTCATCGACACGGACATGATGGCGCCGTATGCGGCCTACCGCGAAAACATGGAAAAGCAGATTCCCGCCGGCCGCTTCGCCAAGCCGGAGGAAATCGCGGGCCTTGCCGCCTTCCTCATGTCCGAGCCTGCCGCCTATATCACCGGCACGGTGCTGCCCATCGACGGCGGCCTGACTTCGATGCTGGGCGTGCATCGGTAAAACCTGAAGTGTCATCCCGGGCGGTGCAGCCGATCCGGGATTGCCAAGAGGATGAGGCACCTGCATCTCCACCTGTTATTTCCGCGCAGGCGGGAATCCATATCCGCTAGAGATAAGAATGAAGCGTGCGGAGACCATCGCGCCTCTCCTCGCACCGTCGTGGTAATGGATCCCCGCCTGCGTGGGGATGACCCTTCAAGCCGACCGGACCTTGCCATTCCCCCGCTCGCCCTTTAAGCCGCCGGGAACAGATTTCTCCGTTGCCGCCGCGCTTTACGCCGTGGGCTGCGACGCCATCAGGATTGTTGTCCATGCGCTCCCTCCAGCTTTTCGGCGACCGTGACATTCGCATCACCGAGATGGACGCTCCTCCGCCCCCGGCTGCGGGCGAGGTGCAGGTTCGCGTCAAGGCGCTGGGGCTGAATTATCTCGATGTCTGGGGCTTTCGCGGCATGGCGTTCGCCAAGCGCAAGATGCCTCAGGCCGTGGGCGTCGAGGCTGCGGGCGAGATCGCTGCGGTGGGCGAGGGCGTGACGCGTTTCAAGGTCGGCGATCCGGTTACCATGTACGGCGCAGAGACCTGCGGCCATTGCAGCGCTTGCCGCAAGGGCTGGGACAATCTCTGTGAGAACGTCAAAGGCATCATGGGCTTCCATATCGATGGGTTCGCCCGCGAGCTGATCAACCGGCCCGAACGCCTCGTGATCCCGGTGCCGAAGGGTGTTTCCTTCGAGCAGGCGGCCTGCGCGCCCATCGGCTTCGGCACGGTGCAGCACATGCTGTTCGACAACGCCAAGCTGGAGCCTGGCGAGTCGATCCTCGTCCATGCGGGCGGCTCCGGCATCGGCACGGCGGCGATCAAGATGGCGAAGGCCATCGGCTGCACGGTGTATACGACGGTGGGCGACGACGAGAAGGGCGAGAAAGCGAAGGCGCTGGGCGCCGATTTCGTCGTCAATTACCGGAAAGAGCGCTTCGAGGGCGAGGTTCGCCTGCTCACCAAGCGAAAAGGCGTGGACGTCGTGTTCGAGCATGTGGGCGCTGAGACCTGGAACGGCTCGCTCCTCTGCCTCAAGCGCGGCGGAAGGCTCGTCACCTGCGGCTCGACCTCGGGCGTGTCCACCACCATGAACCTGATGCAGCTCTTCCAGCAGCAATACCGGATCTTCGGCTCCTTCGGCTGCCGCATCGAGAATATCAGCCAGTCGCTGGAGAAGATGGCCGCCGGTATGAGCCCGGTCATCGATTCGGTCTTCCCGCTCGATGAATTCCAGAAAGGTCTGGAGCGCCTGGAAGGCCGCAAGGTCTTCGGCAAAGTCATCGTGACGTTCTGACCTCTGGTAAGAACCGCCCTTCAACCACAGATCTTGACGAAACGGGCTCCTCGCGGAAAACACGCGGGAAGCCTTTTCCTTTTTGGACCGGATACCGCACGTGCAGCCACATCAACGCCCCCGCAGCCTCCTCTCGCGTCTCTCGGAGACCGTGATGGTCGGCGTCGTGCGCGGCGTGTTCGCCTTCTCCCGCGCCATCGGCCCCGAGCGTTCCGGCGCTTTCGGCGCGGCGCTTGCCCGCTGGATCGGGCCGCTGTTGAAAGCGCACAGGACCGCGCTCGCCAATATCCGCGCGGCCTATCCTGAGAAGTCGGATGCCGAGGTAAAGGCCATCGCGCGCGGGGCCTGGGACAATCTCGGCCGCACCGGCGGGGAATATCCGCATCTCGGCCGTCTGTTCGATTTCGATCCCGACAGCACGGTTCCCGGCCGCACGGAAGTGGACGGCATCGACCACTTCTTAAGCCTTTGCGACGACGGCAAGCCCGGTATCGTGTTCTCCGCCCATCTCGCCAATTGGGAGCTGCCAGCAATCTGCGCCGCGCGCTTCGGGCTCGACACCACGGCGGTGTTCCGCGCGCCCAACGAACCGGCGATTGCACGGGTGCTGCATGAAATCCGCAGTGAGACCATGGGCAACCTGGAAGCCGCCCGCCAGGGCGCGGCCTTTTCCATGCAGGCGGCTTTGGAGAAGGGCGGCCATCTGGGGATGCTCATCGACCAGCACTTCACCCGCGGCGTGCTGGTGGATTTCATGGGCCGCAAGGCCCTGGTGAATCCGATCCTCGGCAAGTTCGTCCGCCGCTTCGATTGCCCGGTCCACGGGGTGCGGGTGATCCGTCTGCCGAACCATCGCTTCCGCCTCCAGCTGACCCCCGCCCTCGATCTCCCGCGCGATCCCGATGGGCAGATCAACGTGCAGGGCGCCATGCAGGCCATGACCTCCGTGGTGGAGGAATGGGTGCGCGAGACGCCTGAGCAATGGCTGTGGATGCATCGCCGCTGGCGTGTGCCAGTTGCCGCTGCGCAGGCCCCGGAACTCAATGGCGCTCAAGCTAAAGTGACTTCCCATTGAGGCGGGCTCGGTGTTTCATGGCGGGCATCATGGCGTCCCGATTGAAATGGTCCCTGGCGGCTCTCGGCCTAGCTGCCCTCCTTCAGCCTGCGTTCGCGGAACCGCCGCGCGCGGTGCTCGAACTGTTCACCAGCCAGGGCTGCTCCTCCTGCCCGCCGGCCGATGAGCTTCTAGCCGACCTCGCCCGCAAGCCGGATATCGTGGCGCTCTCCTTCCCGGTGAACTACTGGGATTATCTCGGCTGGAAGGACACGCTTGCCCAGAAGGCCTTTACGCTGCGCCAGAAGGCTTATGCCCATGCCCGCAGCGACCGGCAGGTCTTCACGCCGCAGATGATCGTGAACGGCAAGAAATCCTGCATCGGCTCCGACCGGAAGCAGGTGGACAAGGCCATCGGCTATGCCACCGACGGCCATACCCTTCTCCCGGTGGATGTGGACCTGCGGGAAGAGAACGGCACGCTCACCGTCTCCGTGACCGAGACCGCCCGCACGGTTCAGCGCATCGCGGAAGTATGGGTTCTGCCCGTGCTGCGCGAGCAATCCGTGCCGATCGGGCACGGCGAGAACCAGGGCAAGACCATCACCTATGTCAACGTGGTGCGGGGCCTGACCAAGGTCGGCGAGTGGGCCGGCGGCCAGGGAAGCTTCCAGGTCTCCCTCGACACCGCCCGCAGCGGCGGCGACGGCTATGTGGTGCTGCTCCAAACCTCGGAAGCCGACCGTCCCGGCACGATCCTCGGCGCTGCCAAGAGTTCGGGGCTTTGAGCGCGGGTCGCTGAAAGAGCGCTCGGGACGCGCTCACAACCCCCGTCGCGTCATGGCCGGGCTTGTCCCAGCCATCCCGATTGGAAAAGCACAACGCTTCAAACAATCGGGATCACCGGCACAAGGCCGGTGATGACGGGAGAGCAGACTGGTTTGATCGCTCGCCCTGCTTCTAGAGCAGGATGATCTTGTTCGGCAGCTCGTCCTCATCCTCGAAGCGCGGCGGGGCATGCTCGGCCAGAATCGCGCCGGCCCGCCTGATCGCCTCGGCCAGCCCGTCGGCCATCGACCCGGCCTTTATGGCCATCGTCAGCTTCTCGATGATCTCGACCCACACATCCGGCCCGACCCGGTCGGCGATGCCGGTATCCGCCAGGATTTCCGCGTGGTGCTCAGCAAGCGCCACATAGATCAGCACGCCGGTCTTGTCCCGCGTGCGGGTGAGGCCTCGCCGGATGAACTCGCGGGAGGCTGCCTCATGGGCCTGCGCCCGCTTGATCGAACGCGGCACCAATTGATACCGCAGCTGCGGCAGGGAGAGGGCAAGGCTCGAAGCCAGCGCCACGCCGAGCTGAATCATGAAGATTCGGCTCGCGCTTAAGTTCGTCAGCTCGATCAGCGGCCAGGGCAGGGCGAGCGCTATCAGAAGCGCCCATAGCAGCGGAATGGCGCGGTAGGTATCCGCCTGTTTGGCCAAAACCACGACGATCTCGCCGGATGTGTCGTCCTCCACGTCGCGGATGACGTTCGCGAGGCGTGCCTGGTCGTCCATCGACAGCATGCTACCAACTCCCCGAGGCACCGCCGCCTCCCGATGATCCGCCACCGCCCGAGAACCCGCCGCTTCCGCCGGACCAGCCTCCACCTCCACCCGACCATCCGCCGCCGCTTCCTGTGGTGACGATCCACGGGCCGCCGCGCCGGCGTCCGATGCCCTGGCTGGAGTGCACGCCGCGCACCATGCGGATGATGAAGAAGAAGAGGATCAGGAGGATGATGAAGGCGATCACGGGATCGGTGCCCGTACCGCTATCCTCGCGCACCTCGGCGCGCCGCTGCCATTCCTCCGCATCGCCGGTGAGAATCGACAGGATGGCGTCCACGCCCGCATCGATGCCGCCCGCGAAATTGCCCTTCTGAAATTGCGGCGCGATGGCCGTGGTGATGATGACCTTGGACAGCGCATCGGTGAGCGCGCCCTCGAGGCCGTAACCAACCTCGATGCGCAGCTTACGGTCTTTGGGCGCGATCAGCAGCAGCACGCCGTTGTTGTTTTTCTTCTGCCCAAGCTGCCAGTGGCGGAAGAGGCGATTGGCGTAATCTTCAACGCTTGTTCCGTCGAGCGAGGTCACCGTCGCGACGACCACCTGATCGGAGGTCTTGTCCTCGTAGGCCTTGAGCTTGGCCTCCAAAGCCGCGCGCTCCTCGGGTTTGAGGATATTTGCAGTATCGACCACGCGACCCGCGAGGGGCGGGAAGCTTTGGGCGAGGGCAGGGAGGGAAAAGAGAAGAATGAAGAGCGCAATGAAGAGCGCTGCGGTTATTCCCTTCCCCTTGCGGGGAGGGTGGTTTGACCGGGTGGGAGCGATCCAGATCCCTTCCACATCATCCCCGGACTTATTCCGGCCATGACGCGGCAGGGCTGCTCTGCGCACTGCATGACGCGAAGCGCTCCGACTTTGCGACCCCCACCCTCGATCCCTCCCCGCAAGGGGGAAGGAAGAAACCGGCGCGTTCGTCATGCGCTTAGAACTTCACCTCGGGGGGCCGATCGGAACCGGCGGTGGCGGTGAAGGTCTCCATGGGCTTGGCGTCCGGATAGACCACGGCAGCGATCCAGCGGCCCGGGATCGTGCGCAGTTCGGTGTTGTAGGCGCGGACGGATTCGATGTAGTCGCGCCGGGCGACCGCGATGCGGTTTTCCGTGCCTTCGAGCTGCGATTGCAGGGCCAGGAAGTTGGCGTTGGACTTTAGCTCTGGATAGCGCTCGACGGTGGCGAGCAGGCGGCCGAGAGCGCCGGAAAGCTGGTTCTGCGCCTCCTGAAACTGGCGGAACTGTTCGGGATTCGTAACGGTCGAGGCATCAACCTGGACCTGGGAGGCCTTGGCGCGGGCTTCCGTCACCTGGGTCAGCACCTCGCGCTCCTGCTGGGCGAAGCCCTTCACGGTCTCGACGAGGTTGGGAATTAGGTCGGTACGGCGCTGGTACTGGTTCTGCACCTCGCTCCAGGCGGATTTGGCCTGTTCTTCCAGGGTCGGCACATTGTTGATGCCACAGGCGGACAGGGTGACAGCCAAAAGGATGCCCGTCAGAGCGGCGCGAATCCGGGGCGGCAGATGGAGGGCCTTCATGTCTGTCCTTCTCGCGAATCGGTCATTGAACCTTTGCGGGAACAACAGATGGGGCAATGGTGCGGCTTCAACAAGGCGCATGCTGCGCGGATGGATGGTTCTCCTCGGCCATTCCGCGTTTTCCGTTGCGGCAATACCCCCTGGAAGACAGGGCGTTTTTCGCTTTATGAGAGCGGATGCTTGAGGCATGATCCCGCCGTTTCGCCATCAGGACCACGCCCATGACCTTCCTGCCCGATCTGAGCACGATGCTGACCTATTCGCTGGCCTGCTTCGTGCTGTTCATCACGCCAGGGCCGGACATGAGCCTGTTTCTGGCGAAGACCATGGCGGGCGGCCGGAAGGCCGGAATGGCCTCCATGACGGGCGCCATGGCGGGAAGCGTTGTCCATACGCTGCTTGCGGCTCTGGGCCTCTCGGCTTTGCTCGCGGCCTCCGTCACCGCCTTCACGATCCTGAAAGTCGTCGGTGCGCTTTACCTGCTCTGGATGGCTTTTGACGCGGTGCGTAACGGCTCGGCGCTCTCCTTGAAGGAAGAGGGCCGCGTCGAGGTCTCGTTCTGGAAGACCTTTCTAATGGGCGTCGGAATCAATCTCACAAACCCGAAGATCGTCCTGTTCTTCGTGACCTTCCTGCCGCAATTCGTGGACGCGAACGATCCGCATGCCGCCGACAAGCTTCTGTTTCTCGGCCTCTATTTCATCGCCTTCACGGGACCTCTGGGCGCCATCATGATCCTGGGTGCCGAGAAGATGATCGCGCTCCTGCGCAACCATCCGAAGGTGATGCGGGGAGTCGACTATTCCTTCGCCGGGCTTTTCGGCGCCTTCGCGGTCAAGATCTTGACCGCGTCGGCGCGCTAGGCGGGAGAGACGGGGCGGCGCGTCCGCCTGCATCGCGACCCGCGATGACCCAATAGACGAAGCCCGCCACAGCACCCGTAAGTCCGAGGATGAGGCTCACGTGTAGTTCGGCGGGGTTGGCGACGCGCGCGGCCCCGCGCAAGATCCACGGCACCGCCGCCGTCAGCACGCCGGTCGCAAGCACATGCCAGAGAAAACTCCGCATCCGCAGAACCTCGCTGACCACGGCGACCATGAGCGGCGGCAGCACGAGCAGCGTGAACACGATGCGCCCCACGGCCTGCATGGCATCGGCGATGAGAGGACCGGGATCATCCGTCGAGAACACCGCGTCGATCAGGTTCCAGAAACCGACGAACAGCGTCTCCCCCGTCAGCGTCGCCATGAGAGGATCGACGGCGGAAGCGATGAGAAAGAAGAAGCCGCTCGCGCCGATGGCGATGAGTAGCGCGAAGGGGATGAGGAGGAGCCAGCGGATCATGAGGTGGTTATAGGGCGGGCGGTGTCAGGTGTCTGCTGGATGGCGATGCGCCAGCGCGGCCATGGTCTTAAGGGACTGCTGTCTGACGGACCATGGAAAAACGCTTCGGCAAAGTCGTTCGCCGAAGCGTTGCATGGATCACAGGGAAGCAGGAAAAACCAAGCTTCCTTTGGAAAGGAAATCCTACTCCCCGTTCCCCACCGCATACACGCCTTCCGCTCCGATGCCCTGTTCGGCCATCATGCGGGCGCGGGCGCGCAGCTTTTCCGTCTCGCTCTTGAGCTGGCCGCATGCCGCGAGGATGTCGCGGCCGCGCGGGGTGCGCACCGGCGAGGCATAGCCCGCGCGGTAGACGATCTCGGAGAAGCGCTCGATCTGCTCCCAGTCCGAGCACTCGTATTTCGAGCCGGGCCAGGGATTGAACGGGATCAGGTTGATCTTCGCCGGAATGCCTTTCAGCAAGCGCACGAGCTCGCGCGCATCGGCATTGGAATCGTTCACGCCTTTGAGCATCACGTATTCAAAGGTGATGCGGCGCGCGTTCGACAGGCCGGGATAGGCGCGGCAGGCATCGAGCAACTGCTTGATGTCGTATTTGCGGTTGATCGGCACCAGCACGTCGCGAAGATTGTCGCGCACAGCGTGGAGCGAAATCGCCAGCATGGTGTTAGCCTCGGCGCCAAGACGCTCCATCTGCGGCACGACGCCGGAGGTGGAAACCGTGATGCGGCGGCGGGACAGGGACAGGCCTTCGCCATCCGACATGACGTCGATGGCGGCGATCACGTCATCCGGATTGTAGAGCGGCTCGCCCATGCCCATGAACACGATGTTGGACACGAAGCGTCCGCCGTCGTTGGGCACGAATGCACCTTCCGGCGGCGTGGCATCGGGCCAGTCGCCGATCATGTCACGCGCCACGATGAGCTGCGCGACGATCTCGGCGGAGGTCAGGTTGCGCACGAGGCGCTGCGTGCCCGTGTGGCAGAAGGAGCAGGTGAGCGTGCATCCGACCTGGCTCGATACGCAAAGCGTGCCGCGATCCGTCTCGGGGATGTAAACGCACTCGATCTCCGCGCCCTTGTCGAGCGGGCCGGTGGAAGCCATGCGGATCAGCCATTTGCGGGTGCCGTCCTTGGACACCTGCTCGGAGACCACCTGCGGGCGGGCAAGCGTATAGGCGTCGGCCAATTTGGCGCGCAGCTCCTTGCCCATATTGGTCATCTCGGCGAAGTCCTTGGCGCCCCGGAAATAGATCCAGTGCCAAAGCTGAGCCACGCGCATCTTCTGCTCGCGGTCCGGCACGCCGATGGAATCCAGCGAATCCTTCAGCTGGTCGCGGGTGAGGCCGATGAGCGAGCCGCCGCCGGGGGCAGCTCCCGCCGCCACCTTCATCTCCGCCGTCTTTTCGATGGACAAAGCGTCGGCCCCTGCCACGCGCGCGGCATCGCTTACGGCAACGGATGCCGCATTGGGGTTACGCTTGGCGATGTCGAGCACCGTCGCCATGGGAATCTCAAACCTCGTAGTTGGGATTTCGCGTGCCTATAACACGATTGCGACAGAAACGTGAGGTCCGTCGCAACGTTTTTAAAGTATGACGGGCACATCCTCGAAGGCTTTGCCCCAGAAAAGCAGCCGGTACTGTCTGCAGCCCGAACGGCAATAGGGGTCATTCTCGATCAACCGCACAGCTTCCTCGCGGGTATCGGTTTCCAGAACCCAGAGCGCGCCAAGAAACGGGCCACCCGGAACCTCGCGCAGACCGCCGCCGATGCGGATCTTATCCCTGTTTTCCTTCAGATAATCGAAATGAAGGCTCTCACGCTCCTGGCGGATATCGGCCATTCCCGGAAGATCATCGAAGATAGCAACCCATCTCGTCATAGGAGTGGCTCCGCTTGGATGATCAATGCAATATTGTATCCATAGATCGAGGCGGCACCAAGCCATAAAGAAAAAGCGTTCCGGGCAAGTGTCCGGAACGCGTTGTTTTTTGAAACCGAGCCGCAGCTTGTCTTAAGACGCACATTCCCGGCGGGCGTGATCCAGTGCTTTGCTGAAGCCGTTGAGCGAGTAGCGGTCCGTCAGGCTGCTGCCGCGGAGCGATTGGCTCTTGATGACCATGGTGCCGCTTCGGGCCATGGTGGAAATGGCCTGGCCTTCCTCGGCGGGGTTCTTCAGCCAGGCGCTCGCGGCCTTGGTGATGAGTGCATAGGACGTGTTGCCGATGGCGGCCTCGGCGGGAGCGTTCTCCTTGGCCGTGAAGCCGAGCACGAGGGCGACTTCGTTCTTCACGTTCTCCGCCGGGCGGAAGGACACGAAGAGATAGGCCGGGTCACGATTCAGGTTCTTCGGCAGGCGGTCCTGAGGCTGGCTCAGGGCGTAGCAGATCTTGGAGCGGCCGGTCTGAGCCGTGTAGACGCCCCAATCGCCGTAAGAGGTCACGAGAGAGGCGCCGCCCGGTCCCGTGGCAGCCTGGGCGGGCCGCGCGGCAGTTGCGGCTCCACCGGCAGCCGCTGCTGCGGCAGCAGGCTTGGTTGCCGAAGGCTTGGCGGCCGAGGGCGCTGCCGGAGCGGGTTTCGCTGCAACCGGCTTGGCCGGCGCGGTCCGTGTCGGCTTGGGGGCCGGACGCTGGGCCTGAGCTAGAGCTGCAGGCCCGGTTCCGATGATGACAAGGGCGGAAAGGATGCCCGCGGCGATGCCGCGCTGGAGAGATGCAGTAATCATAGGGCGGGACCATACGGGGGGATGGTTAAGAACTCTTCACCATCCCGTTAAGCCCAGCCCGCGCCCTTGGCGATGCGTCGAAACGTGGCAAGCCGAGCGGACGATATGCGCCTGGCCAAAACGAGGGCCGGTAAATTGGCATGACTTAGAGTCATCTGAAGAAGTCGGCAATCGTACTCAGAAAAATAAAAGGGCCGCATGAAGCGGCCCGCAAAGTTGAGAGGAAAAGATGTTCGTTTTTGAAATCAGGGAGGAGTTGAAATCATTTTTGGTCGAACGAGATCTTTCTTAAAAGCAAAAATATAATGTTGCAATAAGTCTATATTCTTTCTTCTGACTAGAATCCTAATAAGAGCAGATTTTATAGATGATCTATGGCGACTTCCCCTAGGGATTTCCGTGCCTTAGCTCTATGTTCTTCCGTAATGGAACTGGCGACCTGCGTAATTGCCGCAGCCAGCACGGCGGCATCGTCCGCAAAGCCTACCAGAGGCAGGAAGTCGGCTATCGCATCTGTGGGGAAGATGAAATAGGCGATGGCGCCGATGAGAATCAGCTTCACGCGGCTCGGCGTCTGCGGATCGGTCGCGCAGTAGAAGGCGGCCACCAGATCCTCGGCGAAGGGGATCTTGCCGGCTACGCGGCGCAGCTTCTCCCAGAAGCGCCGCTTCAGGCTCTCCTCGTCGCGGGTTTCCGCGCGCATGGCATCCATCTCGGCCTTGGTGAAAGGCTTGATGAAAGGGTCGCTCATGCTCGTCCTACTCCTTCTTGAGTCTAGTATCCGCCGTATCCAGCACTGCATAGATATGCATCCGGAACAGGAGAGGAAACCGATGAAGCTCGACAAAATGATGGCGGCCGTTGTGACCGGAGGTGCGTCCGGCCTTGGCGAGGCGACCGCGCGAATGCTCGCCTCGCACGGCGTGAAGGTCGCCATTCTGGACATGAACGCGGAACGCGGCGAAGCAGTTGCCCGCGACATCGGCGCCGTCTTCTGTAAAACCGACGTGACGGACGAGGCCTCTATCGATGCAGGGCTCGCGCAGGCTCGTGCCGCGAACGGCACCGAGCGTATTCTCGTCAATTGCGCCGGCATCGCGCCGGGCCGCCGCACCGTGACGAAGAAGCGCGAGACCGGCGAGCTCATCGCGCACGATATTGCGAGCTTCCGCCGTGCCATCGAGATCAATCTTATTGGCACCTATGCCATGATCGCCAAATGCTCGGCCGCCATGGCTGGCCTCGATCCGGTGACGCCCGACGGCGGGCGCGGCGTGATCGTCAATACGTCGTCGGTCGCGGCCCAGGACGGGCAGATCGGGCAGGCGGCCTATGCCGCCTCCAAAGGCGGCGTTCTCGCGCTCACCCTGCCGGTGGCGCGCGATCTCTCGGGCTTCGGCATCCGCGTGATGTCGATCCTGCCAGGCCTTTTCGAGACGCCGCTTCTGGAGGGTATAGCGGAGGAATACCGCAAGGCGCTGGAGGCGAACATTCCCTTCCCGTCGCGCCTCGGACGCCCGGAGGAATACGCCGCGTTGGTGAAGGCGATCATCGAGAGCGACATGCTCAACGGCGAAGGCATCCGCATCGACGGCGCTTTGCGCATGCAGCCGAAGTAATTTTAAGACGTCACCTCGCCCCGGTTCTCCGGGTAGCCGATCAGGTCCGGCGTGCAGAGCCAGCTCTCGCGCCGGATGGTCCAGGCCTCATAGGTGGGCGTGAAGCGATTCGTGTCGTCGAACGCACCCATCTTGATCTCGATCTCGTCGCCGCCATCCGTATAGAACACCTGCGATCCGCATTTTGGGCAGAAGCGATCCTGGCTACCGGGTGAGGGCTCCCAGCCATGGCTTTCACCGGAGATCGTGACCTTGTCTGAGGGATAAACCACGAAGGCGTTGAACACGCTGCCGCCGATCTTGCGGCAGGTCATGCAATGGCACAGGCCGACGCGATTGGGCGCGCCGCGCGCCTCGAACCGCAATTGCCCGCAGGCGCAGCCGCCGGACAGAACTTCCTCGCCCGCCATAGCGTCACGCCTTCGTCAGCCCGGCGGCGAGCTGGTTCATGCGCTGCGCCAGCTCGATGTCGCGCCGGGTGAGGCCGTCCGCATCGTGGGTAGAGAGCGTCACATCCACCTTGTTGTAGACGTTGAACCATTCCGGGTGATGATTCATCGGCTCGGCCACCAGGGCGACGCGGGTCATCCAGCCGAAGGCGGCGTTGAAATCCTCGAAGACGAAGCGTTTGTGAATGGCATCGCGCCCCTCCACGAGATTCCAGCCATCGAGGCCGGAGAGGAGCTGCTGGCGTTCGGTGTCGGTCAATCGGGGCATGGCGGCTGCTTTGCTGGAACCAGGGTCACCATCATCATGAAGCGGCGGGGCCGCGTTTCAAGGCCCCAGTCTTCAGTGTCATCCTCTTCCCAGCCCTGCGGGCTGCCGGGAACGACACCAGGATTTCACGCAATCCCGAGCAGACTAATAAGGCCGAGGCTGATCGCAATGAGAACGATGAGCGAGAGAGTGACGCCAAGCGTCACACGCCCACCCACCTTGCCTAAAACTTTCAGATCGACGCCAAGCCCGAGCGCCGCCATCGCCATGACGGTCAACAGCGTAGCCACGGGCATGACGAGGTTGAGCACGGCATCGGGAATGAAATTCAAGGAGCGCAGCAGCGCAAGCGCGAGAAAGCCGATGATGAACCAGGGCACGAGCCTGGCGAGCGATGGGCGTGCCGTTGCCGATTGGCGCTTTGTTACGAGCGACAGGCCGATCACCACGGGGCCGAGCATCAGCACGCGCACCAGCTTCACCAGGGTGCCGAGCTGCGTGCTGACGATGCTCACCGGCACGGTGGCCGCGAGCACCTGCGGCACCGCGTAGACGGTCAGCCCCGCGAGCACGCCATATTGCGTCAGGGATAATCCGAGAAGCGGCATCAGAAGCGGCAGGCCCAGCACCACGATCACGCCGAGAATGGCGGTGAAGGCAATCGACGAGGCCACATCCTCAGGTCTCGCTCCGATCACAGGCGCCACGGCGGCAATCGCCGAGTTTCCGCAGATGGAGTTTCCGCAGGCCACCAGCACCGCCATGCGCTTAGGAAGGCCGAGTATACGGCACAAACCATAGCTCGCCGCGATGCTGACGATGACGACACCCGCGATTCCGAGGATCAGCGCGAAGCCCGCTTCCATCACGGCTTGAAAGCTGATCGAGGCGCCGAGCAGCACGACTGCGATTTCAAGGAGCGTCTTGGCTGAGAAGCCGATGCCGGGCACCCATTTAAGGCTGGGGGTCCAGAGCGTGCGAATGAGCGTGCCGATGAGAATGGCGATCACCAAGGCCTCGAGCCAGGGCCGCCCGGTCCAATGCTCCTCAACCGCTTGCAGGCCCAGCGCAACCAGCGAAATCGCGGCGCAGATTGCGAGGCCGGGGCCGAGTTGCGCCATGCGGTTGCGGATCGTCACGTGTTTCGCCCCTGTGGTATCGGGGGATGGATAATCCCAAGAGAGCGTTCTGTCACGCAAACCCGTCTTCGATCGCCCGCCAATCCTGTTTGAGCGAAAACGTCTCGCGGTCGATCACGATGAAGCAGCCACCGCCCGGATGAGACGGGCGGCTCTCGCGGCCGATTTCCACGTTCTGCAGATGCGCCGTGAGCAGGCATCCGACGCCGCCATGGGACACGATGACGGCATCGCCGGTGGTTGCCTGCACGACCCGGCGCATCGCATCGACGATGCGCGTCTGTGCGTCGATGGCGCGCTCCCAGCCGCGAATGCTCTCGTGCGGTTGCGCGAAAAATTCCCGCACCACATCCCAGAATTCCGGCGGCGCGATATAGCCGGTGGCCGAGCGGTCGTTTTCGCCGAGCGCTTCATCGGTCTGAACGGCAAGTCCGAAGCGCCTGGCGATGATGTCAGCCCCGTCGAGGGCCTTCTGTTCGGTGCTCGCATGAACGGCGGAAAGCGGCCGGCCGGCGAGGGCATCCGCGAATCGCTCCATGCGTGCGCGGCCGACAGGGTTCAAGGGCCATCGCGGCACGGGCACGAGCGGATCGATGACGACTTCGGGATGAGTGAGAAAGATGAGAGACGACATGAAAGATCGTTAGCTCAAGGGATAGGCCGCCTCAATCACATAGGGGCCACCGCCTGTTGAGGAGCGAGAGGAATAGAGGACGAAGCGGTCGGCTGTGAAGGTCAGCTTGGGGAAATGACCACGCGTGGCGATGTAATCCGCCACATCGATGGGCGAGGCGTTGCGCAGGCGGGCGAGCGTCACATGGGGCGTGAACTTGCGGGTTTCAGGCTCCAGCCCGATCTGGCGCAAAAGCCTTTCCTGCTCGGCCTGCACTTCGTTCAACCCGCCGTTGCCTGACGTGCGGGCGAAGACCGCGCGGGGTTTCGAACCGCCAAAACTGTCGAGGCCGTCGATGGTGATGGTGAGCGGGTCGCGGCGGCGCCTCTCGCCGAGAACGGAAACTACATCCTCCGCCATGCGGTCGTCGATATCGCCGATGAAGCGCAGAGTGATGTGATAGTTTTCAGGGTCGATCCAGCGTGCGCCGGGCAGGCCGCCGCGATAGGCGGACAGGGCAAGACCGATCTGGGCGGGAATTTCGATGCCGGTAAAGAGGCGGGGCATGCGATTCCTCCTGAGCCTTGCCGTTGTGAAAACAGACGACGTGCCGGTCGGGTTCTGACGATTTGTCATCCCGGGGCTGCAAAGCAGAACCCGGGATCGTTGTCAGAATAAGACGCTGGAGCCACCCCTGTCATTCCCGCGAAAGCGGGAACCCATAAGCATTGCGGATATGGAATGAGGCTCCTTGCGGCGTTCTGGTTGTGGATCCCCGCCTTCGCGGAGATGACGGTGTTCTGTTCTGCTTGCGATCCCGGATCGGCTCACGCCGTCCGGGATGACACTTGGTGGGTTTCGCTTACGGGCACGGATTGCAATGCGCGACGTGGATCTCGTTGATGCGCTTTTCGAGTTCCGGCGTGATCGTCACCTCAACGGAGGCGATGTCCGTCTTCAGCTGCTCCATCGAGGTCGCGCCGATGATGTTGGACGTGACGAAGGCGCGCGAATTGACGAAGGCGAGCGCCATCTGCGCCGGGTCGAGGGCGAACTCCTTGGCGAGCGCTACATATTTGCGGATCGCCGCCTCGGCAGTGGCGTTCTCGTAGCGCTGGCCGCGGCCGAAGAGAGCCGTGCGGGTGCCTGCGGGGCGGGCGCCGTCGAGATATTTGCCGGTGAGATAGCCTTGAGCCAACGGCGAATAGGCGAGCAGGCTCACCTTCTCGTGCATGAACACCTCGGCCAGCGCCACCTCGTTGGTGCGGTTGAGCAGGTTATAGGCGTTCTGCACCGATTGCGCCCGCGCCTGGCCCTTGGCCTCCGCATGCTTGAGGAAGGTCATGGTGCCCCAGGCGCTCTCGTTCGAGAGGCCAAAATGGCGGATCTTTCCGGCCTTCACGAGGTCGGTCATGATCTCGACCGTCTCCGCGATGGGGTGCGAATCGGCGTCCTGATGCTTGTAGACGGTCGGGTTCGAGCCCCAGGGCATGGGGCGGTCGGGCCAGTGGATCTGGTAGAGATCGATATAGTCGGTCTGGAGCCGCTTGAGGCTCTTGTTCACCGCCTCCTCGATCTGGGCGCGGGAGAGCTCAGCCTTGGAGCCGTCGTTGCGGAACCAAGTGTTGTCGGACCGGCCCACCACCTTGGAGGCGAGAATCACCTTGTCGCGGTTGGTCCGCGACTTGAACCAGGAGCCGATGATCTTTTCCGTGGAGCCTTGAGTCTCGGCCTTGGGCGGAATCGAATAGAGTTCGGCGGTATCGAAGAAATTGATGCCCTGGTCGAGGGCATAATCCATCTGCTCGTGGCCCTCGGCCTCCGTGTTCTGCTGGCCCCAGGTCATGGTGCCGAGGCAAATGAGGCTGACATTCAGGTCGGTATGGCCGAGGCGGCGATATTCCATGTTCAAGGCTCCTCGCGGCGGGGATCCGCCACGCTCAGATGGACTAAGATGCGCCGGAATTGGGTCAGCGCTGGGTCAGGCGGGAAAGAAAGCTTTCGACGCTGGGAAGAATACGCTCGACGATGGTCTCCACGCCCTTGGCGGTGGGGTGCAACCCATCGGGAAGGTTGAGAGACCTGTCGCCTGCGACTCCATCCAGGAAGAAGGGATAGAGCACAAGGTCGTGCTTCTTCGCAATGTCCGAATAGATCGGGTCGAACTTGGCGATGTAGTCCGGTCCCAGATTCCGCGAGGCATACATGCCCGCGAGCATGACCAGGATGTTCCGGCTCTTGAGCCGCTCCACGATGGTCTCGATGGCCTGGCGGGTAACAGTCGGGTCGAGGCCGCGCAGCATGTCGTTGGCCCCCAGCTCCACGATCACCCCGTCTGTGCCGTCGGGCACGGACCAATCGAGCCGGTCGAGCCCCGCCGAGGCCGTATCGCCGGACACACCCGCATTGGCGACCTCGACCTTGTAGCCCTTGGCCCGCAAAGCCTTCTCCAGAACGGTGGGAAAGGCGGCTTCCTGAGGCAGATTGTAGCCCGCGCTGAGGCTGTCGCCGAGGGCCACGAGCTTCAGGGGCTCCGTTCTCTGGCCTTGAGCAAGGGCAGGGGAGGCGAGGGCGCAAAGCATGGCCGCACACGCAAAAATGATCGTCATGAATGGGCCGGATTGGCGCTTCATCGATAGGCTTCCCATCTAGGCAGGACTAAAGGACGTCTTGGACAGTTTCCAACAGATCGGGTGAATAGGCATGAAGGACAAGGCCATCGCGCTGCACGATGTCGATTTGAGCCTCGGGCGCGGGGCCGCGCGGGTGCATATCCTGAAGGGCATTTCGCTTGATGTCGGCAAGGGCGAGGCGGTGGGCCTGGTCGGCCCTTCGGGTTCGGGGAAGTCCACGCTGCTCATGACCATGGCGGGCCTCGAGCGGCCGGATTCTGGCAAGGTGATCGTCGACGGCACCGATCTGTCCGGCCTCGATGAGGATGATCTCGCCCGTTTTCGAGGCCGGCGCATCGGCATCGTGTTCCAGTCCTTCCATCTCGTTCCCACCATGACGGCGTTAGAGAACGTGGCGCTTCCCCTGGAGCTGGCCGGCGAGGATGATGCCTTCGAGCGCGCCGAGGCCGAATTACAGGCGGTAGGCTTAGGGTCTCGCCTTCATCATTATCCCGCACAGCTTTCGGGCGGCGAGCAGCAGCGTGTGGCGATTGCCCGCGCCATCGTGCCGAACCCGGCGATCCTGGTGGCGGACGAGCCCACCGGCAATCTCGACGAGACGACGGGCACCTCCATCGTGGACCTGCTCTTCGCCCTCAAGCGCGACCGGGGCGCCACCCTGGTACTCGTGACCCACGACCTGAACCTCGCCCGCCTCTGCGACCGCACGGTGCGCCTGCGCTCCGGTCAGGTGGAGGCCGATGCGGCCTCGACTGTCGCTTAAGGGAGCGGTTCATGCACGGTACCCTGCCCGCCACCCCGAAGCCCCGCAAGACTTCCACCTCGTCCATGCCGTTGATCCTGCGCCTCGCCTTGCGTGAGTTGCGCGGCGGATTGAGAGGCTTCGGCATCTTCCTCGCCTGCATCGCGCTCGGCGTGGCGGCGATTGCGAGCGTCTCGTCCTTGTCGCGCTCGCTGACGGAAGGCATCTCCCGCGAGGGACGCCGCATCCTCGGCGGCGACATGGCCTTCTCCCTGCTGCAGCGGGAGGCGGCCCAGCCGGAACGGAATTTCCTGGCATCAAAAGGACAGGTCAACATCGTCGCCACCATGCGCGCCATGGCGATCGCGGGCGAGAAGGGCTCCGGCCTCGTCGAGCTGAAAGCGGTGGATTCGGGCTATCCCACGGTCGGCGCTCTTGAAACCGACCCGCAATTGCCGTCCGCCGATCTCTTCGCTCAGCGTAACGGCGCTTTTGGCGCCGCCGTCGATCCCGCGCTCCTGGCACGGCTCGACCTCAAGGTCGGCGACCGGGTGACGGTCGGCGGCGCACCCGTGGAGCTGCGGGCGCAGCTGATCTCTGAGCCCGACAAGATCGCGGACGGTATCGGCTTCGGCCCGCGCCTCATCGTCTCGCAGGAAGCCTTGCAAGCCACAGGCCTCGTCCAGCCCGGCAGCCTCGTGCGCTGGACCTACCGCCTCACTCTGCCACAAGCCCTGTCCACAGAAGAGGGCATGACGCAGATCGAGGCGGAGGCAAAGCGCGTGCTGCCCGAAGCTGGATGGAACGTCCGCACGCGGCTCAATGCCGATCCGCGTTTTGCCCGCAACATCGAGCGCTTCACCCAGTTCCTCACTCTCGTGGGCCTCACCGCTCTGCTGGTGGGCGGCGTGGGCGTCGCCAATGCGGTGCGCGGGTTCGTGGACCGCAAACGCGCCTCCATCGCCACCCTCAAGAGCCTCGGCGCGCCTGGCGGGCAGGTGGTGATGCTCTATCTCACGCAGGTCATGATGATCGCGCTTGTGGGCATCGCCATTGGTCTTGGCGTGGGTGCCGCTCTGCCCTTCATCATCACAGGTCTGTTCGGCCACTTGCTGCCCATCCCGATCCAGCCGGTGATTGCCGTGACGGAGCTCGGCATCGCGCTTCTATACGGCGTGCTCACCGCCCTCGTCTTCGCCATCGCGCCGTTGGGACGGGCGCATGACGTGCCGGTCTCGGGGCTGTTCCGCGACCAGATCGATCCGGAGCGGCGCTGGCCGCGCCGCCGCTATGTCATTGCACTGGTGATATCGGTGGTAGCCCTCGTGACGCTTGCGGTGATCGCGGCCTATGACCAGCGCATCGCGCTGATGTTCGTGGGCGCAGCGGCAGGCTCCTTCGTGCTCCTGCGCCTCGTTTCGACGGGCATCATGGCCATCGCCCGCCGCCTGCCGCGACCCCGGCGCACGGCGGCGCGTCTGGCGCTCGCCAATATCCATCGTCCCGGCGCGCTCACGCCCTCGCTCGTGCTGTCGCTGGGCTTAGGCATCACATTGCTCGTGACGCTGGCGCTCATCGACAGCAATCTCACCCGCCAGCTCACCCAGAGCCTGCCGGAGAAGGCACCGAGCTTCTTCTTCCTCGACATCCCGAATCAGCAGGCCGATGCCTTCGAGGGCTTTTTAAAGCAACAGGCCCCCGACACGCATATCGAGCGCGTGCCGATGATGCGCGGGCGGCTCGTGACGCTGGGCGGACGGCCCGTATCCGAAGTGAAGGCGCCGGAGGATATCGGCTGGGTGTTGGAAGGTGATCGGGGTATCACCTATTCGAAAACCCCGCCGGAGGGCTCCAAGCTCGTGCAGGGCGAATGGTGGCCTGAAGACTATCGCGGCAAGCCCCTCGTCTCCTTCGACCGGCGGATCGCGGAAGGCTTGGGACTGAAGATCGGTGACGAGATCACCGTGAACGTGCTCGGCCGCAACATCTCCGCCACCATCGCCAGCCTGCGCGAGATCGAATGGCGGTCCATCGGCATCAACTTCGTCATGGTGTTCTCGCCCAATACTTTCGCCGGCGCGCCGCATACGCATCTGGCCACCGTCACCTTCCCGAACGGGTCGGATGCGGCGACCGACGCCAAGATTCTGCGCAGCGCTGCCCTGACCTATCCCATGGTGACGAGCGTCCGCGTGAAGGACGCATTGGAGGCGGTCAACGACGTGGTGTCCCAGCTCGTCATGGCGATCCGGGGCGCCAGCTCCATTGCGCTCATCGCGAGCCTGCTCGTCCTTGCAGGTGCGCTGGCCGCGGGCCATCGCGCAAGGCTCTATGATGCGGTGGTGCTGAAGACGCTGGGGGCTACCCGCGCACGGCTGATCTCGGCCTATGCCCTCGAATACGGATTGCTCGGGCTCGCTACCGCCGCCTTCGGCCTGCTCGCGGGCGGCTTGGCTGCGTATTTCATCCTCACCAAGGTCATGCGGTTAAGCTTTACGCTAGAATTATCGGGAGCACTCCTCGCCTGCGCCTTGGCCGTTCTGGTGACGGTGGGCCTCGGTCTGATGGGAACCTGGCGAATCCTGAGTCAAAAGCCTGCGCAATACTTGAGAAACCTATAACGAGCGGCGCGTCGGCCCGCGTTATAAAAAAGCATTCGCTGCGGAGGAGGGGAGGCCGTGCGTCTTCTCTTCGTTCTTCTTGTTCACGAAAGTTTGAAGCTTGGCGTTACCTCTTGCGCGGGGGCAACACACCACTCATATTTCATGAGTCGCCGTGGTATAGTGGCGGCCGAGGGCTGATGTTCAGCCTTTCGAGGGAACACACGGGACACCGCGAGAAAGGGCTCCGATGCAACCGTATGAGCAGAACCAAACCGCCTATGGCACCGGCTTTACCCGGACGGCGGCACAGGTCGACCAGGGCCTGCGCACCTTCATGCTCGGCGTCTACAACAACATGGTCCTGGGCCTTGCCATCTCGGCCCTGGTCGCACTCGGCATCAACATGCTGGCTGTTACCACGGATGAGGCAGGCCGTATGGCCCTGACCGAGTTCGGTCGCGTAATGTATACCTCGCCCCTGCGTTGGGTAGTGATGCTGGCGCCTTTGGCATTCATCTTCTTCTTCACGTTCCGCGTAGACCGTATGTCGGCCGCTGCGGCGCGTGGCACCTTCTTCGCCTTCGCGGCGGTGATGGGTGCCTCGCTTTCGACGATCCTGCTCGTTTACACGGGCGCGAGCGTCGTGCAGGTGTTCTTCATCACGGCCGCTTCGTTCGGCGCGCTGTCGCTGTGGGGCTACACCACCCGCCGCAGCCTGTCGGGCATGGGCTCGTTCCTGATCATGGGCCTGTTCGGTCTGATCCTTGCTTCGATCGTCAACATCTTCGTTGGCTCAAGCATGCTGCAGTTCGGCATTTCCGTCATCGGCGTTCTGATCTTCGCAGGCCTCACCGCCTACGACACGCAGAAGCTCAAGGAAATGTACCTGTACGGCAACTTCGACAACGAGGCCGCCGCAAAGGTCTCGGTCATGGGCGCGCTGACGCTGTATCTGGACTTCATCAACATGTTCCAGTTCCTCCTTGCGCTGCTCGGCAATCGCAACAACTAAGAGCGACCGGATACACGTCTACGAGCCCCGGCCGAAAGGCCGGGGCTTTTCTTTTGCCGATTGCCTCGGTTCAGGCTTGAGCGTACAGCACGCGCCATGAATTTGACCCTTCGCCCCTGCGCCGACGCCGATATCCCTGCCATCGCCGCGATCTATGCCCACGCGGTGCTGCACGGCACGGCCTCTTTCGAGCTCGATCCTCCCGATGAGGCGGAGATGATGCGCCGCCGCGCGACGATCCTGGAGGGAGGCTACCCCTATATCGTCGCCGAGCGCGAGGGCGAGATCCTCGGCTATGCCTATGCCGGGGCCTACCGCACGCGGCCCGCCTATCGATTCACCGTCGAGGATTCGATCTACATCGCGCCGTCAGTCCAGGGGCAGGGCATCGGGCGCGTGCTGCTCGAAGCGCTCATCGAGGAATGCGAGGCGCGGGATTTCCGGCTCATGGTCGCGGTCATCGGCGACGAGGATTCGCAGGGCTCCATCGCCCTGCATACGCGCCTCGGCTTCGAGCTTGTCGGCATCCTCAAAGGAATCGGCTACAAGCACGGCCGCTGGCTCTCCACGGTGCTGATGCAGCGCCCACTCGCCGGCGGCACCCATCAGCCGCCGACAAGTCCCATCGCTTGAGTTTCCCCTATGATTGCCGCTCTCATCCGTAGGCCCCGCGGGGGCCTTTGGGACAATCCCGATTTCATGCGCCTCTGGGCGGCCCAGACCCTGTCCGCAATCGGCACACGCTTCACCCGCGAGGGCCTGCCGATCATCGCGGCGCTGACGCTGGGCGCCTCGGCGATGGATCTCGGCCTTCTCGTGGCGCTCAGCGCCCTGCCGGGCGTGATCGTGAGCCCGTTCGTCGGAGCCTGGATCGACCGTACATCGCGCAAGCGCGTCCTGATCGTGGCCGATCTCGCCCGCGCGGGCGCGCTGTTCACCCTGCCGGTGCTCGCTTGGTTTAATGCCATCACCATCGGCCACGTGATCGGCGTGTCCACCATCGTCGCCCTGTTCTCCATGTTCTTCCAGACGGCGGACAACGCCTATCTGCCGAGCGTGGTGGAACGTGATCAATTGCTCGACGGCAATGCGAAACTCGCCACGACCGATGCTGCCGCCGAAGTGGTCGGTCCCGCTTTGGCCGGTCTCGCGATCCAGATGCTCACGGCGCCTTTCGCGATCCTGTTCGATGCGTTGTCCCTTCTCTGGTCGGCGTTTTTCCTGTCCTCGATCAAGCGCCCTGAAATTCCCGTGAGCACTGGCGAGCATGCGCCCGATCTATGGCGCGAAACGAAGGAAGGCCTGCGCTTCGTCTTCAGCCATCCCGTCCTGCGGCCCCTCACCCTGTGCACCGCGACCCTGGGATTCTGCCTGTCGTTCTTCGCGCCGCTCTACGTGCTCTTCGCGGTGCGCGATCTCGCCATTCCGCCGGGCGTGCTCGGCTTCATCATCGCGCTCGGCGGCGTGAGCGCCTTCATCGGCGCAAGGCTCGGCCGCCGCTTTGCGCCGCGCCGGCTCCTGATCGGCATCCTCATCGCCTATAGCGTGATGATCTCTTTCATTCCCATGGCGCATGGCCCGCTATGGATGGCGGTTGCCTTCCTGTGCGTGTCGCAGCTCATGGGCGATGCTTTGTCGGTCGTCTTCTTCACCACGGTCTCGACCGTGCGCCAGATGGAAACGCCCGATGCCTTACGCGGCCGCGAAGGCGGCTTGTTCCATCTGCTGACGGCGGGATTGGGTTTGATCGGAGCGCTCGTGGCAGGCAGCGCCGCCGATGCGGTCGGCATCAGGCCGATCCTGTTCATCGGTGCGCTGGGCGCCCTCGTATCGGCCCTGTGGCTGCTGCTGATGCCGCGCGAAGATTAGAGCTGTTTCCACTTGCGTGGAATCATCTCTTTTCTTTGGTGTGACGCATTTTTTACGGCGAACCGAATCCACTTCGCCGAAAAATGCTCTAGTTCGACACGACCTTCGGCTTGTCCAGCACGCGCAGCACCCGGTCGAGTTCATGCCCGCGTTTGAGGATGAGGCCCGTGGAGACGATCACCGAATAGGCGCCTTGTTTCTTGGCGAGTTTCGGATCCTTCTCGATCCGGTAGAGGGGCATCTCGGAACTGCGCCGGAAAATCGAGAAGATGGCTTTCTCCGGCATGAAATCGATGGCGTAATCGCGCCATTCGCCTGCGGCCACCATGCGGCCGTAGAGGTTCAGAATGGTCTGCAACTCAGCACAATCGAAGGACACCTGTTTCGGCGCGGCGGGAAAAGGGACGATGTGGGCTGAACCCTGCATCGAGCCGCCGCGCAGCGGCTCTGCGATGTCACCTTCGCTCATGATCACTCCCGTCACAGCGCATCGTGCGGAAAAGTGGTACCGGTTTTCCGCTCTCAACGATGCGCGGCTTGAGAGAGGGAGCATCGAAGCAGATCCCAAAAGTGCTTTCCACTTTTGGGTCCGATGCTCATGATCGTTCCCTGATGATGGGACCGACGGGAGACGGGATCAACCCGTCGTGAACGATTTGCCCACTAACAGTTTGGCAAATCTTATTCCTGCCTTATTCGTGCCCTGAAGGAGCCTTGTTGGGCCTCGTAAATGCTTACGTTGCCTCGACGGCCCGGCTTGCCCATTGGCTTGGACACGTCAGCCCCCCAGCCCTCCACGTCAACGGAGAGCCGGGCCATTAACATCGAGTCATCGGCCGCCCTCGGGCGGCCTTTTCTTTGCTCAAAACCCCGATAAGACAATTTTGCCCTTAACCTGCCCGCTTTCGATGAAGGCGTGCGCGCGCTTGAGATTGGCCGCGTTGATGGGGCCGAACACATCCGCGAGCGTGGTTTTCAGGGTGCCTGCATCCACGAGACGCGCGGCCTCGTTCAGGATTTCGTGCTGCCGCTCCATGTCGGCGGTCTGGAAGGTCGAGCGGGTGAACATGGATTCCCAATGAAGTGAGATGCTCTTGCCCTTCAGCAGGCTGATATCGAGCGGGATCGTGGGATCGTCGATGAGGGCGAAGCGGCCCTGAGGCGCGAGCGCCTTGGCGACTTCAGGAAAATGCACCTGCGTCTGCGTGATCGAGAAGGCGAAGGCTGGAGCGCCGATGCCGAGAGCCTCGATCTGTGCGGCAAGGGGCTTGGAATGGTCGATCACGTGATGCGCGCCGAGTTCCTTGGCCCAGGCCTTCGTCTCAGGCCTGGAGGCGGTCGCGATCACCGTCACATCCGTGAGCCGGCGGGCCAGCTGCACCGCAATCGAGCCGACGCCACCGGCGGCGCCGACAATGAGGATGGCATTCGCCGCGCCGATAACGGGACGCTTGATGTCGAGACGGTCGAACAGGGTTTCCCAAGCGGTGAGCGTGGTCAGCGGCAGGGCGGCCGCCTCCTCGAAACCGATCGATTTCGGCTTGCGGCCCACGATGCGCTCATCGACCGCGTGAAGCTGTGCGTTGGTGCCCTGGCGGTTGATCGAGCCCGCGTAGAACACCTCGTCGCCAGCCTTGAACAGGCTCGCCTGCGATCCCACGGACCGGACGATGCCGGCTGCATCGAAGCCTAAAACCTTCGTGCCGCCCGCCTCGGGCTGTGCCCGCTTGCGGACCTTGGTGTCCACCGGGTTCACGGAGACGGCCTTGATCTCGACCACAAGGTCGCGCGGGCCCAGCTCCGGGTCCGGCAGCTCGACGTCGATGAGGGAGGCTTCGTCCGCGATGGGAAGGGATTGCTGGTAGCCCACGGCGCGCATGTGTCGTCTCCTTGTTGATGGAGCCCATACTTGAGCATAGGATCGAAGGCCGCAAGAACGCACATTCAGAGCCCATAGGGTCAAAAAGGATACCGTCATGCCACGCCTATCCCAGAGGATCGTTTCCTGTTCGGGCTGTTCCGTCGAGCGGGCCCTGAACCTCATCGACGGCAAGTGGAAGATCGTGATTCTTTATAAGCTTCTTGGCGGAACCCTGCGCTTCAACGAGCTGCGCCGCCTGATCCCCGCCGTCACCCAGCGCATGCTCACGCATCAGCTGCGGGAACTGGAGGCGGATGACCTGATCGTGCGCAAGATTTACCCGCAGGTGCCGCCCAAGGTGGAATATTCCCTGTCGGCCAAGGGCCGGAGCCTAGAACCCGTCATCATGGCCCTTAAAAAATGGGGCGACATGAATCTGTCGTCTGTGGAGGCCAAAGCAGCATAAAATGTCTGTGCGCCGCACCAACTTAACTCTACGGTGTGCAGAACGGCATGGTTTTATTGCGTGGTCTGAGACTCTGTGGCAACGCTCCCGCAACGAACACATGAGGATACGCGCATGAAGCTGGAAACGCCGACCAGCGGAAGCGAACTGACGGCGCAAGCCGTTGCGGTTCTGGAAGCAGGCCACAAGGCCATTCCCCCCACTTTCGTCCGCGATCTCTATGGACGCGTGCCGCCGGAGGATCTGGCGGCTTATTCGCCGCGCGCCCTCGCTGATCTCGCGGCTGCGGCCTACGAACACCTGAAGGCTCCCCGAATCGGTGGCGGCGAGGATATCCGCCTCCTCGATCTCGAGGTCGAGCGCGAGGGCCGCCGCCGCGAGGTGACGGTGCTCGAAATCATCAACGACAACATGCCCTTCCTCCTCGATTCGACTCTCGCCGAGGTGGTGGACCAGGGCTACGAGCCCTATCTCGTCGCGCACCCGATTCTTGCGGTCGAGCGCGATGCCGAAGGCGGCCTCGTGCGTCTCGTCGGCGAGGCCACTGGCGCGACGCGACTCGCCGTGAAGCGCGAGAGCTTCATTCATATCCATCTGCCGCGCATCGACGATCCGGAGACCCGTGAGAAGCTGATCGGCAGCATGCGCCTCGTTCACAAGGATGTGGGGCTTGCGGTGCACGATTGGCCCGGCATGCGCGGGCGCATCACGGAACTCGTGCAGAACTACCGCCTCAACCCTCCGCCGCTGCCGGATGACGAGGTGAAGGAAGCCATCGCCTTCCTCGACTGGATGGCGCAGGACAATTTTACGTTTTTAGGCATTCGCGAATACCGCCTGCCGAAAGGCGACACCGCCGCCGACCCGGTGCAGGGCTCAGGCCTCGGCCTGCTGCGCGACCCCAATGTGCGCGTGCTGCGCCGTGGGCGCGAGCTGGTGGCGATCACGCCGGAAATCCGCGCCTTCATGGCGCAGCCCAAGGCGCTCATCATCACCAAGGCGAACGTGAAGTCCCGCGTCCATCGCCGCGCGCATCTCGATTATGTGGGCGTGAAGCTGTTCGATGCCGATGGCCAGCTCGAGGGCGAGCTGCGCATCGTCGGCCTGTTCACGTCCAGCGCCTACACCAACACCACGGGAGAAGTGCCGTATCTTCGCCTCAAGGTGGCGAGGGTTGTGGCGCGGGCGGGCTTCGATCCGTCGAGCTATGCGGGCCGCGCGCTTCTGAACGTGCTCGAAAGCTATCCGCGCGACGAGCTGTTCCAGATCGATGAGGACACGCTCTACCACTTCGCCATCGACATCATGAGCCTGTCGGAGCGCCCGCGCGTCCGCGCCCTTCCGCGGGTGGACGAGTTCGACCGCTTCGTCTCGGTTCTCGTCTTCGTGCCGAAGGACCGCTACGACACCAGCGCGCGCCTGCGCATCGGGCAGTTCCTGGCCGGCGTCTACGAGGGCCGTGTCTCCGCCGCCTATCCTGCCTATCCGGAAGGGCCGCTGGCGCGCACCCATTACATCATCGGCCGCGATGAGGGCGAGACGCCGGAAATCCCGCGCGACACGTTGGAAAAAGGCATCGCCTCGATCGTGCGCACCTGGAGCGATGCGCTGCGCGACCAGCTCGACGACGTGGTCGGCGGCGCCCGCGCGCGTGCCCTCGCCTCCCGTTACGCGGATGCGTTCAGCGCCGCCTATCGCGAGGCTTTCAGCGCCGAATACGCCATCAAGGACATTGCCCTTCTGGAGCAATTGTCCGACGCGCGCCCCCGCGCCGTTGATCTCTACCGTCGCGAGGGGGATGACGAGACCCGCGTCAACCTGAAGGTCTTTTCGCGCGGCACCGCGCTGCCCTTGTCCGACCGCGTGCCGCTGCTGGAAAATCTCGGCTTCCGCGTGGTGAACGAGCGAACCTATCGCGTGATCTCCACCGGCGTCACTGGCATGGACCGTGTGTGGCTCCACGACATGACGCTGGAGCGCGCCGCCGGCGGCGCGATCGACAGCGACGAGATCCAGGACCTCATTGAGGCGGCTCTGCTTGCGCTCTTCCGGGGTCTTGCGGAATCCGACGGCTTCAACCGCCTCATTCTCGAAGCAGGCCTCGGCTGGCGCGATGTGGCTATGATGCGCACGCTCGGCCGTTATCTGCGCCAGATCCAGGTGGCCTATGCGCAGGATTACCTCGCCGAGACGTTGGCGCGTCATGCGGGCATCACGCAGGAGATCGTCAAACTCTTCTACGCCCGCTTCGATCCCCGTCACGAGGATGCAGAGGCGCGTCTCACGAGCGAGGGCGCGATCCGCGCCGCCATCGAGGAGAAGCTGCAGGCCGTCACTAGCCTCGACGACGACCGCATCCTTCGCCGCTTCATCAATCTCATCGAAGCGGCGGTGCGCACCAATTTCTTCCAGCTCGAGGGCAATGGCCTGCCGCGCCAAACCATCGCGTTCAAGTTCGAATGCGCGAAGGTGGACGGCCTGCCGCTGCCGAGGCCTCTCTACGAAATCTTCGTTTATTCGCCACGCGTCGAAGGCATTCATTTGCGCTACGGCAAGGTTGCGCGCGGCGGCCTGCGCTGGTCCGACCGTCCGCAGGATTTCCGCACCGAGGTGCTGGGTCTCGTGAAGGCGCAGCAGGTCAAGAACGCGGTGATCGTGCCGGTCGGCGCGAAAGGCGGCTTCGTGCCCAAGCATCTGCCCCCGGCAAGCGACCGTCAGGCCTGGCTCGCGGAAGGAACCGAGAGCTACCGCATCTTCGTGCGCACGCTGCTTCAGCTCACCGACAATATCGAAGGCGATCACGTGGTGCCGCCGTCGGATACGGTGCGCCACGATGGCAACGATCCCTATCTCGTGGTCGCCGCCGACAAGGGCACGGCCACCTTCTCCGACACGGCGAATGCGCTCTCCATTGAGAAGGGCCATTGGCTCGGCGATGCCTTCGCCTCCGGCGGCAGCCAGGGCTATGACCACAAGAAGATGGGCATCACCGCGCGCGGCGCGTGGGAGGCGGTGAAACGCCACTTCCGCGAGATGGACATCGACATCCAGACGCAGCCAGTCACGGTGGCGGGCGTGGGCGACATGTCGGGTGACGTGTTCGGCAACGGCATGCTGTTGTCGCGGGCCCTGCGCCTCGTCGCGGCCTTCGACCATCGCGACATCTTCCTCGATCCCAACCCCGATCCGGAAGTATCGTTCAAGGAGCGCGAGCGCCTGTTCGCTCTCCCGCGCTCCAGCTGGCAGGATTACGACAAGTCGCTGATCTCCACAGGCGGCGGCGTGTTCCCGCGCAATGCGAAATCGATTCCGCTCTCCGACGAGGTGCGCTCCATGCTTGGGCTCGCCCAGGCGCAGGCGACGCCCGCCGAGGTGATGAGCGCGATCCTGAAGGCCCAAGTCGGCCTGCTCTGGTTCGGCGGCATCGGCACCTATATCCGCTCCTCCGCCGAAACCGACGAGCAGGTGGGGGATCGCGCCAACGATGCCATCCGCATCACGGGTGCGGATGTGCGCGCCAAGGTGATCGGCGAGGGCGCCAATCTTGGCATGACCCAGCGCGGACGCATCGAGGCTGGGCAGAACGGCGTGCGCCTCAACACGGATGCCATCGATAATTCGGCGGGCGTGAACACTTCCGACGTGGAGGTGAACATCAAGATCGCGCTCACGACTCCCGAACGCGACGGACGCCTGACGGAAGAGGCGCGCAACACGCTTCTCGCCGAGATGACCGACGAGGTCGCGGGCCTCGTTCTGCGCAACAACTACCTGCAGACTTTGGCCCTCTCGCTCTCCGAGCAGCGCGGCACCGCCGATATCGGCTTCGCCCGCCGCCTCATGCAGATGCTCGAGGCGCAAGGCCGTCTCAACCGCGCGGTGGAATACCTGCCGGATGACGGCATTCTCACGGAGCGCGCCCGCCGCGGTGAGGCGCTGACGCGGCCTGAGCTCGCGGTACTGCTCGCCTATGCCAAGCTCTCCCTGCACGACGAACTCTTGGAAAGCGCGGTTCCTGACGATCCCTATCTCGCCAAGGAGCTGGAGCGCTATTTCCCCGCCGCCATGCGTGAGGGCTTCCCGGACGCCATCGCAACCCACCGCCTGCGCCGCGAGATCATCGCCACGCAGTTGGCCAACGCGATCATCAATCGAGGTGGGCCGACCATGGTGGCCCGCCTCGTCGACCAGACAGGCGCGGATGCGCCGACTATTGCGGCAGCCTATGCGGCCACCCGCGATTCCTTCGGCCTCGCGGAACTCAACAGCGCCATCGATGCCCTCGACGGCGTGGTGCCGGGCAAGACGCAGCTTCGTCTCTACGGCGAGTTGCAGGACCTGCTCATGAATCGGATCGTCTGGTTCATCCGCAACGTGGACTTCACCAACCACTCTCTCGACCAGATCATCGGCACCTATCAGGCCGGTGTCGCGGAGGTGGAGCGTGGGCTGACGGAAACCCTGTCCGCTGATGCGATTGCCGCCTGGGATGCGCGCACCAAGGCGCTCGTGGACCAGGGTGCGCCGGAAGAACTCGCCCGCCGCATCGCGTCCCTGCCGGATCTGGTGGCTGCGCCCGATATCGCGCTCACCGCGCAGAAAACGGGGAAGCCGATCCGCGACATCGCCCACACGCATTTCGCGCTGGAGGCTGTGTTCCGGCTCGGAGCCCTCATCGGCGCGGCGCAGGATATTGTGGTCAGCGATTACTTCGACCGCCTCGCCCTCGACCGGGCCATCGACAGCATCGCCTATGCCCATCGCGGCCTCACGGCGGAAGTCTCGATGCAGGACAATTCCGGCGTCGATGCCGTGCAGGCCTGGAGCGACAAGCGTGGCTCCGACGTGAGCCGCATCCGGGGCGCCGTCGACGGCATCGTCTCCTCGGGCCTCACCCTGTCGAAGATCACCGTCGCAGCAAGCCTGCTCGGCGATCTGGCGCGAACGAGTTGACCTAAGGTCAAGAAATTGGTCATCGGTATCCGACACTCTGACCGTGCCCTCCTCCCCCTTGTGGGGAGGAGTTGGAGGTGGGGGTGTGAGCGCCGCCATCTCAAGAACGTAGCGCCAACACCCCCACCCTAACCCTCCCCACAAGGGGGAGGGGGTCAAGGGAAGTGCATCTCACGCAAGGTTTGGATCAGGACGCAGGCTGGTGAAGCAGGACAATCGAATGACCTCGCCTGCCATGGCCTCCCGTCCCGCCATTCTCGGCTGGCTGCTGTTCGACTGGGCCTGCCAGCCCTTCTTCACCCTCGTCACCACCTTCGTCTTCGCACCCTATTTCGCGGCATCGCTTGCGCCCGATCCGGTGACCGGCCAGAGCCTCTGGGGCTACGCCACTGCGGCGGCGGGCCTTGCGCTGGCGATTCTCTCACCCGTCTTAGGGACAGTCGCCGATGCGACAGGGCCGAAGAAGCCCTGGATCGCCGCCTGCGGCCTCGTGCTGTTCCTCGCCTCCTTCGCTCTCTGGTATGCCGCGCCGGGTGTGCCTGCGGCCATTCCCATCGCGCTGATCGGCTTTGCCTTCGCCACTATCGCCGTTGAGGTTGCGGCGGTGTTCAACAATGCGCTAATCCCGCATCTCGTGCCGCCGGAGCGCTATGGACGGCTCTCCGGCACCGGCTGGGCCATGGGCTATCTCGGCGGCCTCGTCTCGCTCGTGATCGTGCTGGGTTTCCTCGCCGCGGATGGGATGAGCGGCAAGACCTTATTCGGGCTCGATCCGCTCTTCGGCCTCGATCCGGCTACACGAGAAGGCGACCGGATCACCGGGCCGTTCTCGGCCGTATGGTTCCTCGTCTTCGTGATACCGCTCTTCCTCTTCACGCCGGATATCGCGCGCTCGACCGTCTCGCTGAAAAGCGCGGTCGCGCAAAGTTTCACGCAGGTGCGCGGCACGCTCGCCGATGCGCGAAGGCACCCCAGCGTGCTGCGCTTCCTCATCGCCAACATGGTCTATCAGGATGCGCTGGTGGCGCTCTTCGCCTTCGGCGGCATTTATGGAGCAGGCGTGTTCGGCTGGCGGGCGACGGAGCTCGGAATCTTCGGCATCATGCTCACCATCACCGGAACAATCGGCGCGCTCATCGGAGGACGCCTGGATGATCGATTCGGTGCAAAGCCCGTGATCATGGGTGCGATCATCACGCTCGCGCTCGTCTGCGTAGGCGTGCTGTCGCTGGGGAGAGAACACATCCTCTTCGTCATCCCGACAGCACCTCCCGGCGAGGGTCTCTATGCCAGCGCGCCGGAGAAGGTTTTCGTCCTGCTCGGCCTCGTCATCGGCGCGGTCGCCGGCCCCATGCAGGCTTCATCCCGCAGCCTTCTCGCACGCCTCGTGCCGGCGCGGGAGGCCGGGCGCTATTTCGGGCTGCTCGCGCTATCGGGAAAAGTCACATCCTTCCTTGCGCCGCTGGCAGTCGCTGTGGCCACCGCCGTCTTCCAGACGCAAGCTGCAGGACCGGCGGTGCTAATCCTGTTCCTGCTCGCCGGGTTTGCCTTGATCAGCGGCGTGAAGCGGGTGTGATCCGTTATTCGAGCGTCACGGCCGTGCCGCTGACGGTGACCATCATCATGCCCTCATTCTTGCCGATGGCGCCGTAATCCATGTGAACGCCGATGATGGCATGCGCGCCGAGACGCTGCGCCTCCTCGATCATCTCGCCCAAGGCAGTATCGCGCCCGTCGCGCAGCACGCGCTCATAGGAGCCCGAGCGCCCGCCCACCACATCGCGGATCGAGGCGAAGAAATCACGGAACACGTTGGCGCCGAGAATGGCCTCACCTGAAACGATGCCGCGATAGGACGCGATCCGCCGGCCTTCGATGCTGGGTGTGGTGGTGACGATCATTGGAGTCTCCATGGTTTGAGACTCTGATCTAGGGATTGCTACTCAGTGACGGAAGGGTTGGAGGCAGGAGGATTGCCTCCACCATTGATGTGTCGTCTCCGGTCCGCACCAGAAGCCTTCGAAAATATCTGCAAGCGCAACATGTTGCAGGCGCTCGGCTTTTCCGCAGATGAGCGTGAAGAAGCTGTCCCAGTCGACAACAGTGAGCAGAGAACGATCCGCCGTAAAAATTCGTCTGGCCCCAACGGGAAAGCCATTGATCGAACTCCAGGGCTCCTCGTTCCGAAGCTTCTCAATGACAATGGTCGACGACGATTCATCGAACTCGTCAGCAAACTCAACCTGATCATAGCCAGCGCGATGAAACACCTCGGCGATCAGGCTCTCCATGGATGACTGGAAACGGCCTTCCGTCGGCATGAAGATTTTTTCCTCGGAGCAGTACTGCGATAGCCGTTCGGCTCCTGCAGTATCTTCATATTCCCTTTTCAGGGCTCCAATGGTGCTCAACAATGCTCTGTTCAGGCTGTGGGGATCATCGAAGCCCGCAGCCTTTCCAATTTCGCTCCAGCGTAGAGTGATGCCTCGCCCCTTCAATAACTCACCCACAACATGCGGCGAGAAGTTGGACTTCTGCTCATCCCGAAGCTGCTTCATGACATCGAATGGATTCTGCTCGGGCGGCACGGCGGTGCAGTCCACATGCATTGTCCAGGGTTCACAGTCCGCCGGGTCAAGTCCTGGGATGCGCACGAACGGATGGAACGCGATGTACGCCATGTCGTACGCACCCGCATACCATTGCAGGAGCGGGCCATCATAACCTGGATAAGATGTTATCCGTTCGATTGTCATTCAGCATCAATGCCGGAAATGGCGGTAGCCCGTAAACACCATCGCGAGGCCGGCTTCATCGGCGGCCTCGATCACCTCGTCGTCGCGCATGGAGCCGCCGGGCTGGATCACCGCCGTAGCGCCTGCCTCAGCCGCGGCGAGGAGGCCGTCGGCGAAGGGGAAGAAAGCGTCGGAGGCGACCACCGAGCCCTTGGCCAGCGTCTCCGAAAGGCCTGCAGCCTTTGCGGCTTCAGCGGCCTTCCAGGCGGCGATGCGGGAGGAATCGACGCGGCTCATCTGGCCGGCGCCGATGCCGACCGTCGCGAGGTCCTTCGCATAGACGATGGCGTTCGACTTCACGTGCTTGGCGACGCGGAAGGCGAAGCGCAGGTCATCGAGCTCGCGGTCCGTGGGCGCGCGCTTGGTGACGACTTTCAAGTCCATGGCATCGACCACCGCATTGTCGCGCGATTGCGCCAGGAAGCCGCCCGCCACCGTGCGCAGCGTCAGGCCCTCCTGGCGCGGATCCGGCAATCCGCCCGCGAGCAGCAGGCGCAGGTTCTTCTTGGCGGCGACGATGGCGATGGCCTCCTCGCTGGCATCGGGGGCGATGATGACCTCGGTGAAGATGTCGGTGATCGCCTTCGCCGCTTCCGCATCGAGCGGGCGGTTCATGGCGACGATGCCGCCGAAGGCCGAGACGGGATCGCAGCGAAGCGCCTTCTCGTAAGCCTCGCGCAACGACGTGCCTTCCGCCACGCCGCAGGGATTGGCGTGCTTGACGATGACGATGGCGGCCGAGCGCTCGGGCGCGAATTCCGCGACCGCCTCAAAGGCGGCATCCGTGTCGTTGATGTTGTTGTAGGAGAGCTGCTTGCCCTGCACCTGACGCGCGGTCGAGACGCCGGGGCGCTGCTCGGGCGTGCGGTAGAACGCGGCGCTCTGGTGCGGGTTTTCGCCGTAGCGCATCACTTCGGCAATGGAACCGCCGAGCGCGCGGAAGGGCGGCGTTTCCTCAGCTAGCTCATTGGCGAACCAGTTGGAGATCGCGGCGTCATAAGCGGCGGTGCGGGCATAGGCCTTCTGCGCGAGGCGGCGGCGCAGCGTATAGGTGACCGCGCCGTTATGCTGCTTCAGATCATCGAGAACGGCGGCGTAGTCGGCGCCGTCCACCACTACAGCCACGTCGCCATGGTTCTTGGCGGCGGCGCGGATCATGGCTGGGCCGCCGATATCGATGTTCTCGATACAATCGTCATAGGGCTTGCCCGCCGCGACCGTCGCCTCGAAGGGATAGAGGTTCACCACCAGCAGATCGATGGGCTGGATGCCGTGGGCCAGCATGGCCGCCTGATGCTCGGGGTTGGCGCGGATGCCGAGAAGGCCACCGTGGACGGAAGGGTGCAGCGTCTTCACGCGCCCATCCATCATTTCGGGGAAGCCTGTCAGGTCGCTCACGTCCTTCACGGGAAGCCCCGCCTCGCTCAGCGCCTTGTGCGTGCCGCCGGTCGAGACCAGCTCGATGCCGCGCTCGGACAATGCCCTGGCGAAGTCCACGAGACCCGTCTTGTCGGATACGGAAAGCAGAGCGCGGGTAACGCGCTTCAGATCGCTCGGCATGACGGCCGCTCCATGAAGGGGAAAGATGCGGGCGCGATACCACGATGGGGGCGGGATGGGAACCGGGAAGGGTGGAGTTTCAGGTATGGGCTCTATGCCTATAGATCAGCCTTCTTCGCCCCCAGTTTCCGAGCCTGACGGATCAGGAAGCTCAGCGTCAAGACTAGGGATGCAAGCCATAGCATGACCATAGCGATGCCTAAGATCGTTTTCGAGGCGACCATCAACGAGACGACGATTGGGCTTTCAAAGGTCCAATAGAGAGCCCAGGACAAAATCCCGCCTATAATCTTATCATTCCACGTTTCCTTACACGTTACGTGAAAGATCAGATCAGACGCGAAGAAGCACCCCTTAGGACTAAGCTTTGGATATTGATCGCCATACAGAGCAAAGATCAACATCAGCCCTGTCGATGTGAGAGCGAAGGCCCACCAAGCTGCTGAGAGGATCTCCAGCCAGCGTATAGCTGTCCTAAATTGCATACGAAACTTTGTAGCACGCACCGAAGGCAGCGCAAACTGACTAACCCTCTAGTTTACCCTACTTTTCTACCGTCCAATCAGGACGCTGACCGCCGTCTAAAACGCAGCCGCCCATAGCCGACAATCGTCAGGATCAACCAAGCCGCCTGCGTGATGAAGGACGGCAGGTTGAAGTCGAAGATCAGGGAATAGAGGATCGCGAGAGCGCCGACGCCGTTGAGCAGGGCATAGCGGCCATCCTCGACCTTCAAGATGCCCATCTGCAGCAGGCCGTAGGCCGAGAGATAGGCGGCCACGCCGATCAATCCGATCACGTCAGCGAGGGTCATGGAGGTCTCTGTCTGCCGTCACAGCAGGTCCGGCGTCGTTTCCGCGGGCTGGCTCGGATTGTACGTGCGGGCGAGACGCTCGAAGCGCCAGCGGATCGAGGGCGTTTCGCCTGGCCGGATGATCAGTACGATCTGCTCGGTGCGACGCATGCCGTCGGGAGCGGCGAGGAACACGCTGTCCTCGACATTGGCCTCGATGGGAATGGCCGTGAACTGCCAGGCCTCCTGGTTCGGCAGGATCAGCATGACGACCCGCCCGCCCTGGGCACGGCTCGCGCGGATGCCGGGCGCCAGATGGAAGCGGATGACGGCCTCGGCACTCGCGCTGGCGGCGCCTTCGCCCCAGAACAGATCCTCGCCTTCCAGCAGGTTGCCCTTGGGAGCCAATTGCCAGCGCCGCTCGTGGATCAGGCCGAAGCGCTGGCGATAGCCGTCATGGCTGGCGCTGAGCATCTGCGCATGCTCGCGCTCGCTGCGCTCCGCCGTCACGCGCTCGGGGCCGCTGATGACGATGGGTCCGGCCCGGTTCAGCATCCAACCCGCCACGCGGTGCGTCAGCCATCCACCGCGCTCGGAGAGGAGCTGGCAGGACGAGATGTCGTTGATCGAGGCGGTCGAATGCGCCGCCGTGGAGCGCGAGGCCTGGATGATCGTGTCGCTTGCGATATAGGGCGTGCCGCAATTGACCACGATGCGCTGCGCGCCGCTGGAGAATTCGAAGGACAGGCAGCCGGCGCCCGCGTCCGTCGACAGGAAGGTCGGCGGCGGCGCTCCTACATCGGCCACCAGCAGGGTACGTCCGGCCTCCAGGCGCTCGTAGCCTGTATGAGGTGCATGCTGGATCGGGCGGCTGCGCATGTCGTCATAGGTGAGCAGCGTCGCCAGATGGTCCGCCGCCGTCACGCCCATGCCGTTGAAATGCGAGAGCGTGCCGTCGCCGTGCCGGAACAGGCGCACCATGGGCAGCATGCGGTCGATGGCGTGGAGCAGGGATTCCGGCGTATCGACTTCGCGGCTCGCGAACATCTGGCGCAAGGGAAGCAGATCGAACAGCAGATCGACGATCACGCGCGGATTGCGGCTGGCATGGCCGCCATCGGCAAGGATCTGGCGCTCCAACTCGCGGCCGAGAAGGCGGCTTGCGCGTCTTAAATTGCGGTCCAGGCCCTCGCAGCATAGGCCCGCATAGCAGAGCGCGATGGCCGCCATGAGCTGCTGGTGAGGCATCGCGCCGGAGCGCAGATGCCGCTCCAGTTCGCGCACATGCTGACCGAGAATGCGCAGGAAGCGCTGGTAGAAGGCATGGTCGGCGCCTTCCAGGATCAGCGGCGACTGGCTGATGAAGGAGATCAGGCGGCGTGCGATGATCTGCGTGCTGCAGGCCATCCGCTTGTCGCCGAGGCGCGAGGTGACGAACTCGTCGACAAGCGAGCGCGCATTGGCCTGCGCCAGGGCGGTGCCGGCGGCGCGCAGGTGGCGCAGCCATCCGAAACCGTAAAGCGCTTCGCCCCAGGCGCGGCTCGGCGGCGTGAAGGTGAAGGGGGAGCGGCCGCTCGTGGTGATGGCGCGTCCCGCGAAGGCGAAGAAGCCGGAATAGATGTCGGTGGCGATGGTCGGATCGGCGGTGCGCAGATCCTGCGGCGCGAAGAGCAATCGCGTCGGCATCGGCGTGCCGCGAAATACCTTCGACAGGCTCCAGACCGTTCCACCACGCATGGCGCGGCCTGCCTCACGAAAGGCAAGCCGATATAGACGCCAGCGATCCGGCCCGAAATCCACGCGCGGCGCTCCTCTCAAAACAGTTGAATCCGCACCAGCATAAAGAGCGAGTTCCTGCTGACTGGTTAACAACGCGTAAGCGCAGGTTGTTTTGGCCGATTTCAACAGGGGAGGGTGTTGATTGTGCGGGGTTGGTGGGGAAGCAGTGCCTATGTTCCCTCCCCCTTGCGGGGAGGGCCAGGGTGGGGGTGGTACGACTGGGTGAGCGCTAGAACCAGTCCGCTCCCGCGTCATCACCGGCCCTGTGCCGGGGATCCCGATGTCTTGAAACGCCGCGCTTTTCGGATCGGGATGGCCGGCACAAGCCCGACCATGACATTGTAGGACTGTTGTGCTGTCTGGATGGCGCGAAGCGCTTTGACTTTGCGACCCCCACCCTCAATCCCTCCTCGCGAGGCAGAGGCAAGACCGTGCCACATCCTGCCAACGATCCCGGATCTGCGCTACGCGCCATCCGGGATGACGGCGTTTGGGGATCACCCAGCCTTCACGAACCGCGCGATGAAGAACCCGTCCAATCCGCTGCGCTCATGCTCGGGTGAAACGAGGTGGCAGGGCAGGGTGCGCACGTCGCCGGCCGGCGTGATGCATTCGGAGAATCCACCGATCTCGTCGGCGCCGATGGGCTGGCGGGCGAATTCGGGATGACGGGCAAGGAACGCCTCTGCCTGCCGCTCGCCCTCGTCGGCCTCCAGGGAGCATGTGCAATAGACCATGCGGCCGCCGGGCTTGAGCAGCCCTGCCGCCTTGTCGAGCAGGCGTGTCTGAAGCCCTGCGAGCTTGCGGATATCCTCCTCGCTCTTGGTCCAGGCCACATCGGGGTGACGGCGGATGGTGCCGGTGGCGGAGCACGGCGCATCGAGCAGGATGGCGTCGAAGGGTTCGGCATCGAGCTTTTCCGCATCGATGGCGCGGGTCTCGACCGTCAGCTGCAGGCGAGCGAGGTTTTCCTCCAGCCGCTTCAGGCGCTTGGGCGAACGGTCGACCGCGAGCACGTTGGCCCCGGCGGCGGCGAGCTGCGCCGTCTTGCCGCCCGGTGCCGCGCAGAGATCGGCGATGCGCTCGCCTGCTTTCGGATTGAGCAGGCGCGCGGGCAGGGAGGCCGCGGCATCCTGCACCCACCATGCGCCTTCCTCGAAGCCCGGCAGATCGCGGATCGCGGTGCGCTCGACGAGGCGGATGCTGCCGTTGGACAGGAGAACGCCGCCCAGGCGCTCGGCCCAGCTCGGCGCATCGCTTTTCACGGTGAGATCGACCGAGGCCATAGAGCGGTGCGATTCGGCAATCTTCCTGGCGAGGTCTTCGCCATATTGCGCCACCCAGCGCTCTTCGAGCCAAGTGGGCGTATCGAGCCAGGAATCCTGCTCGGAATCCTGCCCCGCCAGGATCATGTCGCGCTCGCGGGCCACGCGCCGCAGCACCGCGTTGATGAAGCCGCCCGCGTGGCCGAGCTTCGCGTCGTTCTGCGCCAGTTGCACCGTGCTGTCGACGGCGGCATGGTCCGGCACGTCGAGGAAGAGGATCTGCGCGGCGCCGGTGGAGAGAAGATGCAGCAGGCGCTCGTCCTTCGGCTGCCGGTTGAGCCGCTCGTTGAGGGCGCGCCCCAGCGTGCCGAGGCGGCGGAAGGTGACGATGGCGATGGCCCGGGCCAGGGCCTCGTCACGGGCGGAGAGGTTCTCGGCAGGCGCCAGCTCCTCCAGCACGTCGTCGAGCGGGACGCGCCGCTTCGTGGCCTCCGATACCGCCATCCAGGCGAGGCGGCGGGCTCCCAGGCCCGCTTGGTCTTCAGTTTGGCTCAAAATATTTAACCCCAGGGTCCACGACGGGGCGGCTGGCCCCACGGACTTGATGAAGACTGGGCGACAAAGCCTGGTTGCGGTGTCGCCCGCGTCGTTGCCCCCATCTCTTGCGCCAAAGCGCTCAAGGCCGCAATCCGGTTTTCGGTCGCCGGGTGCGTGGAGAACAAATTGTCCATCCCCTGGCCGGAGAGCGGATTGATGATGAAAAGCGGCGCAGTGGCCGGGTGACGCTCCGCATCCATGTTGGGCACATGGGCGACCCCGCCGGCGATCTTCGCAAGCGCCGAGGCCAATGAGAGCGGCTGGCCGCAGATCTCGGCGCCCATCTTGTCGGCGTCGTATTCCCGCGAGCGGCTGATCGCCATCTGGATGATCATGGCGGCGAGCGGCGCAATGAGGGCGGTGGCGATCATGACGATGGGGTTCGGCCGATCATTGCCGCGTCCGCCGAACAGGAAGCCGAACTGGGCCAAGGTGGCGATGGCGCCCGCGACCGTGGCGCTCACCGTCATGATGAGCGTGTCGCGGTTCTTGATATGCGCGAGCTCATGCGCCATCACCCCCGCCACCTCGCCAGGGGTGAGCATGTTGAGCAGGCCCGTCGTGGCCGCAACAGCCGAGTTCTCAGGGTTGCGCCCGGTGGCGAAGGCATTGGGCTGCGGATTCTCGATGATATAGACGCGCGGCATCGGGAGATTGGCGTTCCGCGCCAGGTCGCCCACCATATGGACCAGATCGGGCGCGCTCCTCTCGTCCACCTCGATGGCGTGATGGGCTGCAAGCGCCAGCCGGTCGGAGTTCCAATAGGCGTAGAGGTTGGTCGCAAGGCCGAGGCCGAGCGCGATCATCATGCCGGTCGCGCCGCCGAGCATGTAGCCGACAACGCCGAACAGAGCCATGAGGGCCGCCAGCAGCATTCCGGTCTTGACGGTGTTCATCGGGGTCTCCACCTCATCGGTACTCGAGAAAATATCCGTTGGATCTTCATGTGGGAACGGCCTGGCTCTCCCCCAAGGGGTGGCGCTCTTCCAGGGGGAGCCTCAGAGTATCGTGCGCAAAAGTGGCCCCGGTTTTGCGCATGAACGATACTCTGATTCAAAGAGACAGCATCGGACCAAAAAGTGCAAATCCACTTTTTGGTCCGATGCTGTAATATGTTAAGGCCATCGCATGAGCACGAACGAGAATCCCGATCCGATCCAGGGAGCCTCCCTTGAAGGGGCTGCTCCTGGAAAAACTCTCTCTCCCGCAGCACAGAGGGCGCTTGAAGAGGCGGCCGAGCGCCGTATCGCCATCGATGCCCGCGCGGCGGAGATCGCCAGGCAAAAGGAACACCAGGGCCGCGGCGGGCTGGAGCCTGTGCGCTACGAGGACTGGGAAGTGAAGGGCATCGCCAGCGACTTTTAGGTTATTGTATCGCCTGAGGTGGATTGTGTCCCGGCCAAGCCACGCTTACTGTCCTTCGCCAAAGAACCAGGGGCAAAAAACCAAGGGCTTGGGTCAGGGTAATGAACGGGGCGGCGAGGCTGACGATTTTCCGGAGCCTTCTGGAGGATGCGCACAAGGCGCTCGATCTCCAGTTCGGTTTCGAATTGTGGGACGGCTCCACCGTTCCCGCCGATCTGCCTTCCTATGCCATGCGCCTCGTGATCCGCCACGAGAATGTGGTGGCGAGCCTGCTTCGCCGGCCCAATCTCGATACCGCGCTCAATGCCTATGTGGCGGGCCTGCTCGATCTCAAGAACGGCACCATCTTCGACCTCGCAGCCCAGCGTCCGCAGAAGATCGGCCGGCGCCTGAAGGGGGTCAGCAAGCTCAAGGCGCTGAAGGTCGCCTACCATTTTCTGCGCGCGCCCGCCAACATGCCGCGTCCTCTCACGAAGGTCCAGGACGACCCGAAGGCGCGGGAGGGAAAACCGCAGACCAACAAGAAGAACGTCGCCTATCATTACGACGTATCGAACGATTTCTACCGGCTCTTCCTCGATCCGGAGATGGTCTATACCTGCGCCTACTTCCAGCCGGAATGGCACGACGATCTGGGGCGCGCGCAAGTCGACAAGCTCGACATGATCTGCCGTAAGCTGCGGCTCAAACCGGGTGAGCGCTTCCTCGATATCGGCTGCGGCTGGGGCGCTCTAGTCTGCCATGCCGCGCAGCATTACGGCGTGAAGGCGACGGGCGTGACGCTCGCCGAGGAGCAGGCGAAGCTCGCCCGCGAGAAGGTGGCGCGCTTAGGCTTGCAGGACCGTGTCGAGATCATCGTGAAGGATTTCACGCAGATGGACGGCGAGTTCGACAAGATCTCCTCCATCGGCATGTTCGAGCATGTGGGCATCAAGAACCATCCCACCTATTTTCGCTCCGTGCACCGCCTGCTGCGTCCGCGCGGCCTTTACCTGCATCATACCATCGCGCGGCGCGCCAAGCGCAGCGACAAGGCCTTCCGCAAGCTCAAGCCCGAATACAAGGCGCTCACCCGCTACATCTTCCCGGGCGGCGAGCTCGATCACTTAGGCATGTCCATCGCCAATCTCGAACGCCACGGTTTCGAAGTGCATGACGTGGAGGGGTGGCGTGAGCATTACCAGCGCACCACGCGCCTGTGGTGGGAAAACCTCAACGCCCGCCGCAAGGAAGCCGAAGCGCTTGTCGGCCCCGGCAAGACCCGCATGTGGCTTCTCTATCTCGCCGGCTGCTCGCTCGCCTTCGAGCGCGCGGCGGTGGGCGTGAACCAGACGCTCGCCTCGAAACGCACCCGAGGCCCCGCATGCCTGCCGCCGTCGCGGGCGGATCTGTATCGGTAGAGCGTAAGCGGCTCCCGCTTTTGCGCTCAATCCTCAGACAGGCATCGCCCAGCCGCGATAGCGGACGATCTGGCCAACCCATGGCAGGCTGATCGCCACATCGAAACGGTAGCGGCCCTTGTCATCCACGAAAGCGCGTGCCGGTGCCTTGGGCGCCAATCGGGTGGGAAGTCTGAAGGAGCCTAAGCCCCATCCAACAATGGTCAGCTCGAAGCCGGTGCGAAGCGGCGTCAGCTCAAGCTCGAAGCGGAAGGGGCCGAAACGCTCGAAGACGCGGCGGGGCGCTGAGGCGGGGCGGAGCACGCTGCGGAAGCCCCTGCCGCCGAAACGACGCGTCCAGATTTCCCGGTTGCCCTGCCGCTCAAAGGTGATGTCGGCCTCCGTATCCGGCGTCGTGCCGGGAAAGGCGAAGAGCTTTGCGATGAGCTTTCCGGCCCAATGCCGGGCGCCTTCGATGGCGGCGCGGCCCTTAAGGTGCAGGGGTTGCCCGCCATGCACGTGACGGACCAGGGGAGGAAGACGCGCAATGTCCGGCCCCAAGGCCTTCTCGAACAGGCTCCCCGCCTCCGGCCAACTCACCGCGCGACGGACCTTGATCTTGAAGCGGGGGAACTCGCTTTCGATGGCGCTGAGCGTAAGAACCGCGCCTGCTTGGTCGGCGCCCCGTGCCGTGATGCTTCCCTGAAGCAGACCGCGAATGAGCGCAAGCGCCGGCAGCACCGGAATGTTCGGCCCGTCTCCCGCTTCCGCCACCAGCGACCAGGCGGCTTTCGCGGGCCTGCCCTCATGATCGCGGCCCGACACCTCTACGCTCATACCGCCGCGATCCGTGCCGAAGCGTTCGAACCGGGACGCAATCTTGTGCAGCGGGCGGGCATAGGGCCTGAGCGAGGAGACGAGGCCGCCCCTAACGAGCAGGGTCAGAAGCCACAGGCCCAGATGCAGAACCGGCAATTCGAGGCCGGCGCGGAACAGAACCGTATCGGCGGTCGGGTAGCGGGTGGGCAGAAGGTCGAGATCGGGCGTCTCGCATAAAGAGAGCCATCGCCGCCCGAGCCCCGGCATGTCCCTGCGGGTCAGGGCGCCCCAGCCCGGCAGCTTGGTCCAGCCGCCATGGAAGAGCACGCGAAGAGGCTGGCCCGCATAAGCGAGAATGGCTTCCACCACCGAGAGGCCGCGCGGCGCGCGGTTGCCGGGGGAAATCGCAATGTTGATCTCGGTGATGTCCTGCCAACCTGCTGTCAGATCCGCGACCACGGCGCCGGAGAGGGCCGGCGTCGAGCTTGCACCCGTGACGGCGAGGATGTCGGCCTCGCGGGCCAAGGCATCGAAAGCCCCGAAGCGCGCCACGAAATCGCGGGCGTCGGCCAGATCGACATAATGGCAGCCTACAGTCATAGCCGCTCGGGCAAGGGCAGGCTCGGCGTTCTGGAACGGCCCCGCCGCATCGACCACGCAGAAGGGTTTGAGCACGTGAAGAATGTCGAGCGCCGCATCCCGGTCGATGGCGATGGCGCCAATTCTGTCGGCGCCGTAACGCTGCTGCAGGGCCTGAATTTCACTCTCGTGACGCTGCGGATCGCGTCCGCCGATCACGACGGTGGCTTCCGTCGTGGCGAGCAGTCCTTCGACGAGCCTTTTCCCGAAGCTTCCCATGCCGCCGATGACGAGGACGAGCGGCATCATGGCGGCGTCGTCCCGCTGGCGCCATCACTCGCGATCCCTCCAGTCAGGGTCAGGTGACCCGACAAACCGGGGGCGGGCTGCCGCCTCCAGGTCTGACGATATGGCGAGAAACAATATTTCATGTCTCGCCATGTAACAAAAGCTCTCCCGAAGGTTAAGAGGTTAGAGTCATTTCGCGGTGCTAAAGCAGCTTATTCTTGGATCACCGCGCTTTCTGGATTGAGAATCGGATCCACTTCGCCCAAAGCCGCTCCCGCTACCGCTCCACCACGACGCGGGTGCCGACGCTCACCTGATCGTAAAGATCGACAATGTCCTCGTTGAGCATGCGGATGCAGCCGTAGGATGCATAAGTGCCGATGGAGCCTGGGCGGTTGGTACCGTGGATGGCGTATTCATCGAGGTTGAGGGTGAGAGCCCGCGCGCCCATCGGGTTATTCGGGGCGCCGCCCGGAATCACGTTCGGCAGCCGGGGATTGTCCCGCTTCACCTCGGCCGGCGGGGCCCAGGCGGGCCGCACATATTTGCCGTCGATCTGCGCCTCGCCGAACCATTGCTTACCGGGCTTACCCACCGCCACGCGATAGCGCGTCGCCGTGCCGTCACCGCGCACATAGTAAAGCTGCCGCTCACCCGTCTTGATGACGATGGTGCCCGGCGAAACACGCGTCTCGAACGGCACGATCTCGCGGGCTGAAGCGCCTGAGGCGGCAAGGATGAAGGCGGCCAAGGCAGTGGCAGCGCGCGCAAACATGTCTGAACCCTCCTGCTGAACAGCGTGAGGGTGAGACGCGAAGGAAACGGCTGAGGTTCCGAAAACAGGAAAAGTGTCATCCCGGATCGGTTCGCGCCGTCCGGGATGACGCCTTGTAAATGATCAGGCCGCCTGCGTGCGCTTATTCTGGCGGTTGGTGATGAGGTCGTCGACCACGGTGGGGTCGGCAAGCGTCGAGGTGTCGCCGAGCGAGCCGAACTCGTCCTCGGCGATCTTGCGCAGGATGCGGCGCATGATTTTTCCGGAGCGGGTCTTCGGCAGGCTTGGCGCGAACTGGATCAGGTCCGGCGAGGCGATGGGGCCGATTTCCTTGCGCACCCAGGTCACCAGCTCCTTGCGCAGGTCCTCGGTGGGTTCCTCGCCCGCCATCAGGGTCACATAGGCGTAGATGCCCTGGCCCTTGATGTCGTGCGGATAGCCGACGACAGCCGCTTCCGACACCTTCGGATGGGCCACGAGCGCGGATTCCACTTCCGCCGTGCCCATGCGGTGGCCGGAGACGTTGATCACGTCGTCCACGCGGCCGGTGATCCAGTAATAGCCGTCAGCATCCCGCCTGCAGCCGTCGCCGGTGAAGTACTTGCCGGGATAGGTGGAGAAATAGGTCTGCACGAAGCGCTCATGGTCGCCATAGACCGTGCGCATCTGGCCCGGCCATGAATCGGCGATCACGAGATTGCCTTCCGCAGCACCGTCCAGAACCTTGCCGTCCGCATCCACGATCTCAGGCTTCACGCCGAAGAAGGGCCGCGTGGCCGAGCCGGGCTTGAGCTTCGTCGCGCCGGGAAGCGGCGTGATGAGAATGCCGCCGGTTTCCGTCTGCCACCAGGTGTCCACGATGGGGCAGCGGTTGTCGCCGACGACGCGATAGTACCATTCCCAGGCTTCAGGGTTGATTGGCTCGCCGACCGAGCCCAGCAGGCGCAGGGACTTGCGCGAGGTCTTCTTCACCGGCTCCTCGCCCGCCTGCATGAGCGAGCGGATCGCGGTCGGCGCGGTGTAGAAGATGTTCACGTTGTGCTTGTCGATCACCTCCCAGAAGCGGGAGATCGACGGATAGGTGGGCACGCCTTCGAACATGAGCGTGGTCGCGCCATTGCTGAGCGGTCCGTAGAGAATGTAGGAATGGCCGGTGACCCAGCCCACATCGGCGGTGCACCAGTAGATGTCGCCGTCGTGGTAGTCGAACACGTATTCATGCGTCATCGCCGCATAGACGAGATAGCCGCCGGTGGTGTGCAGCACGCCCTTTGGCGTCCCCGTCGAGCCCGACGTGTAGAGGATGAACAGCGGATCTTCCGCGTTCATCTCCTCATAGGGGCAATCGTCTGAGACCATCGCAGCCGCCTCGTCGTAATAGACGTCGCGGCCCGGCAGCATGTCGACGGCGCCGCCCGTGCGGCGCACCACGAGCACGTGATCGACCACACCGGGGCCGACGCGCTCGAGCGCCGCGTCCACATTGACCTTCAGCGGAACCTTGCGCCCGCCGCGCAGGCCTTCATCGGCCGTGATGATGAAGGCGGATTTGGCGTCCTGAATGCGGCTTGCTAGCGAATCCGGCGAGAAGCCGCCGAAGACCACGGAATGGATGGCCCCTAACCGCGCGCAGGCCAGCATCGCATAGGCCGCCTCCGGGATCATCGGCATGTAGATCGTGACGCGGTCGCCCTTCTCGACGCCGCGATTACGCATGATGTTGGCCATGCGGCAGACTTCGGCGTGAAGCTCGCGATAGGTGATCTTCTTGGATTCGGACGGGTCGTCTCCCTCCCAGATGATCGCCACCTGGTCGCCGCGGGTGTGGAGATGCCGGTCGATGCAGTTATAGGCGGCATTGGTGGTGCCGTCCTCGAACCAGCGGATCGACACGTCGCCGGGGCCGAAATTGGTGTTCTTGACCCGGGTCGGCGCGTTGAACCAATGAATTCGCTTGGCTTCCTCGGCCCAGAAAGCTTCCGGATCCTTCACAGAGGCCGCGTACTTCGCGCGATAGCCGGCATCGTCCAGATAGGCGCGATGGGTCCATTCCGACGGCACGTCGTAGATCTTCTCTTCCATGACCGCTTCTCCCGGGCTCATTGTACGCGGATATTTAGATCTAGGTTTATGAAAAGAGAGAGGGCTTGAGCAAGCGGGGTAGGGCTCGCACTTTGGTCGTTGCTACTTTGGAGAGTGAAGTGTCACCCAACAAGATTATATTGATATATCGATTCATTGATTTTATTAGTGGTTGCGAGAAGTGGTGGTTCTACACTTTATAAGGTAATAATTATGGCAACCAGAGTAGTCACAGTTGATCAGCTCAATGGAGGTGAATTCGTAGGGGGTGGGAGTGATACGCTTTATCTTAGCGGCACCCGATATGAGATATTTGATCTTACTAAGGCAACTTTCAGCGGCTACATAAAAATAGCTACTGATGCGCCGTTCGATATTAGAATGTCTAGCTCTCAGTTCGATGGCATATCAGCATTCGAAGGAACTACAAATAATTCAATAACTATTATTGGTAATAATGTAAATCTTAGAGGAAAGACATTTAAAGATATTTGGGGCATACATGCTGGTGACGGAGCCACATATCATTCTGACAGCATTAATGTAATTTATTACATAAACGCATACTATAATACTAATGATACATTTAAATTTTATGGAACTCTATCTGCATCAGATAGAAGTAAGATTCATAATCAGGGTTTCGATATTGTTTCAGATGATACAGGGACAATAACGAAAAATAATGCTCCCACTATCAATAATCTAGATGGGGAGAAGCAAGTTGTTCTCCCTGGGCAAATCGTATCTTTGGATGCTGGCGGCGATGCAATCATATCTGATGATATGGGTACTATTGCTCGCATCGACGTATATGTCGACGATTGGTTAGATTATGTCAGAGTCAAAACTGACGATAGATTAAGTTTTTCAAAGAGTGAGTATTATGGTTTCGATTTGATTTTCGATGGCGTAAAAATCGGTTCGTATTCCAAAGAAGGAGCATATATTGGACAATATGCAAGCTTCTATTTCAATGAAAACACAAGTGGTGAAATTGTTCATTATGTCCTTCACCACCTTGAATATGTAAGGTCTGCAAACACTCGAAACGATAAAGCTGTTAAAATAGATTTCATTGATAGAGGCGGACTAAAGGTTACAGCGAATATAGTGATGAAAGGGGTCGATGGCCCAAGTCGTAACCCTAGCGTCCCACTGGACAATCCACCTATAGGAGGTGGAGAACAGCCATTCAACGACGTCATTGGTGGCAAGGGCAAAGATATTTTGGCTGGGACCTCTGGCAAGGACAAGCTCAATGGTCTGTCCGGCAACGACATTCTGACGGGCGGTGCAGGCACAGACGTGTTCGTATTCAATACGATACTAGGCAAGGGCACTAACAAGGAAAATCTCAACAAGAAAGTAAACTACGACACCATCACTGACTTCAAGCCCGGGGAAGACAAGATCTGGCTTGACAACAAGATCTTCAAGAAGCTCGACGCAAAGGGGTCTGAGTACGCTCCGGCCAGTCTGAACAAGAAGTTCTTCAAGCTCGGTAAAGCCAAGGACAAAGACGATTATCTCACCTACAAAAACGGCGTGGTCTATTACGACGCCGACGGTAAGGACACGAAGTTCAAAGCGGTCGAGATCATCAAGATCGCGAACAAAGCTGCTCTTTCCGCTGCAGATTTCTTGATTATCTAGTCGGCATTATCAACGCATCAGGGACAGCTGATACTGGCTGTCCCTGATGCGCGGTAAAAGCAAGGAGTCTTAGATGGGCGATCCCGGCAATGCTGGGATCATCTGGATCTGGCTTTCAATGCGTATCAAAGCCCACCCATCTTGCACACGATGGCCCATTCCTCGTCCGTCACCGGTTGCACCGACAGGCGTGAATTGTTGACGAGGATCATCTTCTCAAGCCCGGGCTGCTTCTTGATCTCGTCGAGGGTCACCGGACGCTTGAACGGCTTCACGGCCTTTACATCCACCATGCCGAACTTGCCCGATTCATCCGTGTGGTCGGGGTAGTATTCCTTGATCACCTCGACGATGCCGACGACGGCCTTGCCTTCGTTCGAGTGGTAGAAGAAACCCTGCTCGCCCTTTTTCATCGCCATCAGATTCTGCTTGGCGACATGGTTGCGCACGCCGTTCCAATGAGTGCCCTTCGCGCCTGCTTCGACTTGGCTATCCCAGGACCAGACGGAGGGTTCGGACTTGTAGAGCCACTTGGCCATCTTCTTCAAACTCAGTGTTCGGATTTTATGGGACGATTCATGAGAGCATCGACGGCCTGATCGAGAGACCATGCGCCGCTGAGAACCTGCTCGACCGCTTCCGCAATCGGCATGTCGATGTTTTTCGCTTTCGCCAATGCCACGAGAGCGCTGGCGGTCGTGGCGCCCTCCACCAGCTTGCCGAGGGCTGCCTCTTCCACGCTCATGCCCTGGCCGAGTCTTTGCCCGAAGGCGAAGTTGCGGGAATGGGCGGAGGAGCAGGTGAGCACCAGATCGCCGAGGCCCGAAAGACCCATCAGCGTTTCCGCCTCGCCGCCATAAGCGCGGGCAAAGCGCAGGAGTTCGGCAAAGCCGCGCGCGATGAGGGCCGCCTTCGCGCTCTCGCCGAGGCCGCGCCCCACGACTGCGCCGCAGGCAATCGCCAGCACGTTCTTCGCCGCGCCGCCGATCTCGACGCCGCGCACATCCGTGCGGTGATAGACGCGAAGCGTCGGGCCGGAGAGCGCATTCGCCAAAGTATCGGCCAACGCCGCATCGCGGCAGGCGAGCGTCACGGCGGTCGGCAATCCGCGCGCCACATCGTCGGCGAAACTTGGGCCGGACAGGACTGCGACCGGGGAATTGGCGCGCACCTGTTGCACGACATCCGACAGGAAGACCTTCGCCTCGCGCTCGATTCCTTTCGCGCAGAGAACGAGAGGCGTTTCCGGCGGCAGGATGAGCGACAAAGCCGCCGTCAACCCACGCGTGGTCTGGGCCGGCGTCACCAGCAGAACGGCGCGGCAGGAGGCCAAGTCGGTCACATCCGAGGTCGGGCGAATGCGGTCGTGCAGCTTCACGCCCGGCAGGAAACGCTCGTTGCTGCGCGACGCGCTCAAGTCCGCAGCCTGCTCAGATGAGCGCATCCACAGCACGACGTCGTTGCCCGCAATCGCCGCCGCATTGGCAAGCGCCGTTCCCCAAGCGCCGGCTCCTGCAATGCCTATGGGTTGAGCTTGCGTATCCATGGTCAGGAGATGTCGCTTTGGCTTTTATGGGAGTTGAACAGGTTTCGCATCAGCATGAATCCCACCAAACCACCCAGAAATAGGCCGAATACAGCGCCGTTGAAGGTGAAGATGATGGCGTAGACATCGTATTGCGTGCCTTCGGCGGATGAGAGGCCCATCCCAAAGAAAAGGAAGAACAGCGCTTCTCCAAAGAAGACGCCTGTCAATGTGCCAAGGACCGCGCCGAAGCAGATCCCCAGCCATCGAAGAAGCATCCTGCCGGCCATCATGTCAGGCCTTCGCTCCCACAGCCTGACTGCTGGTGTCGAGCGGCCAGCGGGCGCGGGCGGGGGCATTGATGTCGTCGATGAGGCCGAGGCGCATGCGCTCGAGGCCCGCCCAAGCGATCATCGCGCCGTTATCACCGCACAGCGAGGTCGGCGGGGCGACGAGCTTGAGGCCGGTTTCCACCGCGAGCCGCTGGAGCGCCTGACGCATGCCCTGGTTGGCGGCGACACCGCCCGCCACCACGAGCGCGGTCGGATGGCCCGCGATGTCGCGGAAATGGCGCAGGCCCACGCGGGTGCGGTCCACCACCACATCCACGATGGCGGCCTGGAAGCTGGCGCAGAGATCGGCGATGTCGGTCTGCGTGATCGGCGCGATCTTCTCCGCCTCGATGCGCACGGCGGTCTTGAGGCCGGAGAGGGAGAAATTCGGTTCCTTGCGGCCCTGCATGGGCCGGGGCAGGGCGAAGCGCTCGGGGTTCCCTTTCAGGGCCTCGCGCTCCACATGCGGGCCGCCGGGATAGCCGAGGCCCAGCATCTTCGCGACCTTGTCGAAGGCCTCGCCGATGGCATCGTCGATGGTGGTGCCGATGCGCACGTAATCGCCGACGCCCTTCACCGCCACGAGCTGCGTGTGGCCGCCGGAGGCGAGGAGCAGAAGGTAGGGGAATCCGATGCCGTCGGTGAGCCGCGCGGTCAGCGCATGGGCTTCGAGATGGTTCACCGCCATCAGGGGCTTGCGGGTCACGAGCGCCATGGCCTTGGCCGTGGTCAAACCCACCAGCACGCCGCCGATGAGGCCGGGCCCTGCGGCGACGGCGATGCCGTCGATATCTTTTACGGAACAGTTCGCGTTCTTGAGCGCACGGACGATGAGGCGATCGAGCACCTCCACATGGGCGCGGGCCGCGATCTCGGGCACGACGCCGCCATAGGCCGCGTGCTCGGCAATCTGGCTCAGCACCTCGTTGGAGAGGATTTCGCCGCGTCCGTCGAAGCCGACGCCCACCACGGCAGCCGCGGTTTCGTCGCAGGTGGTCTCGATGCCTAGGATGCGCATGGTTTAAGGTGCCGCTGTTTTACGTAATCATTCGGGCTTTCGGCCCGTCCGTCATCACCCTATAGTCCGCCGCGCCGCACAAGATCAAACGCGGATATGGACTAGTAGGAGTACGGAACGGGAATGGCCTCTCAATCGACCCTGGTCATCGGCACGCGCGGCAGCCCCCTGGCGCTGGCGCAGGCCCATGAGACGCAAGACAGGCTGGTGGCCGCCCATGGCTGGCATGTGGAGAGCCTGCCCCTGTCGATCATCAAGACCACGGGCGACGCCATCCAGGACCGGCCTCTCTCGGAAGCGGGCGGCAAGGGCCTCTTCACGAAGGAACTCGACATCGCCCTGCTCGAAGGCGCCATCGATCTCGCCGTTCATTCCGCCAAGGACCTGCCGACGACCCTGCCGGAAGGTATCGTGATCGCGGGCTTCCTGCCGCGCGAGGATGTGCGCGACGCTTTCATCAGCCAACGCTACAAGAGCATTGCTGATCTGCCGCCCGGCGCGGTGGTGGGCTCCGCGTCGCTGCGCCGTCAGGCACAGATCCGCCGCCTGCGGCCCGATCTTCAGGTGACCTTGTTGCGCGGCAACGTGCAGACGCGCCTCGGCAAGCTCGAACGGGGCGAGGTGGATGCGACGCTGCTCGCCATGGCGGGCCTGCGTCGGCTCGGCCTGACCGATCATGTGACGACGGTGCTCGATACGGATGATTTCCTCCCTGCCGTCGGCCAGGGCGCTATCGCCGTTGCGATCCGCGCCGAGGACGAGCGGGTGAAGGCGGCGCTTGCCCTGATCCTCGATGCCGCGACGGGCCATGCCCTTGCCGCCGAGCGGGCATTCCTCACCATTCTCGACGGCTCCTGCCGCACGCCCATCGCGGGCCATGCGCGCCTCATCGGCGGCGAGTTGGAAATTCGCGGTCTCGTGCTGCGTCCCGATGGCTCCGAGAGCCTGGAGGCCGTGCGGCGCGGTTCGTCCGAGGATGCCGTGATGCTCGGGCGTGAGGCCGGAACCGAGCTTCGCACCCGCATGCCCGCCGGTTTCCTCAAAACCTGATGCGCATTCTCGTCACACGCTCTCCCGAGGATGCCGAGCGGACGGCGGTAAGGCTCGCCGCTCTCGGTCACGAGGCGCTCATCGCCCCGGTAACGCGGATCGTGCCGACCGGCGATCCCGCGCCCTCCGATACGCATGATGCCCTCATCGTCACCAGCGGCCATTCGGTGGACGCGCTGGCATCCATGGACAAGAGCCGCCTCGTCTTCGTGGTAGGCGAGCGCACGGCTGAGGTCGTGCGCGGAGCCGGCTTCACGTCCATCGTCGTGGGGGAGGGCGACGCGGTGTCCCTCTCGCGTCTGATTCGGGAAAGACTGGAACCTAAGCAAACTCTCCTGCATGTCACCGGGCGTCATCATAAGGAGGAACCGGCCACATCCCTGACGGCTGCGGGCTACCGGGTTCTTTCCTGGGAGGTTTATGAGGCGAGGGTCGTGGACCGGCTTCCGGATGAGGCTGTCGAAGCCTTGCGGTCTGGCAATATCGGGGCGGCGCTCCATTATTCCAGAAGGAGCGCGGATCTGCTGATCCGGCTGGCTGAAGAGGCGGGCCTGGCATCGGCGCTCACGGCCTGTACCCATCTCTGCCTGTCCGCGGATGTGGCGGCCGCCTTCGACGGGGTGCGGGCTCCGCTTCTCGTGGCCCGGGAGCCGTCCGAGGATGCGCTTCTCGGATTGCTCCAGGGCCTCCCGTGACCCCTGTCACCGCTTCGTTTACGATGGCGGGGATAGGGATCTTTGCCCCCTGGAAAGGATCGTGGTCCGATGCACCCTTGCTCTTTCCGATTCCGGTTTTCGTCAGGGAACGAAACCCCGCGCTCAAGCTTGCCTCAATTGCATCCCACTCTGACCCGTCAAGATTGCCTCACGAAGAGTGAACAGTGACCGATTCATCCGATCCGAAAGCCCCGAAATCCTCCCGCAAGAAGCACACGCGGGAGCCCGCCACCATCGACCTGAAGGCGACCGTTCTCGATAACGGCGCCAAAGAGGCCGATGTGACGAAGGACGACGCGCAGGACAATTTGCAGGACAATCCTTGGCAGAACGTGCGGCCCGAGGAGACGATCATTACCGAGCCCGACACGGCAACGAGCGCCGCGCCCGAGGATGCGGTGGCCTCGTCAGAGGTGAGCCTCGATTCGGGTGCGGGAACTGATTCGATTCCACCCGAAGGTGCGGAATCCGAAACCGCTTCCCGCGACGATCGTTTCGAGACCCTTCCGCCTCAGGCTCCCGTCCCTGAACGACGCAACTCCGCGGCGGCCCTGATCGGCTCTGGCGTGCTCGGCGGCCTCATCGGCGCTGGCCTCGTCTATGGCCTCCAGGTCTGGCAGCAGCCCACGACAGTTCAGGACGACCCGCGCCTCGCTCAGCTGGAGCAGCGCGTGAGCGCCTTGGGCCAGGGCGGCGGCAACGGCCAGCCGGTCAATCTCCAGCCCATCGAGGGCCGCCTTCAAGCGCTCGAATCGGCGAGGGGGCCTATCGACCAGCGCATCCAGCAAATTCAGGGAACCGCCGAGGGCGCTGCCTCGCGGGCGGAGGAAGCGCTTAACCGGCCTCAGGCCGCGCCCGCGCCGCAGAACGAAGCGGCGGTGACCGATCTGTCGGATCGTCTGGCCGCTCTCGAAAACCAATTGCGGACCGAAGCACAGAGCGCGGCCGGCGCGGTCAGTTCTGTGCAAGGTAATGTCCAGTCTCTCGACCAGCGTGTGGGTGAGCAGGATCAGCGTCTTGCCGCGTTGTCCCAGCAGGTTACCGAGAACAGCAAGGGCGTGGAGAATGCGAGCCAGAGCAGTGTCCGCGTCGTTCTCTCAGAGCGTCTCGGCGATGCGCTCCGCAGGGGCACGCCTTATGCGGATCTTCTCGATGCGCTGAAGAAGAACGGCGCCAGTGCGGAGCGCCTCGCAGCGCTGGAGCCCTTCGCGCAAAACGGTGCGCCGACCGCAACCGATCTGCTGAACCGCTACGAGCCTCTGGAGGCCGCCATCCTGCGCGATGAGCGCTCGGCTTCCGGCGAATGGTCGGACCGTCTGCTGCGCATGATGGACAAGGTGGTTACCGTGCGGCCCGTGAACGAACCGGGCGCCACCGGCGTTCCCGCAACGCTCGCCCGCATCCGGCAGGCGCTGGCGCAGGGCGACATGGGGGGCGCTGCGGCGGCATGGAATTCCCTGCCCGAGCCGGCGCGGCGCATGTCCGAGGAGTGGGGGAAGCAGGTGACGGCTCTCGCGGGAGCCCAGCAGGCCTCCCGTGAACTCTCCGCCGAATCTCTCGCCGCCCTCAACCGTTCGACGCAGTAAAAGTAAGGATCAGCCCAGAATGTGGCGCGCTCTCGTATTCATCGGTCTTCTCTGCGTCGCGGCTTTCGGCGCCGTGTGGCTCGCGGATCGGCCGGGCACGGTTCTGATCACTTTCGCGGGCTATGAGGTGCAGACCTCCATGGCCGTGGGCGTGATTGCCCTGGTGGGCCTGGCCCTCGCGCTGGCGGTCCTCTGGTCGGCGGTGAGCGCCATTCTGTACCTGCCATCCCGCCTGACCTTCGCGTCGCGCGCCCGCCGCCGCTCGCGCGGTTATCAGGCCGTGTCTCGGGGCATGGTGGCCGTTGGCGCGGGCGATACCATCGCGGCCCGCCGCTACGCCAACGAGGCCGAGCGGCTTCTGGGCAAGGAGCCCCTGACGCTTCTCCTGAAAGCGCAGGCGGCTCAGATTTCCGGCAACCGCGCCGCCGCGGAGGCCGCCTTCACGCAGATGATGGATGAGGACGAGACGCGGGTGCTCGGCCTGCGCGGCCTCTTCGTGGAAGCCCGCCGCCGGGGCGATGCCGGTGCCGCGCGCGAATTTGCCAGCGAGGCCGTACGCCTCGCGCCTGCCGCCGCCTGGGCAAGCGATGCGGTGCTGGAAGCGCGCTGCGCCGAACGCGACTGGCGCGGCGCCCTCGAGGGCATCGAGCGGCGCACCTCGCTCGGCCTTCTCGACAAGCGCACCGCCAAGCGCCACCGCGCCGTGCTGCTGACGGCGGATTCCCTCGATCGCGTGGAGCGCGATCCCGATGGCGCACTCAGAAGTGCCATGGATGCGGTGAAGCTCGCGCCCGATCTGGAGCCCGCCGCCGCCCTTGCCGGACGTCTGCTCTCACGAAAGGGCGACCTGCGCAAAGCCGCCAAGGTGGTGGAAGCCGCCTGGCGCAGCGTGCCGCATCCCGATCTCGCGGAGGTCTATCTCAATCTGCGTCCCGGTGATTCGGGCCTCGACCGCCTGAAGCGCGCCGAGACCCTGTTCAAGCTCTCAGGGGGAGCGCCGGAAGGCCGCCTTGCGGTCGCCCGCTCGGCCCTCGAAGCTCGTGAGTTCGAACGCGCCCGCGATGCTCTCGATCCGCTTCTGGCGGATCGCCCGACCATGCGGGTCTGCCTCATCATGTCGGATCTCGAACAGGCCGAGCATGGGGCAACCGGCAAGGGCCGGGAATGGCTTGCCCGTGCCACCCGTGCGCCGCGCGATCCGGCCTGGATCGCCGATGGCGTCGTCTCGGATCAATGGGCGCCGATCTCGCCCGTCACGGGCCGCCTCGACGCCTTCGTGTGGGAGGCCCCGCCCGACGTGCTGGTGGCACCCGAACTCGCCATAAGCGACGACGTGACCGGCGACTTGGACGACGAACCGAGGGCGCTGCAGATCTCCGAACCGGAAGAACCCGCACCTGTCGTCGCGAGCCCCGTGCCGGAACCGGTCCCGCTTGAGCCCGAGCCCGTAAAGGCTGCGGAGACGCCTGCTCACGAGACTCCGAAGGACGAGGTCCCGCTGCCCCGGCCCGAACCGGTGATCTTCCCCGTCACCCCGCCGGACGTGCCCCGGCCCGAGGACGAGACGCCGCCGGCGAGGCGCAGCGCTTTTTCCATCTGGTAGGCCGATTTCCCGCATCCGGCGCCTTGCCAAGCGTGAGGTGAGAGGGTATGAGGTCGCCCTCTTCGATCGCATGATCGGAACGCCGCAATAGCTCAGCTGGTAGAGCACCTCATTCGTAATGAGGGGGTCGGGGGTTCGAATCCCTCTTGCGGCACCATCTCCCATCTTCGTGGCGCAGCGGCCTTCGGGCTCCTTTGCCGTTGAGTTGGGAAGGCATGGAATGGGGCCATAGCTCAGCTGGGAGAGCGCTTGCATGGCATGCAAGAGGTCGGCGGTTCGATCCCGCCTGGCTCCACCATCCATCCTGTTGGGAAAGAGACTACGGAGCGTGCGGGTGTAGCTCAGGGGTAGAGCACAACCTTGCCAAGGTTGGGGTCGAGGGTTCGAATCCCTTCGCCCGCTCCATTTCCAAACAAGCCGCCTTCGGGCGGCTTTTTGTTTTTCAGCCCTTCACGCGCAGTAGTGCATCATCCCTGACCGTATGCACGACAATGTGTCAGCATCCCTTGCGGAGGCCGCGAGACTTAAGCCGTGAAACGACTGGCGCTCACGTTGGTCAAGGCGATATGTTTATCCTCAACAGCCTAGCGGTAAATAAGAGCGAGAGGGCAAAAAGGCAGCTCACGCTTGCGGTGCCTGTTCCCTGTCACCTCCGATCCTGACCTCAATCTAATCGAGAAAGCTTTCTCGAAGCTCGAACGGTCGACTCTCTCTGGTGGGCCATAGATGACATCTGCAGCCTGTTCGATTATCAGTTATATTGTAACTCTGAAGATGTCTCCGGATCCGCACACACGTAAGGTCCAATGTTCCAGGCCTTAATGTGAGGGAGCAATAGGGACACCAGTCTTCGTAAAAATGTCTTGCCTTTGAGGCATGAGCCTATGGTTTCGCAGACGCAAATCAACCCAGACTCTCGCAAGTTCGATACTAGTCTTCGGTGGACATATGGAGCCCTTGCAATAGCAATGGGACTCTCATTCTCATTCCTTCTTTTTCCAGCCGATATGCTACTTAATCGATGGGCATGGTGGGGCGGGGTAACCGGCGACAACGCCACTGGCGTGATCGGATCACTATATCTTGCCCAGGATCAATGGAACTGGCCGATCACCCTGACTCGGCTCTTCAACCCGCCGGAAGGCGTAAACATTGTCTTCACGGACCCTATCCCTATAGGCGCACTCATTGGGAAGATCATCTTCCAACTCACAGGCATACTGCCTGTTCATATGGGCAGTTGGATTCTCCTGTCCTATGGCCTGCAATCGTTCATCGCTTGGCTGATATTTCGCCAGATCGGGCTGAGCCCCATCGTTGCTCTCGCAGCTGCGGCGTTGATCCTGCTCACGCCCGCTTTCATTGGACGGATTGCCCATATCGGACTGGTGGCTCATTTCCTCATACTCGCGACCATCCTTTTCTATCTTCGCAGTGTTTCCATTGCAGATAAAAGCGAGATGTACCTTGGCGCTGCCGCAGTCGGCTCCTTCGTCTTGGTGAATCCATATCTGTTGGCGATGTCCGCGACAATTTTCATCGCCGGCATATTTGAAGCCGCAGCCCGCAGTCGAATCCGCTGGCACGAGGCAGCCGGCGTGATCGCGTCAATGGCGACTGTTGTAAGCGCGCTAGCATTGGCTCTTGGCATTATCGGCCAAGGAGGAAGTCTCCCGTCAGCGGGAGGGTTCGGCTATTATTCCATGAACCTTCTTTCGCCGATAACACCCCAAATGAGCTCATTTCCCGGATTTCAGTCTTACATCTTGGACAAGACCGGGGGCAGTATGAAGGATTTAACTACTTAGGCGCTGGAAGCTTGATCCTCGTAGCAGGAGCGCTGGCTTTTCGGCTCTCTGCGATCCGCGCAATCATCCTAAAAAATCGGGTTCTTGTCGCAGCTCTTTTGGGACTGATCCTTTATGCCGTATCCAGCAAGGTCTATTTGGGCAACTGGTTTATGGTGAACTTGAGGTATGAAAAAAACGACATTCTGAAAGAGTTCACCCGCGTATTCCGATCGAGCGGGCGATTCTTCTGGCCGGTTGGATATATAATTGTCATCGGTACAATAGCTGTACTTGTCAGAGGACTGCGGCAGCGGCATGCAATGTGCCTGATCTTGGTAGCTGTAGGGATACAGGCGTTTGACATCGCGCCGTTGATGAGAAGAGTCGCCAACGCAGCTATTCCGCGAGACGCTATCGATATTGAGATGTGGACCGAAGCCGCTAGGGCCTATGATGGGTTCACTATCTATCCCACGTACCATTGCACCCTCCCACACCAGCGAGATAAAATCTTGCAGCTTCAGTTGGTTGCCGCTCGCGCTGGTATTCCTTCTAACGGGGCTTACACGAATCGAGCGCAAACGGATTGTCCTGGCGCACGGATACGAATTATCGACAATCTCTTTGCAGAGGCTGTGTCACCAAACTCATTGGTCATAGCTTTAAAAGATTCCGTGCCTCTACAGGCGCTGCAAGGGAAAGCTAAGGATGGACTCACGTGTCGTGAGGGGCGCTTCGCCTTTGTCTGTGGTCTCCAAGACAAGACAAACAACGCCGCCTTTATAGCCTTGGGGCCCGAGTTCAAGATGCCCAAGACCCCTCTTGGAAAGAAACTTTCGGTTCAAGAAAGGGGAAAAGGTTTTCGCTTTCTCGGCTACGGTTGGTCAGAGAGCGTGGGTCTATCACGGTGGGCGACAGGGCCCGTGACCTCAATCTACATCCATCCCAGCTCGCCCATTTGCGGGACATTTGTGTTCGAGGCGATGGTTACACCGTTCACTTCCGAGGACTATAGGGTCCAGACAGCAAAAGTAATTCTTAACGGCAAAGACTCTGGACGAATTGATCTCAGCCACGCGAGCAAGCAAGTAGTGCGAAGCGCTATCCCCCTCGAAGGGCAGTGTCTCAAGGAGGCAATATTGGAGCTTCATTTTGAAGGGCTTCGATCACCCCGAGAGTTAGGGCTGAGCTGGGACACCCGGAAGTTATCATGGCAGTTTGACTGGTTTTCAGTCGGAGGATCTTAACCGAGTAACGCATGTATCCCGAGAGTTTGAGTTGATATTGCTGGGCATGTGTACCCACGTGCCCTCATTCGGGACTGTCAGTCAGTGAACGATGTGTGATGATCGGATATCCAAAGTTCGGCGCGAACTTTACAAAACCACGATGCCCGCGTGTTTCGCCTTGTTGTCCGGCTCCACGTGGATCGTGATGAGTGCGTCCTCGATATCGTCCTTGAGAGCCCGCTCCAGGCGGTCGCAGATATCGTGCGCGTCGGTGACGCTCATGGCGCCGGGCACCACGAGGTGGAAATCGATGAATGTCATCTTGCCGGCATGGCGGGTGCGCAGGTCATGGGCCTCGATGGCGCCTGCCGCATTGCTGGAAATGATGTCGCGAACCCGCGAGAGGGTGGATTCCGGCAGCGCTTCGTCCATGAGACCGCCGATGCTCTCCTTGATCAGGCCCCAGCCCGACCAGAGGATGTTGACGGCGACGAAAGCCGCGAGCACCGAATCGAGCCAGACCCAGCCGGTGACCGGCACCAGGAGCAGGCCGATCAGCACGCCGACCGAGGTGAACACATCGGTGAGGAGGTGACGGCCATCCGCCACGATGGCGGGTGAGCGCAGGCGGCGGCCATGGCGGATCAGCATCCATGACCAGAAGGCATTGATGACGGTCGCGACGGCATTGATGGCGAGGCCCAATGCAGGCGCATCGATCATCCGAGGCGTGAAGAAGCCGAAATACGCCTCGCGCAGAATCATCAGCGCCGCGACGATGATCAGAACGCCTTCGAGAACGGCGGAGAAATATTCCACCTTGTGGTGGCCGTAAGGGTGGTTGGCATCCGCCGGCGTGGCGCTCAAGCGCACGGCCATGAAGGCCGCGATCGCGGTCACCACATTGATGATGCTCTCCAGCGCATCCGAATAAAGCGCGATGCTGCCCGTGAGGTAATAGGCGACGTATTTCAGCGCAAAGACCACCGCCCCGATGAGGATGCTGCCGATGGCGAGTTTTTGGATCCGGCTCATGGCGTCACGCAAAATATCGGGTGGTCTGGAATAAGCGAAGCGCCCTTATAGTGACTGCTGAGTGAAGCGCAAGCCTCTCATTTTACTTGCAAATCGCTTGCAAAATCAGCTGTTGGGGGAAATGGCGGAACGGCTATTCCTTCGTATCCGTCAATTTGGTTTTCAGCTTGCCGTAATAGCCGGACAGCTGCGGCGCGAGGGCCCGGCACTGCTCGACGAGCGCGAGTGCGTCCTGTGTGTCGCCCGCGCGCATGGTCTTTAGAAGTTCAGGGTGAAGGCGCATGAGATCGGCAACCGAAGAATCCATGCCCTTGAGTGGCGCAACGACGGTGTAGATCGCCGATTGCGTGGCGCGGCCGCGAACGGCGATGCGGTCGAGTTCGATCAGGGCGTAATGATCGCGAACGGCATCCGCGGTGGCGGGGCCGAGGATGAGCGCGACGCCATATTCCTTCGACAGACTCTCGAGACGAGAAGCGAGATTCACCGTGTCGCCGAGCACGGAATAATCATAGCGCCAGCGGGATCCCACATTGCCGACCACGCAATCGCCCGTGTTGATGCCGACGCCGATGGCGAAGGACGGCGCGTTCTCGCCTTCTTCCTTGCGAAGCACAACATTGAGCGCGGCCACTGCGTCCAGCATGCGCATGGAAGCATGCACGGCGCGCACAGGATGATCGGGGCTCGGCAGCGGCGCATTCCAGAAGGCCATGACGCAATCGCCGATATATTTGTCGATAGTGCCGCCTTCCCTGAGCACAGCCTCCGAGAGCGGATCGAGCAGGCGGTTGATGAGGCTCGTCAGACGCTCCGGCTCGTCTTTCAGCTTTTCCGAGAGCGTGGTGAAGCCGCGCACGTCGCAGAAGAGGATCGAGAGGTTGCGCCGCTCGCCGCCGAGTTTCAGCGCGCTCGGATCGCGCGCGAGCTGCGCCACGAGGTCGGGCGAGAGATAGCGCGAGAAGGCCTCCGACACCGCATGGCGCAGATGCCGCTCGCGGGCGTAATCCAGCCCGAACCTCGTGCCGAACACGGCGAGCGCCGCCGCGATCGGCAGGGCAGGCGGCGCCCAGACACGCTCGATGCGCAAGAGCAGCCAGGCCTCGATGAAGAAGAATGCCACGATGAAAACCGCCGCGAGGCCAGTTTTCCACGACACGCGCCGCGTCGACAGGGCGGCGGCGAGAAACGCTGCGGCGGCGATCAGGAACACGACCGCGATGCGCGGCACAGGTGTCACGTAAAGGCGGTTCTTCAGATTGTCGAGAATGGTGGCCTGCACTTCCACGCCTGCCGTCAGGTTGCCCGTAGTGAGCGTATAGGCGGTGGGAAAAGTATCGGGCGCGCCCGCATTGGCGGAGGTGGCAGCCTTCAGGCTCAAGCCGACCAAGACGATCTTGTCCTTGAAGCGGTCGGGCTGGAGAAATTCCTGCGGGTCAAGGGCTTGGTAATAGGAGACGGTAGGATAGGTCCGCGACGGACCGAAATGCTGGATCAGCGCGCCTTCTGGCGGCGGTTGAACCGGTGTGCCCGCAAGGCGCAGGATTTCTGATGCGAAACTGTCGGGTTGAGACGGCATGCGCCGCAGATAAATGTCGCCGTCGGGATCGACAGACGCCACGCCCGGCACCGCGCCCGCATCGAGGAACGGGTCGATGGGGTTGACGCGGGTGATCTGGATGCCCTGGTCGAGCTGCGTCGTCACATCGTCGGAGGCCAGCACGATGTCGGGCCCGAGCGATTCCGCGAAGCGCTTGTCGGCGTTGTTGCTCGACGGCTCGGAAAAGATGATGTCGAAAGCGATCACCTTCGCGCCGGCTTTTCGCAGGCTCTCGATGAGCTGCGCATGCATCTCCCGCGACCAGGGCCAGCGCTGTCCGATCTCGGAGAAGGAGGGCTCGTCGATGGCGACGACCTCCGCGCCGAACTGCGACGGGCGCGGCGGTGCGATGACGGAAAGGATGTCGAAGAGCTTCGCTTCAATCAGGTTGAAGGGTTTGAAGAAGGTAAGCGGCATCAGCAACGCCGCGATCAGTCCCGCCATGGCGAAATGCCGCCACAGCGGCTCGCCGTTGCGGGACGTCGATGCAGGTTCCGCGGCCTGACGGGACTCCACCCTAGAACCGGGCCTTTATGCTCGCCTCGAAGGTGCGTCCCGGTCCGCGCGTGTCCGGAGCCAGTTCGAAATCCTCGTCGAACATGTTGAGGACGCTCAGGCCGAAGGCCAGCCTGCGGTCGGAGGTTTCCCAGGTCAGCGCCGCATCCGTCGTCCAGTAGTCGTCGAGTTCGCGGCCTGCGAGATTGCCCTTGATGTCGCCGACGAAATTCGTGGCGACGGTGACCTTGAGGCGGCTCGGATGAACGAAGGTGACGCCGGCCCGCGCGAAGTTGCCGGCGATGAACGGCACATCCGCGCCGCGCGCTTCGCCCGAGCGCACCTCAGACGAGATCCTGCCCACCGTGCCGAACACGCCGAAGCCATGGGTGAGCCAGAGGTTTGCGGAGGCCGCGAAGCGCTCGATGCGTGCCTTCGCGATGGCGATGTCGTCGATGCTGTAGGCAACCGGAAGGTTGAGGTCCTCCGCGTCCTGACGCTGATATTCCAGAGCCGTGAACACATAAGGCGACCATTCCGAATCCCAGCGCAGCGCCAGCGTTCCGACCTCACCGCCGAGCGAGAGCGGCAGCGCATTGGGCACGAGGCCCACGGTCGTGATCGGCGAGAGCGTGAACGCGATGGGATGCAGAACATCCCGGCGGTAGGCGGCGCGCAGCCACTGTCCATCGAACGGCGCGACGGCGACGCCGACGCGCGGGGCGATCGCCTCGTCGTCCGGCAGGCCCTCGATGCTCACATCGCTGCGCTCGATTCCGGCCTGTGCCTCGAACCAATCGGTCGGACGCCAGAACAGATCCGCATAGAGACGGGTCGTGTTGAAATCTGTGCTGGTCCGCTCGTCCAGATCTGTGAAGACATACCTGTTCTGTGCGATATTATATGCGAAGCCGGTGCCGGTGCTGCTGGCGACGCTGCGTCCGCTTTGCGCCTCGATGCCGTAATGCAGGGTCAGGTCGCCGAAGCCAATCATATGGGAGAGGGCGGCGGAACCGCCTTCCGTATGGGTCCTGTCCCAAGCCGTCCTGCCGATAACAAGGCCAGGAATATCCGCGTTCGCCGCATTGACGTAGCTTCGCTCCAGGCCGCTCAGGCCAAAGAGCGCGCCCGTCAGCACGTTCCTGTCGCTGAAGCTGTGGCTCCAGCCCACGCCACCGAGAACGGTGGTGGTATTTTCCCGAGCCTCGAGGAAATTCGTTGCGGTGCTGATGGGTACCAGCGCCGGTTCCTGCTTGGCACCCGCGCCGAAGACCAGGAAGCGGTCCGCCGCTGTCGGCGAAGAGCCGATGAAAAGGGAGGCGTTATCCACGTTCTCGTGGTTGATGAAATCGCGCCCGTTGGTTTTTGCGCGGCTCGCGGTGAGCGAGAAAGATGTGGGCAGAGGCTTGTTCGTATAGCCTTGGGCGGTCACTTCCGCGCCCCAGTTCCAGCGGCCATTGTCATGAAGTGGCGAGCCGCCCATCTCCACGTCGAGGAATGGGCGGCGGATCAGGTCGATGCGGCCGATGCGGCCCGAGACGGCGAGCGGATCGAAGAACAGGCCCTGGATCGTGAGATTGAGGGAAGTCAGATCGGCGCCGGCCCCGGTCTCCACATTGGAGATGTCGGGCCTGACGGTCACGAGGTTCGGGCGCTGCACCGCCGCTTGGTCGAAATAGCTCGATGCGGTGAAGGGATCGAAGACCCGGTCGCCGTAGAAACGAGACCATTCGTTGAGATTGAGAAAACGGTAGGCCTGCGCCGGATAGGAGCCGCCGTCCTTGTTCACGGCTAACCCTGCGAAATCGCCGCCGCGCTGCTGGTAGCGGCGCAGGGTCTCGCGGGCGGCCAGCACCGCCTGATCGGCCTGGTACTGATCGATGGCGATCGCCGTGCGGGCGCTCGACACCACCGGATCGTTGGGATCGAGCCGGTCCGCATTGTCGAGAGCCTGTTCCGCAAGCTCTTCCTCGCCGTTCTGGTAATACGCAATGGCCGCCAGAAGCAGGCCCTGGGAAAGGGCGGGATTGGCGGCGGAGCCCGCGAGAATGGCTTCGACGGCCTTTTCCATCTCGCCCTTCTGCAGAAAATAACGGCCGCGCGCGATATAGGCGACGCTGAAGGCTGGATCGAGGGAGAGCGCCTTGTCGATCAGGGCGCCCGCTTCCTCGACACGGTTCTGTTCGAGCAGCACGATGGCGAGATTAGCGTAAGCGACGGGGCTTCCCGGATCGGCCGCAATGGCGCGGCGCAGCGCGTCTTCGGCGGCAAGCGGGCGATCCATCTCGGATTCGAAGAGGCCCAGGCTGTTCCAGATATTCGAGTTGCCCGGCGCGACCTGCGCCGCCTGGCGCAGGGCCTCGGCCGCCGCATTCATCTCACCATCGATGTCGCCGCGAATGTTGCTGTCGGCGGCGATCACATCCGGATCGAGCGCATCGATGGCCTTGGCGCGGGCGATGGACTCGCGCATCTCCTCACGCCTGTTGAGGGCGTAGGACACTTGCGCCGACATGACGGCGATGCGTGCGTCGTTCGGGAACCGCTTCTCCGCGGCCCTCAGAATGTCGGCGGCGGCTTTCAGGTCCTGCCGGAAGGCGGTCACATAGGCATGGGCCAGGGCCGCGATGGGATCGTTGAGGCTGCTTTTCGGTTCCGGATAGACCCGGTTCGGATTGGCGAGCGACTGGGTGATGTAGCGCCCGTAGGAAGCGATCACGCGACGCTGCGGATCGAGCCCGTTTTCCGCCCTGGCGAAGAGGCTGGCCGCTTCCGCCCATCGATGCTGCGAGCCGAGAAGTGAGGCTTCCACCAGATCGGCGCGGGCGCGCTGCGAACCGGTGAGGCGCTTTGCCCGCGCCTGGGCGAGGGCCTCGGCGGCGGCGGGCTTGCCGTCATAGCTCATGGCCGTCTCGGCGAGAACCAGCCAATCCTCCGCGCTGCGGGTCTCGGGCGCGGTCGCCGCGACGCGGCTGCGCTCGGTGCGCGCTACAGGACCCGTGAGAGGCGATATGGAAAGGGAGGAGAAGGTATCGCGCAGGCTCAAATAGAAGAGCATCTGCTCGCGGTCGTTGGAATTGGTGAGAATGAATTTCGACGGCGCCCGGCCAATGGCCGCCACCGCGCCTTCGCCCTGTCGGACCGTCACCGAGCCCTGCGGGTTGCTGAGCTCCACGACGCCTTCGAGCACCACGAGCGAGGTACGTCCGCCCTCGACGGTCAGCGACCAATCCGTGCCGCGAATGGCCGCGACGGCAGCCGGCGTCTTCACATCGACGCCCGAGCCGCCACGGGAGGCGCGGGCCCAGATGCTGCCCGCTTGGAGATTGAGCTCGGTCTTGCCGCTGTTGGCGCTGGCGACCTCGTTCACGGTGAGTGTCGAGTTGCGGCCGACGCGAATTTGAGTCTGGTCGGCGAACAGGATCGCGAGATTGCCGATGGCATTGGTGCGAAGCACGTCGCCGCCGATCACATCCTGCCGGATCTGCGCGTTGCGCCACAATTCCTCACGGAAAAAGCGCATCTCCTCGCCGCCCTTGGCGGACACGATAGACCCCGCCACGGGTGTCGGGCGCGGGAGGGGGCTCTGGGCATGGGCGGAAGATAGGCACAGCACAAGAGTGCTGGCCGCCGCGAGGAAATGAAAAGAACGTGCAGCCATGAACGGTTGATTGATACTGAAACTCACCCTGGGGAAGGGCACTTTAGCAGGATTGTTACAGGATCAAAGCTGATTCAGGACAATGTTCGGTGCGTTGGAACACATTTCCCCTCACCCGCGGGCAGTTGCAGTGCGGAAATATGAGGCTGCGTCGTGGTTTCTTGGTTGTTAAGAAAGTCTTGGGAAAGGCTGCACCCGGAGGAGACGGCACCCGCTTATACCCTGGCGCTCATCCTGAGTGTCTGGCTCCTCATGCGCTGACAGTTCTTTCGTTCCCCCTTTCGGGGAGGGGAACACGCGCGACATCCTTTATAAGCCAGACTCTCAGGAAGAGGGGCGCGGGATGGGAAATGTAGCCGTCATTACCGGCGCAAGGCGGTGATGACGGCCTTATGAGCAGGAGATACGCGACGCGTTAGTCCTCTGGCCGGCCAACCGTTCAGGTGGTGCTCTTCTTCCGGGCGAGGATCAGTTTCTGCTTCAGGTCATGCTGGGCGAAGGGCTTCTGAAGCACCGGGCGGTCGCGGAAGGTGTCGCGGATTCCCGCGCTGCCGTAGCCTGTCGAGAAGACGAAGGGGATCGAGCGCTGGGCCAGGGCTTCGGCCACCGGATAGATCGGCTCGCCCGCGACGTTCACGTCGAGAATCGCAAGGTCCACCTGCTCCCGGGAGACGGCCTCGAGGGCAGCAGACAGCCGGGCTGCAGGTCCGATGACCTCGCAGCCGAAATCAAGGAGCATGTCCTCCAGCAGCAAAGAGATTGCCGCTTCATCCTCGACGACAAGAATCCGCAGGCCGTTCAGGTCTCCGTCGCTCATCACGCTTTCAGTCACGGTTTCTCTTTCTCTTCACGCATGGTGTTGCGAAATTCCCATCCGCCGCACCGGGCATATTACCCGAACGCTACAAAGTTAAGCATTAAGAATCAGAGGGTTCTAGCATCCTTGCACGATCGTGCAAAAGCCAAGCGCCCCCTGTGTCTTCCCGCTTCTCGTTTCGAGCATAATATTAGTGTGGGAAAAGACAGTTGCCTAGATCCCGAAGCATCTGAATTCATTCGATAAATCGAAATCTCTTCCAGGCATGCGGAACTTCTTGCGCGACTTTTCGCCTTCAGACCACTATGCGCCGAACCTGAGCGGACGCCGTTAACATAGGTTATCCTCTCGGGAATTCGTGATCGACCGTCCGAATCACTCCATTATTCCGCGCGACAGGAATGGTTTTGCTCAAGCAGTTCTGCCATGAATTGGCAGGTCTTGCGGAATAGGCCTCTTCTCCTCGATAATTCCGCCATGTCTGACAAATTCATGACTTAGGACAATCGTGCTTAAGCGAGCTTCGAAGGCGCCGGTCCTCATCATCTTGCATCAGGAGCACTCGACTCCAGGCCGCGTCGGGCGTCTCCTCGCCGAGCGCGGTCACCGGCTCGACATCCGCCGTCCCCGATTGGGCGATCCCCTGCCGGAGACGCTGGCCGAGCACGCGGGCGCGGTGATTTTCGGCGGGCCTATGAGCGCCAACGATCCGGACGATTTCATCAAGACGGAGATCGACTGGATCGGCGTGCCCTTGAAGGAGAACAAGCCATTCCTGGGCCTCTGCCTCGGAGCACAGATGCTCGCCCGGCAGATGGGCGCCAAGGTCTGGCCTCACCCGGAGGGACGTGCCGAAATCGGCTATTATCCGCTTGTACCCACGGAGGCGGGGCAGCGTCTCAGCGATGGATGGGGCATGCCCTGGCCGAGCCATGTCTATCACTGGCATCGGGAAGGCTTCGATTGCCCATCGGGCGCCGAGACTCTGGCGACGGGCGACGATTTTCCCACGCAGGCGATCCAGGTGGGCGAATCCGCCTTCGGCCTGCAATTCCACCCGGAGGTCACCCACGCCATGATGTGCCGCTGGACGGTCCACGCGGAAGAGCGCCTTGCCATGCCCGGCGCGCAGGATCGCATCCGCCAGATCGCGGGGCGTTTTCAATACGATCCGCATGTCTCGCAATGGATCGGCCACTTTCTCGATCACTGGCTGGGCGAGCCGGTGCCCGCCCGCAGCAGGCGCGTCGCCAGCCGCTAAGTTGCGTCGAACTCGAAAGGCGACACACCGCGCTTCATCTCGTCCACGATCAGGGCATGCATGAGCGGAGGCGCCGCGCGTTGCGGGCAGGCGACGCGTTCGCACAAGCGGCAATTGATGCCGATGGGCATGGCCTCCGCCGACGCGAGATCGTGTCCGCGCGCATAAACGAGGCGGTGCGCGTATTTCAGCTCGCAGCCCAAGCCCACAACGAATTGCGGATCGGGCGCGCCCCAGGGACTGAACGCGCGCTTGACCGTGCGGGCCATGGAGAACCAGCGCGATGAATCCGGCAGCTCGATGATCTGAGTCATCACCTGTCCGGGGCTTCGGAAAGTGGAATGCAGGTTCCACAAGGGACAGGTGCCGCCGAATTGCGAGAACGGAAAACGTCCCGACGAAAAGCGTTTCGAGACATTGCCCGCCGCATCCACGCGCACGAGGAAGAACGGAATGCCGCGCGCCCCCGGCCGTGCGAGCGTCGTTAGGCGATGGGCGACCTGCTCGAAGCTCGCTCCGAAGCGCGCGCCGAGCACTTCCACGTCATAGCCGAGCGCCTCGGCGGCAGCGTGGAATTTGCCGTAGGGCATCATCAGCGCGCCGGCGAAATAATTGCCGAAGGAAACCCGCAGCAATCGCCGCGCCGGGCCATCCACCGGCTCGAGCCGCGCGGCCAGAGCATCGATGGTATCGCGCATTTCCGCGAAGGCGAGCTGATACGCGGCCTGGAAGGTGCGGCCCGACGGATCGACGATCTCGGAGATGAGCAGTTGGCGCCGGTGGTGGTCGTAGCGGCGTAAGGAATCCGGCATCACGTCGACAGGCATAACGCGCACACGGATGCCGTGTTTCGCGTGCAGGCGTTCCGCAATCGAGAAGAACGGCTCGTGGGCGGTGAGCGCGAGGTCCGAGGCAAGGTTTTCGGCGGCCTCGTCCAGCTCGGGGAAATGGTTCTTCGCCTCGTGGATGAGTTCGCGCACCCGGTCAACCGGGTTGACCTGCGGCGCGTCTTCCGCCCGGTCCTTGTCGGTCATTCTCGGCGTCACGGCCTCGCGCGCGCCGCGCATGGCCTGATAGGCGCGGTAGAGCCGGTTTACGGCATCGACGAGCGAGGGCGCGGACTCGATGGTCTCGCGCAGCTCGATGCGGGAGACGGGGGAAGAGCGGAACAGCGGGTCGGCGAAGATCTCCTCCAGCTCCGACACCGTGCGCTCGTTGTCGTCATTGGCGAATTCGCGCGGGTCCAGGGAATAGGCGTGGGCGAGGCGGATCAGCACCTGCGCCGTGATCGGGCGCTGGTTGCGTTCCATCAGGTTGAGATAGCTCGGCGACAGGCCGAGCTCCTCCGCCATGCGGGCCTGGCTGAGATTCAGGTCGCGCCGCAGGCGCTTGAGGCGGGGCCCGACAAAGAGCTTTCTGCTTTCATCCATTTTGTAAATCTTTTTACAAGTTTACTAAGCTTGTGTTGTCATGGCTTTACAAGGCCACTTTTCTTCAGAAATCAACCATTGAAACAAAGGCTTCTTCTCGGATTATATCCTTCAGACGCCTCGCTGATGCATAAAGTTTGTGGTCGCGAGTGGCAGTTTGTCAATGGATGTAAATTAAGGACAAGATAATGACCGCGCAGAAGTCCCCGGCTTCCCTCGACGATCTGATCCCAGCAGCTCCCAAGGGCCGCTTCGACGGAATCCGCCGCCCCTATTCGGCCGAGGATGTACAGCGCCTGCGCGGTTCTTTCCCGATTTCGCATACGCTGGCCGAGCGTGGCGCGCAGAAGCTATGGCAGCTCCTGCAGGAGCGCCCCTATGTGCACTCGCTCGGCGCCATGACCGGCAACCAGGCCATGCAGATGGCCCGCGCCGGGCTGGAAGCCATCTATCTGTCCGGCTGGCAGGTGGCAGCGGATTCCAATGTCGCGGGCGCCATGTATCCCGACCAGTCGCTCTATCCGGCCAATTCCGGCCCTGAGCTGTGCCGCCGCATCAACCGCACCTTCCAGCGCGCCGACCAGATCGAGCATGCCGAAGGCGGCGCGCAGCGCGACTGGTTCCTGCCCATCGTCGCCGATGCCGAGGCCGGTTTCGGCGGCCCGCTCAACACCTTCGAGCTCATGAAGGCCTATATCGAGGCCGGCGCCGCTGGCGTGCATTTCGAGGATCAGCTCGCATCCGAAAAGAAATGCGGCCATCTGGGCGGCAAGGTGCTGATCCCGACCTCCGCCCATGAGCGCAACCTGACCGCCGCGCGGCTCGCCGCCGATGTGATGGGCACCTCGACCCTCATCATGGCCCGTACCGATGCGGAATCGGCGAAGCTCATCACCTCCGACGTGGACGAGCGCGACCGCCCCTTCATCGAGCCGGACAGCCGCACGCCGGAAGGCTTCTACCGCCTGAAGGACGGCACCGGCCTCGACCACTGCATCTCGCGCGGGCTGGCCTATGCGGAGCTCGCCGACCTTTTGTGGTGGGAGACCTCGCACCCGGATCTCGACGATGCCCGCAAGTTCGCGGAAGCCATTCATAAGCACCATCCTGGCAAGCTGCTCGCCTATAATTGCTCGCCGTCCTTCAACTGGAAGAAGAAGCTGGATGACGCCACCATCGCCAAGTTCCAGCGCGAGCTCGGCGCCATGGGCTACAAGTTCCAGTTCGTGACGCTGGCCGGCTTCCACCAGCTCAATTACGGCATGTTCGATCTGGCGAGCGGCTACCGCGATCGCGGCATGGGCGCCTATTCCGAGCTGCAGGCCCGCGAATTCGGGGCGGAGGCCGACGGCTATACCGCCACCCGCCACCAGCGTGAGGTCGGCACCGGCTATTTCGATCAGGTGTCGGTGGTGATCACCGGCGGCAAGTCGTCCACGACCGCCATGGCGGAATCCACCGAGACCGCTCAGTTCCAAACCTCGGCCAAGCTTCAGGCAGCCGAGTAAAAACTAATCTTATCAATGCTTTGCACCTAAGGAGATCGACAATGAATGCATCACGTTTCTGGGTTGTCGGCGGCGAGTACACCTCCTGCGATTGCGACACCATCGTTCAGGGTACCGAGCGGGTCGTGGGCCCCTTCGAGAGCCGCAATGAGGCCGAGCGCACCTGGCGCAGCCTCTCCGAGGATCACCGGCCCCAGGCTCAGGTTCGCTTCACCATCGCTCAGGAGCCGCCGTCGCCCCTGAGCGCCTGAGGCGCCAGCGGATCCTCTTCACCCACCGTCACCGCAGAGTTGACAGTGGGTAAACCCATTCCGGGCGATGATTTTTGATGGCCTGAGGCGACTCTTATCGGCCTGCCCCTCTGCTTAAACGCGCGGCGTGACCTAAAAAGAAGGGCGCGCTAATGTGTTCTTGCTGAGGGACTGCCATGAAGCCTGTTTTGAAATCGTTCGCCGCCGCCCTGGCACTTGGCCTGGCGGCCCTGAGTTCGGCCAAGGCCGATGTGGTGGTCTCGTCGAAGATCGACACGGAAGGCTCGGTTCTGGGCAACATGATCCTGCTGGCGTTGAACGCCAACGGCATCAAGACTCAGGACCGCATCCAGCTCGGTGCGACCCCGGTGGTGCGCAAGGCTATCACGGCAGGAGAGATCGACATCTATCCCGAATATACCGGCAATGCGGGCTTCTTCTTCAACAAGGCGGATGACCCGGTCTGGAAGGACGCCGCCAAGGGCTTCCAGATGGCGAAGCAGCTCGACTACGACGCCAACAAGATCGTCTGGCTCGATCCGTCGCCTGCCAACAACACCTGGGCCATCGCGCTCCGCAAGGATGTGATCGACGCCAACAAGCTCAAGACCCTGTCGGATTTCGGCAAATGGGTCGCGGGCGGCGGCAAGGTCGTGTTGGCGGCCTCCGCCGAATTCGTGAATTCGGAGGCGGCCCTGCCGGCCTTCCAGAAGGCTTACGGCTTTCAGATGAAGCCCGAACAGCTCATCGTGCTTTCCGGCGGCGATACGGCGGCCACCATCAAGGCGGCGGCGGAGCAGACGAATGGCGCCAATGCGGCCATGGTCTACGGCACCGACGGCGGAATCGCGCCCTCCGGCCTCGTGGTGCTTGAGGATGACAAGAGCGTGCAGCCCGTCTATGCGCCGGCTCCCATCATCCGCGAGACGGTGTTGAAGGACAATCCGAAGATCGCCGAGATCCTGAAGCCCATCTTCGCCTCGCTCGACCTGACGACGCTCCAGAAGCTCAATGCCCGGGTCCAGATCGGCGGCGAGGCGGCAAAGGCGGTCGCGACCGATTACATGAAGTCCAAAGGGTTCCTGAAATAGGACAGGGACCGTCCCGCGAGCCGGATCTTCGTAGCACGGTTAAGAAAGAACAAGGCCTGTTGTGAGTTCGATACTGTCCCGGGCGGATGCGATTGGCCCGATGCCCCCGCGCGCCGCATCCGCCCTCGATCCTTTGGGGAGCCTCATGGCGATCCTCATCGCGGTCGCCCTGTTCGCCGCGCCGTTCGCAACCTATCGCGCCACCCGTATCGCCTCCGGTGAGGCACGCATGCTGATGGAGGCGCTGCCGGGGATGTGGGGGCTCGTGCTCATGGCTGTGTCCCTCGGCATCGCCATCGGCGCGGTGGTCGTGCGCGTGCCGCTCGCAAGGCTCGTAGCGTCCGTTCTGGGGTTGGGCGCGATCTGCATCGGGATCGGCATGTCGGCAGGCTATCTGACGCCGCCCGACAATACCTTCGCGCGGGTCTCGCCATCCCTCGGCTTCTGGCTCCTGACGCTCGCTTTCTCGCTTCTTCTCATCGATGCCCTCACGCGCCTGCATTTAAGCCCCATGGAACGGGTCGTGGTGCTGTTGTCGGGAGCGGCCGGGGTCGCCTTCCTGCTGTGGTCCGGCGCGTGGGACAACCTCTCCATCCTGAAGGAATACGCGGCACGGTCCGAAAGCTTCTGGCGCGAGGGACGCCAGCATCTGATGCTGGCTTTCGGATCGATGATCGCAGCCTGCCTCGTCGGCATTCCTCTCGGCATCGCGAGCCATCGCGTTCGTGCCTTGAGAACAGTTGTTCTGCAGATTTTAAGCATCGTGCAGACCATCCCGAGCATCGCGCTCTTCGGCATTCTCATGGCGCCTCTCGGGGCCATTGCCGCGAGCGTGCCGCTGGCCGCCGCGCTCGGCATTCGCGGCATCGGTGCTGCGCCTGCCCTCATCGCGCTGTTTCTCTATGCGCTGCTGCCCATTGTCGCCAACACCGTCGCGGGCTTGCATCAGGTCTCGCCTGCCGTGGTCGATGCGGCGCGGGGCGTGGGCATGAATTCGCGCCAGCGCATGTTTCAGGTGGAGCTGCCGCTGGCCTTGCCGGTGATCCTGGCCGGCATCCGCATCGTGCTCGTCCAGAATCTCGGCCTTGCCACGGTCGCAGCGCTCATCGGGGGAGGGGGATTCGGCGCCTTCGTGTTCCAGGGCATCGGCCAGACCGCCATCGATCTCGTGCTGCTCGGCGCCTTGCCGACGGTGACCCTGTCTTTCGCCGCCTCCGTCATCCTCGATGCGGCGGTCGATGGCGCCAAAGGAGCGCTCGCATGATCGAAATCGAGCATCTCACCAAACGCTATGGCGACACCATCGTCGTCGATGACGTCTCGTTCCAGGTGAAGGAGGGCACCGTCACCGCCATCGTCGGCACCTCGGGCGCGGGCAAGTCGACCCTGTTGCGCATGATCAACCGCCTCGTCGAACCGACTTCGGGGCGCGTGCTCATCGATGGCGAGGACACGCGTTCGATTCCCGAAGACCAGCTGCGCCATCGCATCGGCTATGTGATCCAGGGTTATGGATTGTTTCCGCATCGCAATGTCGCGGCCAACATCGCCACCGTGCCGCGCCTTCTCGGCTGGGACAGGAAACGCATCGCGGCGCGAGTCTCCGAACTGCTCGAACTCTTCCAGCTCGACCCAGTGGAATTCTCAACCAAGTTCCCGCATGAATTGTCGGGCGGCGAACAGCAGCGCGTGGGTGTGGCGCGGGCGCTTGCCGCACGGCCCGCGCTGCTTCTCATGGACGAGCCGTTCGGCGCGCTCGATGCGGTGATCCGCGCCAAGGCGCAGGACGAACTGCTCGCGATTCAACGGCGCCTCGGGACCACCATTCTTCTCGTCACCCATGACATGAACGAGGCCTTCCATCTCGGCGATCGCATCGCCGTCATGGACGAAGCTCGCCTCGTGCAGCATGCAGCACCCGCAGAATTGCTGATGCGCCCGGCGGATCCTTTCGTGGAGCAATTGGTGGGAACGGCGGAGCGGCCTTTCCGCCTGCTCGCGCTCACGAAGGTTAGGGACGCTCTTGAGCCGGGAAGCGCGGAGGGCGAGCCGATCACCTTGTCGGATACGCTGCACGACGCGCTCTCGCAGCTCATGTGGACGGGCCGCGATGCACTGCCTGTCGCGGATGCGTCGGGTGCGCTCGTGGGCCGGGTGAGCGTTTCGGGCATTCTGGATCACGGGCGCCGCTTCGCATGAACCTGCGATGGATCTTTCGCGTGGCGGCTCTCGTCCTGCTGGTGTCGTTCATCACGAGGCCGCAGCTCTTTTCTTTTGTGTTCGAACCGTTGACCACGAACAACGCGCCGGCAATCTACAATCAGGGCAGTCTTCTCTCGCTGACGCTGTCCCATCTTCGCACCGTCTTCCTTGCGACGCTCGCCAGCATCGTTCTCGCGCTGACTCTCGGCGTCTTCGTCACGCGTCCATTCGGTTCCGAGTTTCTGCCCTTGTCGCGCAGCCTCGTGCATATCGGGCAGACCTTTCCGCCGATCGCAGTTCTCGCCATCGCGGTTCCTCTCGTTGGGTTCGGTGAAAAGCCCACCTTCATCGCGCTTTTTCTCTACGGCCTCCTGCCGATTTTCGAGAACACGCTGACCGGCCTCACCCAGGTTTCCGCTCAGACGCTGGAGGCAGCGCGAGGCATGGGCATGAATCCGCGTCAGCGCCTTTTCCAGGTAGAGCTGCCTTTGGCCCTGCCAGTGATCCTCGCCGGTATCCGCCTGTCGGTCATCATCAGCCTCGGTACGGCCACGATCGGCTCAACCGTTGCGGCCAAGGGGCTTGGGGAAGTCATCATCGCCGGGCTTCAGTCGAACAACATTGCCTTTGTTCTGCAGGGCGGCTTGGTTGTGGCCCTGCTTGCGGTCCTGATCCACGACGGGTTAGGGCTTGTGGAGCGGTTCGCAGCCAGGAAGCTGGGCCGTTCTCAGGATGAGGTCTCATGACATTGCTCGAACGTCTCAAGGTTGAGACACGCCCTGCCCACGACCGCATCGAACTGGCCTTCGACCTTGAGCGCAGGATCGCGACCCGCGAGTCGTACAAAGGCGTTCTCCAGCGCTTCTACGGGTTCCATCATGCCTGGGAACAGGCGGCTGCTCCGGTTGCCGGAAACCGGGTATTCTTCGAGCGCCGCCGCAAGACGCATCTTCTCGTTAAGGATCTCCAGGCCCTGGGGATGACGCCGGATGAGATCATAAGCCTGCCGCAATGCCGGTCCCTGATGCCGATGCCTTCGCCGGCAGCCGTGCTCGGCAGCATGTATGTGATCGAAGGCTCGACCCTTGGCGGCGCCATCATCTCACGGGAGGTGGAACGGCGGCTCGGTATGAGCGCCGAGACCGGCTGCGCCTATTTTCGGAGTTACGGACGTGATATCGGTGTCATGTGGAAGTCGTTTGGCGCTGCCCTTTTGGAGGCCTCTTCGCCGGAAGTGGACGATCTGATCGTCGAGACGGCGCAAGGAACCTTCACCGTCATGCATGACTGGTTGTGCGAGGCTTCATGAATACCCACGCGTCCCAGGAACTCGATCTGACCGCCTGCGAACGCGAGCCGATCCATATTCCTGGGAGCATTCAGCCTCACGGGATTTTGATCGCTGTCGGCCGCGCGGACGGGATGATCGCCTATGCCAGCGCCAATATGGGGTCGGTTCTGGGACATGATGCCATGTCTCTTCTCAGACGCTCTTTCCGAGAGGCACTGCCGGAACTGGCGGCGTTGCTCGATGCGGATATCGCTGAGCCGCCCTTGGAAGACAGCGCTCGCTCCATCAGGACGGTCCAACTCGACACGCCGGCAGGCTCCACGCTCTTCGACGCCGTGGTGTCCCTTTCCGGCGATCACACGATCATCGAACTCGAGGCGATGCCTTCCAAGGCGGTGTCCAGCCTCGATGCCCTCTATCCGACCCTGCGCCGCTTCGTGGAGCAGCTGCAATCGGCTTCCTCGACGGATGTTCTCTGCAAACTGGCCGCCGCAGACATCCGCCGTATGACCGGATTCGACCGGGTGCTCGTCTACCGCTTCGACGAGCAGTGGAACGGCACCGTCCTCGCAGAGGACCGCAACGAGGTGCTGCCGTCCTATCTCGACCTGCGTTTTCCCGCCTCCGACATTCCCGCACAGGCTCGGGGACTCTACCGCCGCAATCGCCTGCGCATCATTCCCGATGCCAATTACACGCCGATTCCCATTCAATCGCATGATCCCGCGCCGCTTGATTTGAGCGACTCGGTTTTGCGCAGCGTCTCGCCCGTTCATCTGGAATACATGCGCAACATGGGCACCATGGCCTCCATGTCGATCTCGATTCTGCGCGATGGTCAGCTCTGGGGCCTTATCTCCTGCCACAGCAAGGAGCCGAAGCGGATCTCGCTGCCGGTGCGCAACGCATGCGATTTCCTCACGCAGATCTTCGCGCTCCAGTTGGAAGCGCGGCAGCATACGGCGCTCGCCGACAATCGGGTGCGTCTCAGGGCCGTGCAGGCACGGCTTCTCGCCTACATGGCGGCAGAGAGCTATTTCGTCGATGGGCTCATGAAGCATCCCGACGATCTGATGCTCCTCGCCGGAGCGCAGGGGGTGGCGGTCATTACGGATGATCATTGCTGGTGCCGGGGCGTTACGCCGGGCGACGAAGAGGTCAAGACACTCTTCGAATGGCTGTCGACCAATCACCAGGAAGACATCTTCGCCACCGACAATCTCGCGGCCCATTTCGGACCGGCCAAAGCCTATACGGACAAGGCGAGCGGACTCCTGTCGATTTCCATCTCGAAGATGTATCCGAGCTATATCCTCTGGTTCCGCCCGGAGCAGGTCCAGACCGTGAAATGGGGCGGCAATCCGCAAAAGCCCGTCAAGGAAGAGGCGGGAACCCTCAGGCTGCATCCTCGCGCTTCCTTCGACATCTGGAAGGAGACCGTGCGCGAACGCTCGACTGCCTGGGAGCAGAGCGAGATCGAGGCGGTCAAGGATCTGCGCAATGCCATCGTCGGCATCGTCCTGCGCCGCGCCGAGGAACTTGCGGCGCTTGCCGACGAGCTCAAGCGCACCAACAAGGAACTCGAGGCCTTCTCCTATTCGGTCTCTCACGATCTGCGCGCCCCGTTCCGCCACATCGTCGGCTTTTCCGAACTTTTGAAAAAAGAATCGGCGGATCTGTCCGACCGCGGCAAGCGTTATGTCGAGACGATCATCGAATCGGCCTACACGGCGGGAACCCTGGTGGATAATCTGCTGCGCTTCTCGCAGATGGGCCGCACGGCCCTGCGCCCAAGGCCTGTCGATGTGGAGCAGATCGTCACCGAAATCCGCCAGAAACTGGCGATGGAGACAGGGGAGCGCCGGATTGAGTGGATCGTCGATGATCTGTCCCCGGTCATCGCCGATCCGGTGCTGATCCGGCTGGTTTTCGAGAACCTGATCGACAACGCGGTCAAATATACCCGCCCCCGCAACCTGGCTCGTATCGAGATCGGCTCCCGCCGCGACGATGGGGAAATCATCTTTTTCGTGAAGGATAATGGTGTCGGTTTTGATATGAAGTATATCGACAAGCTGTTCGGCGTCTTCCAGCGCCTTCACCGGATCGAGGATTTCGAGGGAACCGGGATCGGGCTGGCCAACGTTCGACGCATCGTCGAAAGGCATGGAGGCCGCAGTTGGGCCGAGGCCGAACTTGGCAAGGGAGCGACGTTCTATGTCGCCCTGCCCGATATGGAAGGAGCGGCTTGAATGCCGGCACTGAAACCGATCCTGCTGGTTGAGGACAATCCGAAGGATCTCGAACTCACGCTCGCCGCCCTGGAGCAGAGCCAACTCGCCAACGAGGTGGTCGTGGTACGCGACGGGGAGGAGGCTCTGGACTTCCTTTATCGGCGCGGGGCGCACGCGAGCCGCAACACCGCCGACCCGGCCGTGGTGCTGCTCGATCTCAAGCTTCCGAAGATCGACGGTCTTCAGGTATTGGAACAGGTAAAAGCCGATCCGGATCTGCGGCACACGCCCGTCGTCATGCTCACCTCTTCCCGCGAGGAAAGTGATCTTCTCCGAAGCTATGAGCTTGGGGTGAACGCTTTCGTGGTGAAGCCGGTGGGCTTCCGCGAGTTCTTCGATGCGATCCAGGATCTGGGTGTGTTCTGGGCCATCCTCAACGAGCCGCCGCCGCGGGGCGCACGACAGGGTCTTTGATGCAACAGCGGGCCGAACTTCAGTCCAGCCGCGTCTTGCGCATCCTCCTCCTGGAGGATTCCGCGCTCGATGCGGAGCTTGTGTCGGAGGTCCTGTCCGCGGCTCTGAACGCCTCCGTCCGCCGGGTCGTACTCGAAGAGGAATTCAAGGCAGCCATCGAGAACGAGACCTGGGATTTGGTGCTTGCCGATTATCTCCTGCCGGGCTTCGACGGTTTGAACGCGCTCGACCTCGTGCGGCAGCTGCGCCCGAGTCTTCCCTTCGTTTTCGTGTCCGGCGCGCTCGGAGAGGAGATCGCCGTCGAGGCGCTCAAGCGGGGCGCGACGGATTACGTCCTGAAGGACAAGATCGAACGGCTGCCGGCGACGATCATGCGCGCGCTCGCCGAGGCGCATGAGCGTGCCGAGAGACGGCAGGCGCAGGAAGCATTGCGCCAGCTGCTGGATGAGAGGACCACGCTCCTCCATGAACTCGATCACCGGGTGAAGAACAACCTGCAGCTTCTGCAAGCGCTCATCGCGATCGAGATGCGCCATGCGGAAGGCGCGGATGCGCGCGGCGTTCTCGGGCGTATGAAACAGCGCGTCCAGGCGCTGGGCGCCGCGCATCGCGATCTCTATGACGGCAGGGGATCCGCGCGTTTCGATGCGGGCCGGTTCGCGCGGGAAATGTGCGAAGAGCTTACGGCTGCCGCCAAGGATATTCGGATAATTTGCCAATTCGAGATCGAGAACGTCGAAGTGGATGCGGCGAAGGCCGCGCCGATGGCGCTTCTGTTCAACGAGATCGTCGTCAACGCTCTCGGCTACGCCTACAAGGAGCGGCATGGGAAGCTGAAGCTCGTCATGCGGGTGCGTGACAGCCATCTTCTGTTCCAGCTTTCCGATGACGTCTTTACGCCGGAAGAGAAGGCGGCGGCGCAGGAGAGCTCGTCAGGCACAGTCCTCAAAGGCCTTGCGCGGCAGCTCGATGCCCATGTGGAATGGCCGCTCGACAAACCGGAAACGCTGGTGCGCATCACCATGCCGGTCCGAGAGATCGGCTGACATGACGGACAGGGTCGACGGGCATTCGGAAACAGGCCGAGCGATGTGGAGTTTTCCCATCGTCGCCCGCACGTCGCTGAGGCAGGTGCTCTGGGGCCTCGTCTTCGCTCTCACCCTCCCTGCCATCCTGATCGCGGCCGCCGGCTTCTATTCGAGCTACCGGGCCGAACGGGATGCGATGGATCAACGGTTGCAGGAGACCGTGCGCGCCCTTGCCTCGTCCCTGGACCGGGAGATCGAGAAGAGCGAAACGGCCTTGCGCGCATTGGCTTTCTCTCAAAGCGTTCGTGATGGAGATTTCGCGGCGTTCTATGAGCAGGTCTCGCAGATCGGCCTGGCGAGGCCGTCCTGGGTCGCGTTGATCCGGCCGGATGGAAGCGTGATCTTCAACACTCGTTTGCCCTATGGCGTGAAGCTTCCGGATACCAGCAGGCCGGGAGACATCCGGCGCGTCGTTGAAACGCGTCAATCTCAGCTCTCCGATCTTCAGTCAGGGCAGTTCACGGGCCAGCCCCTCGTGCTTCTGGATGTCCCGGTCGTCATCGCCGACAAGGTTGCCTATGTGCTCTCGGTCGCCATCGGCTTCGAGGTATTCCAGCAGCTGATCACGGATCAGAGGATCAACGACGGCTGGAACGGCGCCATCCTCGACAAGAGCGGTCGCATCATCGCCCGCCTGCGCGCGCCGGATCAGTTCGTCGGACAATTGGCCCGCTCTGCGCTGCGTGAGGCGATTGCGGCTTCCCCCGAAGGCCATGTGCAGAGCGTGACGCTGGATGGTGTGCCCGTGCGCTCCTATTTCAGCCGCTCGGCTGTCTATGGCTGGGCGTTCATCCTCAGCGTTCCGGACGTTGAGCTGTCGGAGTCCGTACGCCGCTCCCTGTTCTGGCTGTTTGTCATGGCCGGCTGCATCGGTGTGGGAATCGTGCTGGTCGCCATTCTCTCACGGCTCGTCGCACGCCCGGTCGATCAGCTCGTGGCGGCAGCGCAGGCTCTTGCGGGGGGTAAGGATGTGGAGCCCGCTACCACGCGCGTTCTGGAATTCGACACGATCCAGAAGGCCATCGCCGATGCCGCCGCCGATCTGCGCGATCAGGAGAAAGGGCGGGAGGAAGCTCTCGCGCGCATTGCCGAAAGCGAGGCCCGTCTGAAGCTTGCCCTCAATGCGGGCAATCTCGGGTCATGGGAGTACACGCCCTCGACCGGAGCCTTCATCACTTCGCCCGCCTGCCGCGCGAATTTCGGACGCGAGCCGGACGAGCCTTTCTCTTATGCGGATCTCGTCGCATCCATTCACCCGGATGACCGCGCCCATCTGGTGCAGGCGGTTGCGAAGGCAGTGTCGACGCGCTGTGACCTGCATGTGGAATACCGCACGATCTGGCCGGATGGCAGCGAGCATTGGATCCGCATCAGCGGCCGCATGCGCGTGGGGCCGGATGAGCGTTTATCCATGGTGGGCGTGTCTCAGGACATCACTGAGAACAAGTTGGCCGAGGAGCGTCAGGCCATTCTGCTCCACGAGCTCGATCACCGGGTCAAGAACACGCTGGCCACGGTGCAATCCGTCGCTTCCATGACACGCCGCTCCGCACAGCAGGGCGATCCTGCAGCCTGGGAGACCTTCATGGGCCGCATCCAGGGTCTTGCGAAGACGCACGATCTTCTCACGGCGTCCCAATGGCAGGGGGCACTCCTGTCGGATGTGCTCAACAACGAGCTGGAGCCTTACCAGGACAGCATGCGCCAGCGCATCCGCCTGCGCGGCCCCAAGGTCAATCTACAGCCGAGCGCCGTTCTCGCGCTCGGACTTGCGACCCACGAAATGGCGACCAATGCCACGAAGTATGGAAGCCTCTCCTCGCCGGAGGGCAGGATCAATGTCATGTGGGCCGTGACTCCGGCGCTCAACCCTCCGGTGCTGATCGTGGAATGGGTGGAAAGCGGCGGGCCGCGCGTCATGCCTCCTGCGCGTGAAGGTTTCGGCACCAAGCTGATCCAGCGCGGCCTCGCACAGCAGCTCGGCGGAGAGATCAAGCTGGATTTCCGGCCTGAAGGTATCCGCTGCGTCATCACCTTCCCGCTCCAGAGCGTCCTGGCGTTGCAGGAGGAGCCAGAGCCCGATGAGGATCGCTACGCCTCCTGAGGGAGGCAAGCTCATCGTGCTTGACACCCGGTCATGGTCGGGGAAGGTGTCTTGAACCATGGCTTCTGCGGGCTGATCGGGCATGACGACGACACGCGACAAACTGGAGATGGTCCTGGCGCGGCTTGCTGCGCGCGCAGAGGACGAGCGCGTCTTCATGGGGCTTTATCCCGAGGCTGCCCGCGCCGCGGCCGATGCCGCCGATGACCGTAGGCTGGCCGGCGTGTCACTTGGGCCGCTCGACGGCATGCTGGTATCCATCAAGGATCTCTTCGATGTGGCAGGCGAAGTGACGACGGCCGGCTCCATCGTTCTGCGCGATGCTCCACCTGCCGCCAAAGATGCCGCCATAGTGAGCCGGCTGCGGCAGGCAGGCGCCGTGATCCTCGGCAAGACCGGCATGGTGGAATTCGCCTTTTCCGGTCTTGGACTCAATCCTAATTACGGCACGCCCGGCAATGCGGTCGACCCGGCGCGCATCCCCGGCGGGTCGTCGTCGGGTGCGGGCGTGTCCGTCGCGGAAGGCACGAGCGAGATCGCTATCGGCAGCGATACGGGCGGATCGGTACGCATTCCCGCTGCGTTCAACGGCGTCGTCGGGTTCAAGCCGACGGCTCGCCGCGTGCCGCTCGACGGCGCTTTCCCCCTCGCGCCGAGCCTCGACTCCATCGGGCCGCTGGCGCGCAACGTACAGCATTGCGCCCTTGCTGACGCGGTGATGGCGGGGGAGGAGCCTCATATCCTTGATCCTTATCCGCTGGCCGGGTTGCGGATCGGTGTTCCACGCGGGCGCCTGTTCGCCGAGACCGAAGGAATGGTGGAGATCGCATTCGAGAAGACACTCGGTCTTCTTGGCAGAACCGGCGCACGGATCGTGGATCACGACATCGACGATCTCCTTCGGGCCATGCGGGAAGCCACGCTTCATGCCTCCATCGCAGCCATCGAAGCCGCTGAGATTCATGCGGACTGGCTCACGACGCGCGCGGAGGATATCGATCCGCGTGTCCATCATTGGCTGGTGCGCAGCAGTGCCGTTCCGGCCCATATCTACCTGCGCATGATGCGCCGTCGCCGCTCCCTGATCGAAGCGATGGACCGGCGCCTTGCCGTCGTGGATGTCCTGGCCCTGCCGACGACGGCGATCACGGCCCCCCTGATGGCGCCGCTCGAAGCCGATGAGGTTCTCTACAACGACGCCGACAGGCTGATCCTGCGCAACACGCAGATGGCCAATCAATTCGACCTGACATCCGTATCCCTGCCTTTGCCGCATTGCGAGCGGCCTGTCGGCCTGATGCTGGTGGCCCGGCATGGTTCGGATCGACGCTTGCTTGAGATCGCGGCCGGGATCGAAGCGCTTCTCGCTTCATGAACCCGGCGTGGAAAGGGTCGCCTCCGCAATCAGAGCGGGTATTGCGGCAAAGGTTAGAATGCTAGTGTAAATGATATTCATTGTACGAAATCTTGTAATGTAACTTAATAAACGAAATAAAATAATTCTATTTACATGTTGTATAATAACTAATCCAAAATAATTACCTATTCCGAGACAATTTTCGGAACAACCTACGATAAATTTGCATCTTCATAGCACGGGGGTTGTTCGTCGCCTTGAGGAGAGTGGGTGATGTCTCTGCGTAGAAGACGCTATGAAGTTATCTGCAGTGCTGCAGTATTGATGCTTGCCTGTACTTTGTCCGCCCCGGCTGATGCCCAATCGAGGGGTGGAGATGGCGGCGATCGACCGGGCCGAAGCGATAATGGCGGCCTCGGCATCGGTCTCAGTCTTGGAGGCATCAATGCCGGACTAGGTGTTGGTGGATCCGATGGTCTCGGCGTTGGCGTCGGGGCGAGTGTCGGCGATGCTAACGGAGTGAATGCGGGCCTCGGCGCGAATGTCGGCGGCTCGACGGGCGTGGGTGCCGGGCTGGGAGCCAGTGTCGGTGGTTCCGACGGTGTGAACGCAGGTGCCGGAGCCAATGTCGGCGGATCGCGTGGCATCGATGCCGGCGTTGGTGCCAACGCCGGTGGATCACAGGGCGTTACCGCCGGTGTCGGGGCCAACGTGGGCGGCTCGCGCGGCGTAAGTGCCGGCCTGGGTGCCAATGTCGGAGGATCCGACGGCATCTCGGCGACCGGCAATGTCGGTATCGGCGGTTCTAACGGGGTGAATACCGGAATCGGCGCGAATGTCGGTGGCTCGAACGGCGTCGATGTCGGCGTGGGCATCGGTGTCGGTGGCGGCTCCAATGGAGGCGGCACTCCCGGAAACGGCAACAATAACGGCGGAGGCGGCGGCATCATCGGAGGTGTCGGTGGCGGTACGGTTGGCGGCAATACCGGTCGCCCAGGCCCCAACAATCCGAGCCCCGGCGCACAGAATCCCGGGCAGAATCCCGGCATGAATCCAGGCTCGAACCCGAACGTCGCGGCGGCATGGCGGTCCATGAGCAGCGATGAGCAGCAGAAGCTTCGGCGGAGTTGCGCTGGGGTGCTGGCATCGCCAGGTAACTTCGAAAACGACCTGACAGCGCTTTGTCAGTTCGTCGGCAGAGTATCGGCGCGATGAAAAATGTGTGGGCGGAGCCATGAGGCTCTGCCCACTTTTTTGACTTGGTTCACTCTTGAACTAATCTACCGACATGCTGGCTTCCCGATGAAAACATCGAACGTTTGAGAGCGGCGGCAAAGATGCAAGTAATACAGGCTGCAGAAGCGAGCCGCGCCATGCGATACTATTTTCATTTGGTCAGCAGCATGGGAAAGATCCCGGACAGTGAAGGCGTCGAGGTAGCAAGCCTCAGCCACGCGAAAACGCAGGCATTGATGGCTATCGAAGAGTTGCGGTCCGAAGACGATACCACGGATGAGGATTGGGCGGGTTGGAGATTGGAGGTCACGGACGCGTCGGGAGAACTGATGATGGTTTTCGACCTCGGTTACGGCCTGTCCTGATCGGAAGGGATCTGTCGCCTCATCCCCGTTCGGCTGCTATACGCCTCTCATGAGAGCCAGCCTCAACGGATCAATTCCATGCGTCGCGTTCATCTGACCCTCGGCTATCTCAGCCTGACGCTCGGTGTGATCGGCATCGCGCTTCCGCTGCTGCCGACGACGCCTTTCCTCATTCTCGCGGCCTGGTGTTTCGCGCGCTCCAATCCGGCACTAGCGGCGAGGCTCTATGAGCACCGTCGGTTCGGTGCGCATCTCACCGCGTGGCGCGACCAGGGCGCTATCTCTCGGCGGGCGAAAGTGCTGGCCCTTTCATCGCTCCTGATTTGCTACTTGATCAGCATCAGGCTGATCGAGAGCCGATATCTGCCCTTCATTTTAGCGTCAATCATGGGCAGCGTGGCGCTCTATATCGCCACGCGTCCCCTGCCTTCAGAGCGAGAATAGGCAAGGAGCCGAGCGGCGCCTCGCCCTCCCACTAAACGATGCGGAAATCGTCGTTGGTCAGCCTGAGGCCGGTGGAAATTTTAGTGATCGCGACCTGCTCCGCCGCGCCAATGCCGTCGGGATCGTAATAGAGAAAACCTCCGGCCGAGTCATAGATGATACGATCCGTGGAATCGTGGGCGGCTGTTCCCTTCCAGAAATGCGAAGATATCAGGCGGCCCTCCGGACCGGCCTCGGTGAAGACGTTGCTCTCCAGCCAAACCGTGTCATCGGCCACGGAGAAGTCGCGGATTGTATCGAGATTGGTTGTGCCATTGGGTTTCGTGTTGAACAAGAACGCATCCTGCCCCGCGCCCCCATGCATGTTATCGGCACCAGAGCCGCCCGAGAGAAGATCATCACCTCTACCACCGGTCATACGGTCGTTGCCGGCGCCGGCATACAGCTTGTCGTTTCCTTCTCCGCCCTTGATGATGTCGTTTCGGGGCGTTCCGTTTATGCCGTCATCCACCTTCATATAGGCGAGCTGTCCAAAGAGCGGAGCTTCCGACCGGCTAATGCCCCACGGGTAGTTGGCTGACCAATCGATGCCCACCGAATTCATGACCGATGCTACGACTGAATTGCTGTTGAGGTCGTCGCCACGAAAATTCCCGAAAATGTCGATGCTGTAATCCAGGTTGGCATGGTCGATATTCTGAGCGTGCTTTACCATGACCTTCCACACATCATCGGCATTGCGGCCGCCGAGGTCGAGCTCCCTGTGATGCCGGTTGACAAGGGTATCCGAACCACGGGCATCGGGCGATGTGGAGAGATTCGCGTTCGCCAGGGTCTCCAGCTTGCCCCCATCGCCGAGAGTCCCGCGGATCACCTTCTCCGAAATTACGTTACCGGCGTCATCGGTCTGTGTCTTGATGAGATAGAGATGATAAAAGCCCGGGTTGATGCTTTGAAATTCGAGAGGCTTGGCTTCGATGGCGATGGCTGTCGGCATGGGTGATACCTTTGAGGGGAACACGGGAAAACCGTGGCATCACCATCAACAAAGGTGATGCCTTCGCTGTTCCAAGGTTTTCCTCGAGAAGAGAATGGCGATGTCGCCACTGATGCGGAGCGGTTGCTCAAAAATGTTGCAGCTTGCGGCGTCTCGTCGCTTCGACGGAAGAGGTATCCGTCCCTGCCTCAAAGGAGCCAAATCCTCAGGCTAGCATTTGTAGAACAGCCGACAGGACACGAAGCGGTTGTCGAGCCGTTCACTGGTATTCATTTGCAGTGCTACTCGTGAGCTGCCACCGGGTTCCCCAAAATTTCCAAGGCGTAAGATCATGACTTGATACAAGATCGTCCGCATCGATCCTAAGCCCGGAGCCGTCAGATGCATGACAGGCAAACGTCATCGGAACCCAATCGGCATGGCAGGCCCCTGCCGTGGAGAACTCCCGGTGATCGTCATCCGAGATTGCTTAGGGATTAAAAGGCGCTGTACATGCTCAGTATCCCTGATGAACTCTCTGGCCTCTCAGCAATCAATGTCGAGGATCACAAGGTCTTTTCAGACGCAGTCGAGAACAATCCGATCACCTCGCATCTGCACTACTTTCCTTTCCTCAATCTCTTCGGCAATCACGTCAAGAAGCAGGCCCTGCTCTTTGAGCAAGTCGAAGGCTCCGTTCTGATTTACCTGCTGCGGCAGGGGCAGCGCCGCTTGCGACTGAGCCTCTATCTTCCCCCTTTCCCGTTCAGTCTCGCCGCGCTTCGCCATGCCCAGGAGCGGATGCAGGATTTCAATGGCAGTCGGTCGGGCCGGATCGTCTGGGTGCAGGAGAGCGATGTCATTCCCGTCGCACGGGCAGGCTTCGAGATCTTCTTCAAGGAAGAAGAGTTCATCTTCGACCGCGCAGCAGTCATGGCGCTGGAGGGCCCTGGTTTCCGAAGCCTTCGTCAGGAACTCTCTCGCGCCAGGAAGCCGGGCCAGGTTGAAACGCGGCACTACACCTCCAAGGATCGGAAGGCCTGCATCGCCCTCGTGGAGGATTGGTGGGATCGGCTCGTCGCCACCGGCATGAAGGCCAACGGATACAGCTACACGATCGCCTGCCTGGAAATGGCCGACCGTTTCCCGCAATCCCTGCTCAACGGGCTGGTCGTCGAGGTGAATGGAGAGGTGCGCGGCTTCGCTTTCTCGGGGTCCGTCACCGGCACCATGGGATGCAACTTCCTCTGCATCACCGACAATGACTTTCGCGGTCTCCCCCATCTCCTGCGCTACCGCCTCATGGACGAGTTCCCCGGCCTCATCCGCTTCAACGACTCGACGGATGCCGGCCGCCCCGGCCTACGAGAACTGAAGCAGCGGTTCCGCCCGATAGCGATGCACGGCCTCTTCGGCGCGCGGGAGGCTTAAGAAAGTTCACCCGGTTGCGAAGCGGGGGCGGCTGTAGCCGATCTACAGCCGCTCTTGCGTCATGCACTGGCGGGCGGTCTTCATTGCTCTCATAAGCTGTAGGATCGCACTGAAAGCAGCGACGGATGCCGCGAACCGGGCCTCCAGTTCAATCCCGTATTCAACTAATGAACCAGCATGAAACCAATTGGCAATTGGTTTCATGCTGGTCTAGCATGCTTGCGCTAAGGCACGAGAGGACGAACGAAAGTTCTACAATCCGAGCTTGAGACAACATGATTGGTTCATGGAGGAGCCTTGCCGAGTGGCACCGCTTGATACCCTGTCGGACAGTTCGAGTGTCGCTCTCGAACGGCTGCGCGCGCTCCTGGAGGAAGGCTCGTTCTCCCAGGATCAGCGGCTTCCGTCAGAGCGGTCCCTCGCGGCTGAGATCGGCATCGGGCGGCGCGCCTTGCGCCGGGCTCTTGAGGTGCTGGAAGCCGAAGGACGTATCTGGCGGCATCAGGGTAAGGGCACCTTCGTCGGATCCCGGCCTGTCCAGCACCAGTCGAGCCTCGACGAATTGTCGAAGCGGACGCATCCTCTGGAAATAATGGACGTGCGTTTGGCAATCGAGCCGGCTCTCGCCCGGCTCGCGGCCCTGCATGCCACAAACGGAGATATCGAGCGCCTCGATCGGCTCGCCGACAAGACCGCGATTACAGTTGACGCCGATTCCCGCGAGCTTTGGGATAGCGCCCTGCACCGCGCCATCGCGGAAGCCGCAGGCAACAGCCTTCTCCTGGCGATCTTCGGCATGGTCGATCAGATCCGTCAGGACGTGACATGGCGCCTGATGCGTGAGCGGGCACGGTCCGAGGAACGTCAGCGGATTTACGTGAACCAGCACCGGCAAGTAGTCTCAGCCATCGCTCAGCGAAACGGGCACGCGGCGGAATTGGCCATGCGTGAGCATCTGGAATTCGTGCGGGACAATTTGGTGAGAGTCATGACCCATCCGCGATCCGAGCGGATCGACGAAGTGAGCTCGATGCGCGCGATGCTCGACGAGACGAAGGAAGACATTCGACATGGGACATGAAGCGGTCCAGCAGGTGAGACACGCCGAGCATTCCAGCCATATTGCGCCGTCATCCGAAGAGCCGCTGCTCAGCGTGCAGGGATTGTCGGTTCGGTTCGACGGCTCGCCGAAGAACATCAATGTGGTCGATGATGTGTCCTTCTCGGTGAGCAAAGGCAAGACGCTCTGCATCGTCGGCGAATCCGGTTGCGGCAAGAGCGTGACGTCGCTGGCGCTCATGGGCCTTCTGCCGACCCCTCCGGCGCGTATCGTCGGAGGTTCTGCTATCTTCGGCGGACAGGATCTGCTGACCCTCTCCGAGCGCGAGCGGGCGGATCTGCGCGGCGACCGCATGGCGATGATCTTCCAAGAGCCCATGACGTCGCTCAATCCCGCCTTCACCGTCGGCGATCAGATCGCGGAAGGCATCGTGCGTCACAAGAAGGTTTCCAAGGTCGAGGCCATGGAACGCGCGCTCGACATGCTGAAAAAGGTGCGCATCCCCGCGCCCGAGAAACGGCTTCGCGCCTATCCGCATGAGATGTCGGGCGGCATGCGCCAGCGTGTGATGATCGCCATGGCCCTTGCCAACGATCCGCAGCTTCTTATCGCCGACGAGCCGACCACGGCGCTCGACGTGACCATCCAGGCGCAGATCCTGATGCTGATCCGACGCCTGCAGGAGGAGACGGGCACGGCCATGATCCTCATCACCCATGATCTCGGCGTTGTGGCCGAGGTCGCGGACGAGGTGGCCGTCATGTATGCGGGGCGCGTGGTCGAAACCGGCTCCGTCGAGGCGATCTTCGAGGATCCGCAGCATCCCTATACGATCGGGCTCATGGGCTCCGTGCCGTCCCTCGGACGCCGTCAGGGACGGCTCGCCACGATCCGCGGTTCGGTGCCCCCGGCTGAGCTGATGCCGAAAGGCTGCCGGTTCACGCCCCGCTGCCCCTTCTCCGACACTCGCTGCGCAAACGATCCGCCGCCGCTTGCCGAGATCAATCCCGGCCATCGCGCGCGATGCTGGTACGCGCCGCTCGAACAGCATCGTGGAGTTGCCTGATGAGCGTGATGCCTGTGACCAACGACATCATTCTCGAAGGCATCGATCTGAAGAAGCATTTCGGCGGAGGCGGCTTGCTGTCCTCGCCGACCGTGGTACGTGCGGTCGATGGCGTTTCCCTGGGCGTCCAGCGCGGCGAAACCTTCGCCATCGTGGGCGAATCCGGTTGCGGCAAGTCGACCCTCGGCCGGTTGCTTCTTCGCCTCATCGAGCCCACGGGCGGCGATGTGCGCTACGAGGGACGGTCGATCCTCACGCTCAACAAGAGCGAGCTGCGCAAGTTGCGCCGCGAATTGCAGATCATTTTCCAGGATCCCTTCGCCTCTCTCAACCCGCGGATGAATGTGGGCGATATCATCGCCGAGCCGATCTGGCTGCACAACCTTGCCGCCGGCAAGGAAAAGCGTGAGCGCGTGGCCGATCTCATGCGCATCGTGGGACTTCTGCCCACGCATACGGACAGGTATCCGCACGAGTTTTCCGGCGGTCAGCGTCAACGCATCGGCATTGCCCGCGCGCTTGCCGGCGAACCCAAGCTGATCATCGGCGACGAGCCGGTCTCCGCTCTCGACGTGTCGATCCAGGCGCAGATCATCAATCTTCTGGAAGACCTGAAGGAACGCTTCGGCCTGACACTCGTGATCGTGGCGCACGATCTCGCCGTCATCCGCCACATGAGCGACCGTGTGGCCGTGATGTATCTGGGCGAGATCGTCGAATTGTCGGAGACGGATGCGCTCTTCGACGATCCGCTTCATCCCTATACCCAGGCTCTGCTCGCGGCGATCCCGTCTCCGAGCCCCGTGAACCGCCAGTCGAAGGCGCTCTTGCAAGGCGATGTGCCAAGCCCGGCAGCTCCGCCCTCGGGCTGCCGCTTTCATACACGCTGCCCGCATGTCAGGCCGTTCTGCAAGGAGCAGCATCCAGCGCTGGAAACCGCATCCGACGGGCGCAGGGTCGCGTGCCATTTCTGGCGCGAAATTCAAAATGCGGGCGCGGGTTCCATCCGCGCGCCTTCTCAAAGCGCAGCGCTTTCCAAGCGTCTGGCGCTCTATCGAACTTGGCGTGACAGGCAGGACAAGCCCGTCACGGCGGGCCCCTGAACCAAGTGAAATAAATCCAGAGGAAACTTGGAGGACTAAGGAATGAAGAAAAGACTGCTCCTGGCCGTGGCGGCTGGGCTCCTCGTGAGCACTGCCGCCTCCGCGCAAACCCTTCGCATCGGCCTGAACGAAGATCCGGACGTGCTCGATCCGCATCGCGCACGCACCTTCGTCGGCCGCATCGTGTTCACCTCGCTGTGCAACAAGCTCGTGGACATTACCCCCGACCTGAAGTTCACGCCCGAGCTTGCCACCGAGTGGAGCTGGAGCGACGACGGCAAAGCGCTCACCTTCAAGCTGCGCCCGGGCGTCACGTTCCATGACGGCGAGAAGATGGATGCGGCCGCCGTGAAGGCCAATCTCGACCGTGCGCGCACCCTGCCGGACTCGTTGCGCAAGAGCGAGCTGACTTCGGTTGAAAGCGTCGATGTAGTCGACGACTTGACGGTGAAGGTCAATCTCTCGCGTCCGGATGCGACCCTGCTCTCGCAGCTCTCCGACCGCGCCGGCATGATCCTGTCGCCGAAGGCCATGACTTCCGCCGATTTCGCCCAGAAGCCGGTCTGCTCCGGCCCTTACAAGTTCGTCGAACGTGTGCAGAACGACCGTATCGTTCTCGAGCGCTTCAAGGAGCATTGGGACGCGAAGAACTTCAATTTCGATCGCGTGGTCTTCCAGCCGATCCCGGACACGACCGTGCGCCTTGCGAACCTCAAATCGGGCAATCTCGACATGCTCGAGCGCCTTGCACCGAGCGACGTGCCCTCCGCCAAGAGCGATGCCAATCTCGTCTTCGCGCCCGTCACGGGCATCGGCTATCAGGGCATCACGATCAACACCAATAACGGCGAGCGTGCGAAGACCCCGCTCGGTCAGGACAAGCGCGTGCGTCAGGCACTCGAATTGTCCATCGATCGCAACGTGATCAACGAGGTCGTGGGCGCCGGGATCTACCCGCCCGCGGGTCAGCCCTTCCCTGAGGCGAGCCCCTATAACAATCCGAAGTTCGCGGCAGGCAAGCGCGACGTAGCGAAGGCGAAGCAGCTTCTGAAGGAAGCGGGGGTCGAGAAGGTGCAGTTCGAACTCACCTTCGGAACCAGCACCACGACCCAGCAGATCGCCGAGATCGTGCAGGCCATGGCGGCCGAAGCGGGCTTCGAAGTCAAGCTGCGCCCGACCGAGTTCGCGGCCATGCAGAAGGAAGCGCAGTCCGGCAATTTCGACGCCAACATCATCGGCTGGTCGGGCCGCGTCGATCCCGATGGCAACATCCACGCTTTCGCGACCTGCAAGGGTGCCCTCAACGACGGGCGCTATTGCAATGCGGAAGTGGACAAGCTGCTCAACGAGGCGCGCTCCATCAACGACGAGGCCAAGCGCAAGCAACTCTACGACTCCGCGCAGGCCATCCTGAAGGACGACTTGCCGATCATCTACACCTACTACCAGCCCTGGCCCTTCGTGCTCTCGAAGAAGATGCAGGGTTTCAAGCCCTATCCGGACGGCATGATCCGCCTGAAGGGCGTAAAGCTCGGATCGTAACCGGCTAACCAACCGCGTGCCCGGCTTTCTCTGCCGGGCACGCCCTCCTGTTCTTCTCGCGGATGATTTGCGCTGATGCTTCGCTACATCGGACGACGTATTCTGATCGCCATCCCGACACTCATCATCGTGTCGGTGCTGGTCTTTGCCTTGCAGAAACTCCTGCCGGGCGACCCTGTCCTCACCATGGCGGGGGAAGAGCGCGATCCGCAGGTGCTCGCGTTTCTTCGCGAGAAATACCGGTTGGACGATCCGATCCCGGTCCAATACTTCGCCTGGATCGGTTCGGCGCTGACCGGGAATCTTGGAATCTCGCTGCGCACGGACATCCCCGTGCTTACCCTCATTCTCAGCAAGCTCCCGGTGACCATCGAACTCGCCATCATGGCGATGATCGTGGCGCTCGCCATCGGCATTCCGGCCGGCATCGTCTCCGCCGTGAAAAAAGGGACCGCCGTGGATTATGCCGCCAATGTGGTCGCGCTGTCAGGTCTCTCCATCCCGAATTTTTGGCTCGGCATCATGCTCATCATGCTGGTCTCCGTGCGCTGGGGATTGCTGCCCGCATCCGGATATGTGACGCCGACCGAGGACCTGTGGCTCAACATCAAGACCATGCTGATGCCCGCCTTCGTGCTCGGCACGGGCCTTGCTGCGAGCCTCATGCGCCACACCCGCAGCGCCATGCTCGGCGTCATGCGGTCCGATTATATTCGGACCGCCCGCGCCAAGGGCCTGCTCTCCCGCAAGATTATCCTCAAGCATGCGCTGCGCAATGCGCTCGTGCCCATCGTAACTCTCTCGACGCTTCTTTTCGGGGAGCTTCTCGCAGGTGCGGTGTTAACCGAGCAGATCTTCACCATTCCCGGCTTCGGCAAGCTGATCGTGGATGCGGTGTTCAACCGCGACTATGCCGTGGTGCAGGGTGTCGTTCTGTGCACGGCGGTCGGCTTCATCTTCATGAATCTCCTGGCCGATGTGCTCTATGTTCTCGTCAATCCTCGCCTGAGGAACGCCGCATGACCGCTACCGCCGTCGTCACCGAGGATCTCGCGCTTCCGAAAAAGCGCAGCCGCGTCCTCACAAAGTTCCTGAAGAACAAGAGCGCCGTGGTCGGAGGCCTCATCGTCCTGTTCTTCATTCTGGCTGCCATCATCGGGCCGTATCTCGCATCCTACGATCCGATCAAGCCGAGTTTCACCAGCATTCGAAAGGCGCCCTCGGCCCTGTTCTGGTTCGGCACGGACGAACTCGGCCGCGATGTCTTCTCGCGCATGCTCTGGGGCGCGCGGGCCTCCATCATGGCGGGTGTCGTCTCGGTCTTCATCGCCATCGTTCTCGGTGTGCCCTTCGGCCTTATATCGGGTTATTTCGGCGGCTGGACCGATGCCGCGATTTCGCGCGCCACGGATGCCATGCTGGCGATTCCGTTCCTGATCTTCGCCATTGCGCTTGCGGCCTTCCTGGGCCCCAGCCTCACGAACGCGATGATCGCCATCGGCCTCTCGGCCATGCCGATCTTCATCCGCCTCACGCGCGGGCAGGTGCTCACCGTGAAGGCGGAGGATTACGTGGAGGGCGCGCGCGCCATCGGGCTTCCCGATTTCTGGATCATCGTGCGCTATATCCTGCCGAATGTGCTGCCGCCCATCCTCGTGCAGGGCACGCTCACCGTCGCGACCGCCATCATCGCCGAGGCGAGCCTCTCATTCCTCGGCCTAGGTCAGCAGCCGCCCAACCCGTCCTGGGGCTCCATGCTCAATACCGCCAAGAACTTCATGGATCAGGCGCCCTGGATGTCGATCTTCCCCGGTTCCGCGATCTTCCTGATCGTGCTCGGCTTCAACCTTCTCGGCGATGGTCTGCGCGATGCGCTCGACCCTCGCGAACAGTAAGTAACGCCAACTTCGGAAAAATCATATGTTCACGACCCGGCCTGAGATTCTCGGTACATTCGGCATCGTCACCTCGACTCACTGGCTGGCATCCGCCGCCGGCATGGCGATGCTGGAGAAAGGCGGCAACGCCTTCGATGCCTGCGTTGCATCCGGCTTCGTGCTGCAGGTGGTCGAGCCGCATCTCGTCGGCCCGTCCGGCGAAGTGCCGGCTGTGTTCTATTCGGCAAAGACCAAGAAGGTGGAAGTGCTCTGCGGCCAGGGCACCGCGCCGAAGGGCGCAACCATTGCGCATTACAAGAACGAAGGCCTCAAGCTCATCCCCGGCAACGGTCTGCTGGCGACCGTCATCCCCGGCGCGTTCGATGCCTGGATGCTCCTGCTGCGCGACCATGGCATGCTGTCCCTGCGCGACGTGCTGGAGCCCGCCATCTATTATGCCGAGCAGGGCCACCCGCTGCTGCCGCGCGTGTCCAACACCATCAATGATCTGAAGGACTTCTTCAAAACGGAATGGCCCACATCCGCTGCCGTGTTCCTGCCCGGTGGCGAGGCGCCGAAACCGAAGGCTCTCTTCCGCAATCCGCAACTTGCCGATACCTGGAAACGCATTATCCGCGAAGCCGAGGCGAAGGGCTCCAACCGCGAGGCGCAGATCGAAGCCGCGCGCAGCGTTTTCTACAAGGGCTTCGTGGCGGAGGCTATCGATGCCTTCGTGCGCAAGACCGAAGTGATGGACCAAAGCGGGACACGCCATCGCGGCGTGCTCACCGGCGACGACATGGCGGGCTGGTCCGCCAGCTACGACGTGCCGCAGACTTACGAGTATCACAACTACCGGGTCAACAAGATCAGGCCCTGGGGGCAGGGACCCGTGTTCCTGCAGACCCTCGCGCTGTTGAAAGGATTCGACCTTGCCAAGATGGGGCCGACCAGTGGCGAATTCATTCATACGCTGACGGAAGCCATGAAGCTCGCTTTCGCCGATCGCGAGGCCTATTATGGCGATCCGAATTTTGTCGACGTGCCGATGGAGACTCTTCTCTCTGACGCCTACAACAACGAACGCCGCAAGCTGATGACGGATAAGGCATCCCGCGAGCTGCGTCCCGGCACGGTGCCCGGTTATGAATCGCAGGTCGAGCGCACGCTTGCGGCCTTGCGCGATCTCTCCACCACGGACCGCAAGGTCTCGGGAGGCGAGCCGACGCTCGCCTCCATGCGCTCGTCGCGACGCGGCGACACTGTGCATATCGACGTCGTCGACCGCTTCGGCAACATGATCGCCGCGATGCCTTCAGGCGGCTGGCTGCAATCCTCGCCCGTCATTCCGGAACTCGGCTTCATGCTCAACTCGCGGGCCCAGATGTTCTGGCTGGAAGAAGGACTTCCGGCGAGCCTGGAACCCGGCAAACGCCCGCGCACCACGCTCACGCCGACGCTCGCGGAGAAGGACGGCGAGCCCTACATGGTCTTCGGTTCGCCCGGCGGCGACCAGCAGGAGCAGTGGCAGTTACTCCTGTTCCTGCGCCATGCCCATCATGGGCTCAATCTGCAGGAAGCAATCGACCTGCCGATGTCGCATACGGCGCATTTCCCATCCTCCTTCTATCCGCGCGAGCAGAAGCCCGGCCATCTCATGGCCGAGGTGAGCTTCGGCGAGGAGGTTCTCGGTGATCTGCGCGCACGCGGTCACGACGTCGAGGTTGCTCCTGAGTGGACCGTCGGCCGCCTCGTGGCCGCGAGCCGCGATAAGGACGGGCTTCTGCACGGTGCTGCCACGCCACGCCTGATGCAGGCCTATGCGGTCGGCCGCTGAGGGGACTTTATCGTGACCTGGTCGATCATCGCCAAGGATCCTGAGAGCGGCGCCTTCGGCGTCGCCGTCACCACGAAATTCTTCGCAGTCGGGGCGCTTTGCCCCTACGGCGCCGCACAGGTGGGCGCGCTGGCGACGCAGGCCTTCGTCAATCCGCTTTACGGTCACGATGGCCTGCGCTTGCTGGCGGAAGGGAGAAGCGCCGAAGAGATCGTGGCAATTCTCACGGCTGCCGATCCCGGACGGGATGTGCGCCAACTCCATGTCATCGACCGTGAGGGGCGCACAGTCGCCCATACCGGTCGGGAATGTGTGGACTGGTGCGGGCATCTCGCGGAGGACGGAGTCTCGGTTGCCGGCAATATGCTCGCAGGCCCGGCCGTCATCGAGGCGACGCTGGAGGCCTTCAGGCATCACGCGGATCTTCCCTTTGCGGAACGTCTCATGACGGCGCTCGATGCAGGGCAGGCGGAAGGCGGCGACAAGCGCGGCAAGCAATCGGCGGCCCTCAAGGTCTGGCGCACCGAGCTTTACCCCGCGCTGGACTTACGCGTGGACGATCATCTGGAGCCCCTGGAAGAGCTGCGCCGGCTCTACGGCGTCGCTCACGAGCGTTTCCTCGCCTTCATGGAAGCCATGGCCACCCGCACCAACCCCGCGGGAATAACGGATCGGACCTGGATCGATCAGAGAACGCGGGAAATCCAGGACGCGCGACATGGCTGAGAGGAGAGAGGGAGCGGAGCCGAAGGGCGCTGGCTGAGATCCTGAAATGGAGAGGCGATTTCAGGTCGAAGGAATTTTGGTGGAGCTGAGGGGAATCGAACCCCTGACCTCTGCAGTGCGATTGCAGCGCTCTCCCATCTGAGCTACAGCCCCGGTCGCTTTTTCAAGACCAAGCGGGCCGATTTAGGCCTCCCGGCTTCTCTCTGTCAATCGCTCAGGGCCGAGGGAGGGGGGAGCGTTTTGGAGGGTTGGGCCGGTTTTCGGGTCGGATGGGTTGTTCAGCTCCGCTTGGAAGGTTACATGAGCAACGCCCGATCCTGACAGGTTTCCCCATGCGCGCTCTGCTTGAAGTTATTCTGATCGCCCTGCAGCTCTATACATACGTCATCGTCGCCTCGGCGATCTTGAGCTGGCTCATAGCTTTCAATGTGGTCAATACCCGCAGCGAGCTGGTCCGCTCGATCTGGAAGTTCCTGGATGCCCTGACCGAGCCGGTGCTGCGGCCGATCCGTAACATCATGCCGAATCTTGGCGGGGTCGATATCTCGCCTGTGATCCTGATCCTGCTCATCATCTTCATCCAGAAGCTGATCGTCGATTACCTGATCCCGGTTTCCTTCTAAGAGGGATAGGCATGACACCCTGGTGCATTCGTCCTGACGGGCTCGAGTTGCGCGTGCGGGTGACGCCCAGGGGCGGGCGGGACGCCATCGACGGGGTGGATGCCCTGTCGGATGGCCAGCCGGTTCTGAAGGTTCGCGTGCGGGCCGCGCCTGAGGATGGGGCGGCCAACGAGGGGGTGAGGCGGCTTCTCGCCAAGGCGCTGAAGCGCCCGGCGTCCGCTGTCACCCTCGAAGCCGGCGCGACCGCCCGCTTGAAGACATTTCTGATTACCGGCGAAACTGACGCCCTCGCCAAAGACATCGCCGTTCTGACAGGACAAGCGCAGCCATGACCGCCACGATCATCGACGGAAAAGCCTATGCCGAGGGCCTGCGTGCCCGTATCGCGAAAGCGGTTCGGGAATTGTCCGGCAAAGGCTTCACGCCGGGGCTCGCGGTAGTCATCGTCGGCGAGGATCCGGCAAGCCAGCTCTATGTGAAGAACAAGGCCCGCCAGACGGTGGAGGTCGGCATGCACTCCTTCGAGCATGTGCTGCCCGCCTCGACAAGCGAGGCGGAGCTTCTGGCGCTCGTGGGAACGCTCAATGCGGACCCGGCGGTGGACGGCATTCTCGTGCAGCTGCCTCTCCCTAAGCAGATCGACGCGCAGAAGGTGATCGAGGCCATCGATCCGGCGAAGGACGTGGACGGCTTCCACCCCATCAACGCGGGCAAGCTCATGACCGGCGTTCCCGGCCTCGTCTCCTGCACGCCTTTGGGTTGCCTGCTGCTCGTTCAATCCGTGCGCCGGGATCTGGCGGGGCTCAATGCCGTGGTGGTGGGCCGTTCCAACATCGTTGGCAAGCCGATGGCGCAGCTCCTGATCGCGCAGAGCTGCACAGTCACGGTGGCGCATTCCAAGACGAAGGATCTCCCCCAGGTCTGCCGCGAGGCCGATATTCTGGTGGCTGCCGTCGGTCGTCCTGAAATGGTCAAGGGCAATTGGGTGAAGCCCGGCGCCATCGTGATCGATGTGGGCATCAACCGCGTGCCGAATCCGGCAGCAGGCGAGGGCAAAACCAAGGTGGTCGGCGACGTAGCCTATGCGGAGGCAGCTGGGGTCGCCTCCGCGATCACGCCTGTTCCGGGCGGTGTCGGCCCCATGACCATCGCCTGCCTCTTACGCAACACGTTGGAAGCCGCATGCCTGCGCCGCGGCCTCCCGATGCCGGCAGTGGATTTCGCCGCCTAATTCGCCGCGAAGCAGTAGAACAGGCCCGCGCCGCCAGTGCTCTTGAGCGCATCCTGGCTGCATCCGCCGCGTGACGGATGTGAGGCGTTCCAGGATTTGGCCGGTGGCGACTCGTCCAGGCCTGTGCGGTCGTGGTGCCCCAACATGACGGTGCCGTCCGCGCCGCTCTTCGTCCAGTTACCGCAGGTTCGATCCTCGGCTCCTGCGAAGGCCGTGCCGTCGGCCTGCGATCCGGTGAGCATGTCATGCTCATTCGGGGTATCGCCCCGGCCTTTCACCGGCATGCCCTTCTCGGTCAGCGCGGTCTGCTTATTGAGGTTGTTGTTGGCGCCGTGCAGGTCGGCCACGTCCTTGGCGATCACGGCGCCTTTCGCGTTCTGCCACGGGCCTTGGCCGATGCGGTCCTTGGCGTTGACGGCATTAGCCCCTTGCGTCGAGAGATAGGCGCGCCACATCTTGCCACGAATGCCGGCGGCCTCGGCCAGATTCTGGCAATGCCGGTCAGCCCCATCGAGGCCACCGAGATCCGCACCCTTGCCGGAGCCGACGCTGGTGACGAAGAAGCTCGTATCGGCGCTTTGTGCCTGTGCGCCTCCCATGGGCACCAGGGCGAGAAATCCGATGGTAGTAATAAGCGTTACGCTGTCCGTTCCACGCATAGTTTTCCTCCTGTGAAAGACCTCACGACCGTCCTCGTTCAAGGAGACGGTTCAGGGGAGAAATCATTCCGTCCTCACGGCGTTTTGAAGGCAACGTTACAGGGGAGCTGCTTTTTCCGCTGATCTCAGGGGCGTTCCCGCAAATGCTCCACCAGCTGCCGCGCCGAGGGCGGGAGGTCCTTGAGGGAGCGGATGCACAAAGTCAGGTCGCGAGCGGCCCAGGAATCGTCGAGATCGACGATGCCGATCGCTGTGGTGCGAGCGGCGCGCTGGGCGGTGGTTTCGGGCACGATGCCTAAGCCCACGCCGGCCTCCACCATGCGGCAGACGGCATCGAAGCTGCGGAGCTGAACGCGCAAGCGGATCGGCTTGCCGATGCGGGCCGCCTTGCCGGCAAGGAAGCGCTGGAGGGCGCTGGCGCGGTCGAGGCCGACGAAATCGTGGTCGACCACTTCGGCGAAGGAAATGCTGGCGCGGGAGGCGAGGGGGTGTCCGTTCGGCACCACGAGCACGAACCGGTCGCTGCGGAAGGGATAGGTTTCGAGCCGGCCCGTATCGACGGTGCCCGCCACGATGCCGAAATCGCCGACACCTTCAGCGACGAGGCCGACGATCTCGTCGCTCAGGCGCTCCTCGAGGTCTATGGAGACCTGCGGATGCTTGGCCAGAAACGCGCTCAGCGCCTCGGGCAGGAACTCGGTGAGGGCATTGGTATTGGAGAGGATTCGGATCTGGCCCGCCAGGCCGCCGGTGAAGGAGCCTAGATCCTCCCGCAGACGTTCGGCCTGGGCGAGCAGGGTTCGTGCGTGCTGGAGCAGAGTGCGCCCGGCGGGAGTCGGCACCACGCCTTGGCGATTGCGCAGGAGAAGGGGCGCGCCGAGCGACTTCTCCATGTTGCGGATGCGGGTGCTGGCTGCGGCGAGCGCCAGATTGGCCCGCTCGGCCCCATGGGTGATGCTGCCCGCCTCGACCACATGGCGGAAGAGACTGAGATCGGTCAGGTCGAATAACATAAGCTTTCTTCGTCATTCGCGAAGGTAGATAAGAGTAATTAAAAATTGTGCCTTGAGAAGGGGTGGGGCACACTTCGCAAATGACGAAGTATGCCGTTTGTCACAAACTTGGGCAGAAGGCGCATTGCGGTGTCCCCGCGCTTCCGTTACGAACCATTCCAAACTACGGGCGACGTTACGTCGCCGATCAGGAGTGATTGCCATGGCTGAGGCGAAGCTGGCCCCGAGGCCCCTGTCCCCACATCTTCAAGTCTATCGCTGGAGCTGGACGATGGCGATGTCCATCGTCCATCGCATCACGGGATCGGCTCTTTATTTCGGCATCGCGCTTTTTGCGATCTGGCTTGTCGCCCTGGCCTCCGGCCCCTCGGCATTTGACGCCGTGCAATGGTTCTTCGGTTCGCCCATCGGCTACTTGATCCTCTTCGGCTATACCTGGGCTCTCATGCACCACATGCTCGGCGGCGTGCGCCATCTCGTGTGGGATTTCGGCTACGGCATGGAACCGGCCCAGCGCATCAACATGGCCCGCTTCACCCTCGTCGGCTCCATTGTGCTCACCCTTGCGATCTGGGTGATCGCCTTCCTCGCGTTCTAAGGAGACGGACACATGGCCGACAACAGGGCTGATACCCGCGTTTCCATGCGCACCCCGCTTGCCCGTGTGAAGGGCCTTGGCGCAGCCGGTCACGGCGTCGAGCATTGGTGGATGCACCGCGTCACGGCGGTGGCGAACGTTCCGCTCATCATCGCTTTCGTGATCATCGTTGCGGCGCTGGCAAGCTCGCCGTCCTATCAGGAAGCGATCGCCGTCATCTCGCATCCGCTCATCGCGATCATCCTGATCCTCGCGGTGATCTCGGTAGCGAACCATATGCGGCTCGGCATGCAGATCGTGATCGACGATTATGTCCACGACAAGGGTCTCAAGATCGTCGCCACGATCGCCAACAATTTCTATGCCTCGATCATCGGAGTGGCCTGCCTCTACGCCATTCTCAAGGTCAGCCTCGGCCGCATTCTGGTTTAAGGAATTCTCTCATGGCTCAAGCAACGAACGGCAAGGCCTATACCATCATCGACCATACCTTCGACGTGGTGGTCGTGGGTGCCGGCGGCGCGGGTCTTCGCGCCACTGTCGGCTGCTCGCAGGCCGGCCTTCGCACCGCCTGCATCACCAAGGTGTTCCCCACGCGCTCGCACACGGTCGCGGCGCAGGGCGGCATTTCCGCTTCGCTCGGCAACATGGGCCCGGACGATTGGCGCTGGCACATGTACGACACCGTGAAGGGGTCCGACTGGCTCGGCGATCAGGATGCTATCGAGTATCTCGTGCGCAATGCGCCCGCCGCAGTCTATGAGCTGGAGCACTGGGGCGTTCCCTTCTCCCGCACGGCGGAAGGCAAGATCTACCAGCGTCCCTTCGGCGGCATGACCACCGAGTTCGGCAAGGGCACCGCGCAGCGCACCTGCGCCGCCGCCGACCGTACGGGCCACGCGATCCTGCACACGCTCTACGGGCAGGCTGTCCGCAACCAGACGAACTTCTTCATCGAGTATTTCGCGCTCGACCTGATGATGGATTCGGACGGGCGCTGCATCGGCGTCGTCGCGCTCAACCAGTCGACCGGCGAGATCCACCGCTTCCGCGCCCACATGACGATCCTCGCCACGGGCGGCTATGGACGCGCATATTTCTCAGCCACCTCCGCCCATACCTGCACGGGCGACGGCAACGCGATGGTGCTGCGCGCGGGCCTGCCGCTGCAGGACATGGAGTTCGTGCAGTTCCACCCCACCGGCATCTATGGTTCGGGCTGCCTCATCACCGAGGGCGCGCGCGGCGAGGGCGGTTACCTCACCAACTCGGAAGGCGAGCGCTTCATGGAGCGCTATGCGCCCTCCGCCAAGGACCTTGCCTCCCGCGACGTCGTCTCCCGCGCCATGACTATGGAGATCCGCGCCGGTCGCGGCGTGGGCAAGAACAAGGACCACATCTACCTCCATCTCGATCACCTCGACCCGAAGATCCTGCACGAGCGCCTGCCCGGCATCTCGGAAAGCGCGAAGATCTTCGCGGGCGTCGATGTGACGAAGGAGCCGATCCCGGTTCTGCCGACCGTTCACTACAATATGGGCGGCATCCCGACGAACTATCATGGCGAAGTGCTGACGCTGAAGAACGGCAACCCGGACACGGTGGTGCCCGGTCTCATGGCGCTCGGCGAAGCGGCCTGCGTGTCCGTGCACGGCGCGAACCGCCTCGGCTCGAACTCGCTCATCGACCTCGTGGTGTTCGGCCGCGCGGCGGGTCTTCGCTGCGCCGAGATCCTGGAGCCGAATGCGCGTCATGCGGACCTGCCGAAGAGCGCCGACGATCTCGCGCTCTCGCGCCTCGACAAGTTCCGTTATGCCAACGGCTCCACCTCGACCGCCGAGCTGCGCCTCCAGATGCAGAAGACCATGCAGAACAACTGCGCGGTGTTCCGCACCGGCGAGGTTCTGGACGAGGGCAAGAAGCTCATCCACGACGTGTGGAGCGCCTCCGCCGACATCAAGATCACGGACCGTTCGCTCATCTGGAACACCGACCTTCTCGAGACGCTTGAGTTCGACAACCTCATCGGACAGGCCGTCGTCACCATGGAAGGCGCCGCCAACCGTCAGGAATCCCGCGGCGCGCATGCCCGCGAGGACTTCTCCGAGCGCGACGACAAGAACTGGATGAAGCACACGCTGGCCTGGCTCGACGACACCTCTCACAAGGTAACGCTCGATTACCGTCCGGTGCATACCTACACCATGTCGAACGACATCCAGTACATCGAGCCTAAGGCTCGCGTGTATTGAGATTGAGAGACTTGCTGCCATGCATCGCTACCGCTTCATAAATCGCTTAGGCCTCATAAGCGGCGCGGTGCTGGCAGGTGCGGCGTACGCGGCAACGATGGGGATGCTGTGGCTTAAATTCTATATACTAGAGGATAGCCCGACTTGGCTTCGAGTAGTTGTGCTGTGCTGGACAGTTGTAACTCTGCTTTCAGTGTTGCTTGCGATCTTTCTGGCTAAGCGCTGGAGCGGGTTAGCAATTGCTATCAGCACGTTTCTCTCTGTCATTCTGGGAATCTTCTTTGCCCTTCCTGATGAGGGCTATGAGATCCGCTTGCCGCGCGTCTTCATAGGCTCCTTCATTCCCCCTATTCTTTTTGGTTTGTGCTTGGGGGCGTATTGGCGCCGCCGGCTAATCCCAACCAGTGACCTGTAAGGTACGACATGGCCCAGTTCACCCTCCCGAAAAATTCCAAGTACACCGAAGGCAAAACCTGGCCGAAGCCAGCCGATGCCTCAAACGTCCAGGAATTCCGCATCTATCGCTGGAACCCGGATGACGGCGCCAATCCGCGCATCGACACCTATTATGTCGACCGCGACGATTGCGGCCCGATGGTTCTCGACGCGCTGTTATGGATCAAGAACAACGTCGACTCGACGCTGGTCTTCCGCCGCTCATGCCGCGAAGGAATCTGCGGCTCTTGCGCCATGAACATCATGGGCGGCAACACGCTGGCCTGTACGCTCGGCATCGACGATTGCGGATCGGGCGCGATCAAGATCTATCCGCTGCCGCACATGCCGGTGCTGAAGGATCTGGTGCCGGATCTCACGAGCTTCTTCGCCCAGCACGCCTCTATCGAGCCCTGGCTGCAGACGGAGACGGCGGAGCCCGAGACCGAGTGGCGCCAGACGCCGGAAGAGCGCTCCAAGCTCGATGGCCTCTACGAGTGCATCCTGTGCGCCTGCTGCACCACCTCCTGCCCGAGCTATTGGTGGAACGGCGACCGCTTCCTCGGTCCGGCCGCTCTCCTACAGGCCTATCGCTGGCTCATCGACAGCCGCGACGAAGCCACCGGCGAGCGCCTCGACAACCTGCATGATCCTTTCCGGCTCTATCGCTGCCACACGATCATGAACTGCGCGAACACCTGCCCGAAGGGCCTGAACCCGGCAAAGGCCATTGCCGAGGTGAAGAAGATGATGATCGCGCGGGCAGTCTAAAAGCGATAATAAATCTAGCCTAACCGATATGTTTCATTGTAACACTCCGGGCCTGATCTGCTGGATCGGGTCCGGAGTTTCTTTATGCCTGCTCTCTTCGCCCTCCTCGGCACCCTGGGCGTCGCTGCTTTTTGGTTTTACCGGACACGCAATCTAGGTGGCGTTGCGGGCAGACTTGTAGATGCGGCGCAGCGGGCCCGTCAGGCTTATCGGCGCAAGCAGTTCTTTACGAGAGACGAGAATTCTCCCATCGAGGCGGTGACGGATCCGGCTGCAGCGGTCGTGGCCATGTTGATTTCGCTTGCGGCTGAGCGCGGCAGCCTCAGCACAGCCTCCGAGGAGGCAATCAAGGCCGAGATGCAGCATACGATGGGGCTGGTCGCGGTCGAAGAGATCTTCACATTCTCGAAATGGGTGGCGAGCCACACGACGGACCCGAACATCCTGTCCCTGCGCTTCGCCAAGCTCTGGCATGAGAATCTGCAGCCCTCCGAGCGGGCGGATGTCCATGAGATGGCCAAACGGATTGTCGCGGCCAATGGCGCGCCGAACGATGCGCAGCTCAGCGCATTGAGAACATTGCAGGACCGTCTTGGCTTGACACGCCCGTGATGTCTGCCATTTCAAGCTAGCCCAGAAGACTTTCCTCCCGAAACGAGAAGCACTTGCCGCAATGATCGCACCGACATCCCGTGGTTACGCCCTCACCGCCACCCTCTGCGCCGTCCTGGCGCTCGGGGCATGTACGTCCAGCCGCCTGGGCGGGTTCGGTGGCTCGCAGGGGCGTGTTGCCGCCGCGCCTGTGGCTCCCGATCCGATCGAGGCGATCCCCTCCGGCGGTGTCGAATCCGCGCCGCTTGCTCCCATCGAAGGCCAGCCCTTGCCGCCGGTCGGCGCCGCGCCGGGCATGACCCCATCCGCTCCCGGCATGGACATGGCCGCCGCACCCCCAGTTGCTGCTCCCGCGCCTTCCGCTCCCGCCAGCCGCACTTCGATGATCGGCAATTGGTCGGTGCGCGACGCCTCCGGCGCCTCCTGCCGCGTCTCGCTGTCGAGCTCGCCCGCTCTCGATCTCTATCGGGCCTCGGCCTCCGGCTGCTCGAACCAGGACCTGTCCAAGGTCAATGCGTGGGATTACCGCGACGGCGAGGTCTATCTCTACCAGACCGGCGGCTCGGTGGCTGCGCGCCTGCGGGGTTCGTCCTCCGCGCTGTCGGGCGTGCTCGCCAAATCCGGTGCCCCGCTGTCGCTCTCCCGATAAGTTAGCCTTTAAAAATCACTGGGGCGGATTGCGTGAAACACATGCCGCAATCCGCTCTCTTCGTTTGCGCTTCACGGAGCGGAACGCTATCGGTTGATCCGTGACCGATACCCATCTCCCATCGCCCCATTCCATCACAGCCCGCTACGATGCTCTGGTCTCCGCCGGAACCATCGAGCGCGATCCCGCGCAGGTGAAGCTGCTGCGGCAGCTGGAGGCTCTTGCCGAAGCTCTCGGCCAAGTGCGCCTCGCGCGCAAGCCCAGCGCATTAGGCTGGCTGTTCGGCAAGAAGACGCAAGCTGCCCCACTGAGAGGCCTCTATGTCTGGGGCTCGGTGGGGCGCGGCAAGACCATGCTCATGGACCTGTTCTTCGAGGCACTGCCGGTCAGGCGCAAGCGCCGGGTCCATTTCCACGCCTTCATGGCCGATGTTCATGAGCGCATCCATGCTTTCCGCCAGAAACTGAAGACCGGCGAGGTAAAGGGAGACGATCCCATCGCCCCGGTGGCCGAGGCTCTTGCCGAAGAAGCTTGGGTGCTCTGCTTCGACGAGTTCACGGTCACCGACATCGCCGACGCCATGATCCTCGGGCGGCTTTTTACGGCGCTCTTTGCCCGTGGCGTCGTGGTGATCGCCACGTCCAACGTGGAGCCTCACCGGCTTTACGAAGGCGGGCTCAATCGCTCGCTCTTCCTGCCCTTCATCGATCTGCTGCAGGAGCGAATGGAGATCGTGAAGCTGGAATCGCGCACCGATTTCCGGCTCGAGAAGCTCGCGGGCAGCCCCGTCTTCTACGCTCCCGCCGATGAGATCTCCCGCGCAGCGCTGACACGCGCCTTCAAGAGCCTCACGGGCCGGGAGCAGGGCAAGCCGCTCACCCTTACCGTGAAGGGCCATCCCGTCGAGGTGCCGCAGGCGGCGGGCGGCGTGGCGCGCTTCTCCTTCGAGGATCTCTGTTCCAAGCCCCTCGCCGCCAGCGACTTCCTCGCCGTAGCCGAGGAGTTCCATACGGTCGTTCTGGAAAACATCCCGGTCATGAGCTTCGAGCGCCGCAATGAGGCCAAGCGTTTCATCATGCTGATCGATGCGCTCTACGACGCCAAGGTGAAGCTTCTCGCCTCCGCCGAAGCAGAAGCGCCGGAACTCTATCGGGCCGATAGCGGGCGCGAAGCCTTCGAGTTCGATCGCACGGTGTCGCGCCTCATCGAAATGCGCTCGGAAGGCTATCTCACGCTTCCGCATGGACGAGAGGTGTCCGGCACTTCCGAGGGTCTGGTCGAGACCTAAAATCGCGTTAGGCGAGGAATAGACTGGCGATCAGGGCGAAGACGGTCAGCCCCATGAGCGCCGTCGCGCCCCATCCGGCCCAGGCGAGCCAAGTCTTCACCGTGTACTCTCCCAGCACGCGCTTGCTGGTGACGATGCCCATCATCATGGCCATGATGGGAGCTGCCGCGATGCCGTTGATGACGGCGCTCCACAGGAGCAGCTTGATCGGATCGATGCGCAGGAACGCCAGAAGAATGCCAAGGCATGTGGCGCCGCCGAGGATCAGGTAGAAGCCGCGCGCCTGCATCACCGTCAATTCGAGGCTGCTGCGCCATCCGAAAGCATCGGCCGCCGCATAGGCGGCGGAACCTGCGAGAACCGGCACGGCCAGCAATCCTGTTCCGATGATACCGGCAGCGAACACGAAGAAGGTGAACGGCCCTGCGATGGGACGTAGCGCCTCGGCCGCCTGCGAGGCTGTTTGAATGTCGGTGACGCCGCCCTTGTGCAGAGTGGCCGCCGTCGTGACGATGATGAAGAAGGCCACGAGGTTGGAAAACGCCATTCCGATCCAGGTGTCGAGGCTGATTTCCTTCAGCCGCGCCTGCGCCCGCTGAGGCGAGCGTTTGAAGCTGTTGCCGCGCTTCAGCCTGTCCTCCTCCACCTCCTCGGCAGCCTGCCAGAAGAAGAGATAGGGACTGATGGTGGTGCCGAGGATTGCAACGACGAGGAACCAGTAATCGGCGGTGAAGGAGAGGCGCGGAATGAACGTCGCCGTGAACACCTCGCCCCAGGGCACATTGATGCTGAAGGCGGCGGCCACATAAGCGAAGAGCGCGAGTGTCAGGCTTTTGAGATAAGGCGCATATCGCCTGTACGAGATGAAAATCTCGAGCGTGAGGCACAACAGGCCGAAGGCGGCGGCATAGATGTGAGGAGGGCCGCCGCCCAGCATCTGCAGGGCTTCGCCCATAGCCGTCAGGTCCGCCGCGATATTGATGATGTTCGCGCCGCAGAGCAGGGCGATCAGCGCGAAGACGAGAGAGCGCGAATAGATAATTTTGGCGTTGGCCGCGATCCCGCGTCCCGTGACCGCGCCGATGCGGGCGCTGATGATCTGGATGGCCGTCATGAAGGGCGTGGTCAGGAAAACCGTCCACAGCAGGCCGAATCCGGTCTGGGCGCCGGCTTGGGAGTAGGTGGCGATTCCGCTTGGGTCGTCATCCGCCGCACCCGTGATCAGGCCGGGGCCGAGCAGGTTGAAGAGGGATCTACGATGTCTCGGCACAGGTTTCGTCACGGCGGACCCTGGGTGCTGATGGCCTGAACAATAGGTGTGAAGCGAACCCGGCCCGTCAAGCGATCCATTCTGGCCCGGCATCCTCTCTTCATGCTAACGAGGCTCCTGACCGATCCCGTTTCACGCCAGGGCCACCTCAGACCGGATGTCATGAAGAACGTGCGCCATACAATGCCGGTGGAGACGCGGCTGCTGACCATCGCCGCCGATCAGCTCAAGCGCTTCGGCCCTAAAAACGTAACGGTGGTCAGCATCGCCGATGCGGCAGGCATGACCCATGCCAATGTCTATCGCTACTTCGCCTCAAAAGCAGCCTTGATCGATGCGGTCGCCGGCCAATGGCTCCGGCGGTTAGAGGCCACCATCGCCGACATCGCGGATGCTCCCGACCCCACCGACGACAAGCTGGAGCGCCTGATCCATGCCTGGGCGCATGCCCACCGGGAACTCCTGCAGGAAGACCGCCATCTCTTCGATGTGCTCTGCTCCGCCACCGAGACCTCACGGGCTCTGGTCCGCAAGCACCGCTCCCGCATGCGGGCGCTGATCGAGCGGGTGCTCGACGAGGGGATCACGACGGGTAAGTTCGACCCCAGAGACCGAGAGAGGGCGGTCGCCTTCATCAGCGACGCGGTCTACCGCTTCATTAACCCCCTGACCGTCAGGCTCGATGCCGAGGTTCCCCAGGACCTTCTGGACCAGCGGCTGGCGGTGATGATCAGGGTCATTCTTCGGTCCCTGGATATCGGGACCGTATAAGTTAAGTTACAAATTTCAAAAATTGTAACAGAAAATTCGGAGCCGCAACAAAGCTTCTAAATAGCTGATAAGGCGGACTAAACAGGAATGGCCACGCTGTACGGCCTCGCTCGATAGCTCTAAAGCCTTGCAGGTTAACCTTTTGCTGGCTTGAAGCAGACCCATTTCTGAGTCAAACAGCGCCACACTTCACAAGGCCCCAGCTTTCACAACACCCAAGGACAGACCATGGCCCGGAAAAAGATCGCGCTCATCGGTGCAGGCCAGATCGGCGGTACGCTCGCCCATCTCGTCGGCTTGAAGGAACTCGGCGACGTCGTTCTCTTCGACATCGCGGAAGGCATCCCCCAGGGCAAAGGTCTCGATATCGCGGAATCCGCGCCGGTCGACGGTTTCGACGCCAAGTACAAGGGCGCCAACGATTACGCCGCCATCGAAGGCGCCGATGTGATCATCGTGACCGCCGGCGTGCCGCGCAAGCCCGGCATGAGCCGCGACGACCTGATCGGCATCAACCTGAAGGTCATGGAAGCTGTCGGCAACGGCATCAAGCAATATGCCCCGAACGCCTTCGTCATCTGCATTACCAACCCGCTCGACGCCATGGTGTGGGCGCTCCAGAAGTTCTCCGGCCTGAAGCCTGAGAAGATCGTCGGCATGGCCGGCGTGCTGGACTCGGCCCGCTTCCGCCACTTCCTCGCTGAAGAGTTCAACGTCTCTGTGAAGGATGTGACCGCCTTCGTGCTTGGCGGCCACGGCGACGACATGGTGCCGCTGGTTCGCTATTCCACGGTCGCTGGCGTGCCATTGCCCGACCTCGTGAAGATGGGCTGGACGACCCAGGAAAAGCTGGACGCCATGGTCGAGCGCACCCGTAAAGGGGGCGGCGAGATCGTCAACCTGCTCAAGACCGGTTCCGCCTTCTACGCGCCTGCCGCTTCCGCCATCGCGATGGCCGAGAGCTACCTCAAGGATCAGAAGCGCGTTCTGCCCTGCGCGGCCTACCTGACGGGCCAGTACGGCGTGAAGGACATGTTCGTCGGCGTGCCGATCGTGATCGGCGAGAAGGGCGTCGAGCGCATCGTCGAGGTCGAGTTCTCCGGCGATGAGAAGGCCATGTTCGAGAAGTCCGTCTCCTCCGTGCAGGGCCTCATCGACGCCTGCAAGCAGATCAATTCGACACTCGCTTAATTCACAGTGACGTTTTGGCCGGGTTCATCTCCGGCCATCCATGTCTTTCAACCGCACATGCGGAGAGAAACGAATGAACATCCATGAATATCAAGGCAAAGCCGTTCTGAAGGAGTTCGGTCTTCCGGTCTCCAACGGCGTCGCCATCTTCTCCGCCGACGAGGCGGAAGCCGCTGCCAAAAAGCTCGGCGGTCCGCTCTGGGTCGTGAAGTCCCAGATCCATGCGGGCGGTCGCGGCAAGGGCAAGTTCAAGGAAGCCGCTGCCGGCGAGAAGGGCGGCGTGCGCCTCGCCAAGTCCGTGGAAGAGGTGAAGGAATTCGCCAAGCAGATGCTCGGCAACACCCTCGTCACGATCCAAACGGGCGATGCCGGCAAGCAGGTCAACCGCCTCTATATCGAGGACGGCTCCGACATCGAGCGCGAGCTTTATCTCTCCATGCTCGTCGACCGCGCCACCGGCCAGGTTGCCTTCGTCGTCTCGACGGAAGGCGGCATGGATATCGAGCAGGTCGCTCACGACACCCCTGAGAAGATCCTCACCTTCTCCGTCGATCCGGCAACCGGCGTCATGCCCCATCACGGCCGTACGGTCGCCAAGGCGCTCGGCCTCACCGGCCCGCTCGCCAAGGAAGCCGAGGATCTGGTCTCCAAGCTCTACAAGGCCTTCACCGCGAAGGACATGGAGATGCTCGAGATCAACCCGCTGATCGTGACCCAGGACGGTCACCTGAAGTGCCTCGACGCCAAAATCTCCTTCGACGGCAATGCTCTGTATCGTCACCCTGACGTGGTCGCGCTTCGCGACATCACGGAAGAGGACGCGAAGGAAATCGAAGCCTCCAAATACGACCTCGCTTATATCGCCCTCGACGGCACCATCGGCTGCATGGTCAACGGCGCAGGCCTTGCCATGGCAACCCTCGACATCATCAAGCTCTACGGCGAAGAGCCGGCGAACTTCCTCGATGTCGGCGGCGGCGCTTCCGAAGAGAAGGTCACGGCGGCGTTCAAGATCATCACCGCCGACCCGCAGGTGAAGGGCATCCTCGTCAACATCTTCGGCGGCATCATGAAGTGCGACGTCATCGCTCGCGGTGTTCTCGCCGCGGTGAAGGCTGTCGGCCTGCAGGTTCCGCTGGTCGTGCGCCTTGAGGGCACAAACGTCGAAGAGGGCAAGAAGATCATCCGCGAGTCCGGTCTCAACGTGATCCCCGCCGACGACCTCGACGACGCCGCCCAGAAGATCGTGAACGCCGTGCGCGGCGGAAAGTAAGGTTCGAGCTGATGTCCATTCTGATCGACAAGAACACCAAGGTCATCTGCCAGGGCTTCACCGGCAAGAACGGGACCTTCCACTCCGAGCAGGCCATCGCCTACGGCACCAAGATGGTCGGCGGCACCTCGCCCGGCAAAGGCGGCTCCACGCACCTGAACCTGCCCGTGTTCGACACGGTCATGGAAGCGCGTGAGAAGACCGGCGCCGACGCCTCCGTCGTCTACGTTCCGCCTCCGGGCGCGGCCGATGCGATCTGCGAGGCTATCCAGGCCGAGATCCCGCTCATCGTCTGCATCACGGAAGGCATTCCGGTGCAGGACATGGTGCGCGTGAAGCGCTCGCTCGTGGGCTCCAAGTCGCGCCTCATCGGCCCGAACTGCCCCGGCATCGTGACGGCTGGTGAATCGAAGATCGGCATCATGCCAGCCAACATCTTCAAGCCTGGCAATGTCGGCATCGTGTCGCGCTCCGGCACGCTGACCTATGAAGCCGTGTTCCAGACCACCAACGAAGGCCTCGGCCAGACCACCGCTGTCGGCATCGGCGGCGACCCGGTGAAGGGCACCGAGTTCATCGACATGCTCGACATGTTCCTCTCCGATCCCAAGACCGAGTCGATCATCATGATCGGCGAGATCGGCGGCTCGGCCGAGGAAGAGGCTGCCGAGTTCATTGCCCGCGAGGCCAAGAAAGGCCGCAAGAAGCCGATGGTCGGCTTCATCGCCGGCCGCACGGCTCCTCCCGGACGCCGCATGGGCCATGCCGGCGCGATCATCTCCGGCGGCAAAGGCGGCGCGGAAGACAAGATCGCCGCGATGGAAGCCGCGGGCATACGCGTCTCGCCGTCTCCGGCGCGACTGGGCAAGACCCTGGTCGAGGTTCTCAAGGGTAAGTAACGAGAATAGGTCGCCCCGGTGTCGGGGCGGCCAATCACCTTTTTGATGTGTAGGTTGCCATGGCACGCCAAGACGCCAACGAAAACTTCCTGAACACCGCTTTCCTCTATGGGGCGAACGCGTCCTATATCGAGGAGCTCCAGGCCCGCTACGAGAAGGATCCGTCCTCGGTCGATGCCGAGTGGCAGGGGTTCTTTGGCGCGTTGAAGGACGACAAGCAGGCTGTCGAGAAGGCGGCCAACGGCCCGTCCTGGGAAAAGCCGAACTGGCCGATTCCCGCCAATGGCGAGCTGATCTCTGCGCTCGACGGCAACTGGGCGCAGGTCGAGAAGGTCGTCGGCGACAAGATCAAGGCGAAGGCCGACGCGAAAGGCTCGCAGATCAGCGAGGCCGACGTTCAGCAGGCGACCCGCGATTCCGTGCGCGCCATCATGCTCATCCGCGCCTACCGCGTGCGCGGCCACCTGCATGCCAAGCTCGATCCGCTCAACATCAATCCCCCTCCGAGCGACGAGGAGCTGCATCCGTCGCATTACGGCTTCACGGAAGCCGATTGGGATCGCAAGATCTTCCTCGATAACGTGCTCGGCCTCGAATTCGGCACGATCCGCGAGATCGTCGCCATTCTCGAGCGCACCTATTGTCAGACACTCGGCGTCGAATTCATGCACATCTCCGACCCGGTCGAGAAGGCCTGGATTCAGGAGCGCATCGAAGGTCCGGATAAAGAGATCACCTTCACGAAGGAGGGCAAGCGCGCCATCCTCAACAAGCTCGTGGAGGCCGAAGGCTTCGAGAAATTCCTGGATGTCCGCTATACCGGCACCAAGCGCTTCGGCCTGGACGGCGGTGAGTCGCTCATTCCGGCACTCGAGCAGATCATCAAGCGCGGCGGCAATCTGGGCACGAAGGAAATCGTGTTCGGCATGGCGCATCGTGGCCGCCTGAACGTGCTGACGCAGGTGATGGGCAAGCCGCACCGCGCGCTGTTCCACGAGTTCAAGGGCGGCTCCTTCGCCCCCGACGACGTGGAAGGCTCCGGCGACGTGAAGTACCATCTTGGCGCTTCCTCCGACCGCACCTTCGACGGCAACAACGTCCACCTGTCGCTCACCGCCAACCCCTCGCACCTGGAGATCGTCGATCCCGTGGTGCTCGGCAAGGTGCGGGCCAAGCAGGACCAGCACGGCTGCACGCCGGATAACCGCAGCGCGGTGATGCCGCTCCTCATCCATGGCGATGCCGCTTTCGCGGGCCAGGGCGTGGTGGCGGAGTGCCTCGGGCTTTCGGGCCTTCGCGGCCACCGCACGGGTGGTTCGATCCACTTCATCATCAACAACCAGATCGGTTTCACCACCGATCCGCGCTTCTCGCGTTCCTCGCCCTATCCGTCCGACGTGGCGAAGATGGTCGAGGCGCCGATCTTCCACGTGAACGGCGACGATCCGGAAGCCGTGGTGTTCGCGGCGAAAGTCGCCACCGAATACCGTCAGCGCTTCCAGAAGCCTGTCGTCATCGACATGTTCTGCTATCGCCGCTTCGGCCACAACGAGGGTGACGAGCCGTCATTCACCCAGCCGCTGATGTACCGCAAGATCCGTCAGCACCCCGGCATCATCGAGCTCTATTCCAAGAAACTCATCGCCGACGGCGTCATCACCGAAACCGAAGTCGAGGAGATGAAGGCTGCCTGGCGCTCGAAGCTCGACGCCGAGTTCGACATCGCCTCCAACTACAAGCCCAACAAGGCCGACTGGCTCGATGGCCGCTGGTCGGGCCTCAAGGCCGTGCGTGAGGATCAGGACGATCCGCGCCGTGGCCAGACGGGCTTGACGTCGGAGATGCTGCAGAAGATCGGCAAGGCGCTGACCTCCGTGCCGGAGGGCTTCCACGTCCACAAGACGATCCAGCGCTTCCTCGACAACCGCAAGAAGATGATGGAAACCGGCGAAGGCCTGGACTGGGCCATGGGCGAAGCGCTCGCCTTCGGCTCATTGCTGGTCGAGGGCCACCGCGTGCGTCTCTCCGGTCAGGATTGCGAGCGCGGCACCTTCTCGCAGCGCCACTCCGTTCTCACCGACCAGGAGAACGAGGAGCGCTACACCAACCTCAACCACATCACCGACGATCAGGCCCGCTACGAGGTCATCAACTCGATGCTCTCGGAGGAAGCGGTGCTCGGTTTCGAGTACGGCTATACCCTCTCGGAGCCGAACGCGCTGACCCTGTGGGAAGCCCAGTTCGGCGACTTCGCCAACGGCGCGCAGGTCGTGTTCGACCAGTTCATCTCGTCGGGTGAGCGCAAATGGCTTCGCATGTCGGGTCTCGTCTGCCTGCTGCCGCATGGCTACGAGGGACAGGGTCCGGAGCACTCCTCCGCCCGCCTGGAGCGCTTCCTGCAGATGTGCGCGGAAGACAACATGCAGGTTGCGTACTGCTCGACGCCGGCGAACTACTTCCACATCCTGCGCCGTCAGCTGAAGCGCGACTTCCGCAAGCCCCTGATCCTGATGACGCCGAAATCCCTTCTGCGCCACAAGCGCTGCACTTCGTCGCTTGCCGACATCGCGGAAGGAACGTCGTTCCACCGCGTGCTGCAGGACGATGCGCAGCGCGGCACGGACGGCATCAAGCTGGTGAAGGACGACAAGATCCGGCGCGTGGTGATCTGCACGGGCAAGGTCTATTACGATCTGCTCGAAGAGCGCGAGAAGCGAGGCATCGATGATGTCTACCTGCTGCGCGTGGAGCAGCTCTATCCGTTCCCGGCGAAATCCGTCGCCAACGAGATTGCCCGCTTCAAGAAGGCCGATGTGGTGTGGTGCCAGGAAGAGCCCAAGAACATGGGCTCCTGGATGTTCGTCGAGCCCTACCTCGAGTGGGTGCTCAAGACGGCAGGCTCCAAGGTGGATCGCCCGCGCTATGTGGGCCGCCCCGCCTCCGCCGCGACCGCGACGGGCCTTATGTCCAAGCACATGAACCAGCTGCAGGCTTTCCTCGACGAGGCTTTCGCGGCATAAATTCCGCGAAAGCTCTCATCCATTCCGAGGGGCTTGAGAAGAGCCCCGCAAAGACCCGAAGACGACCATGGCAACCGAAATCCGCGTACCTACTCTCGGCGAATCCGTTTCAGAGGCTACCATCGGCCGCTGGTTCAAGAAGCCCGGCGATCCCGTGAAGGCCGATGAGCCTGTGCTCGAGCTCGAAACCGACAAGGTGACGCTCGAAGTCAACGCTCCCGCGAGCGGCACGCTGGGCGAGATCGTCGCCAAGGACGGCGAGACGGTCGCTCCCGGCGCGGTGCTCGGCTCCATCGTCGAAGGCGGCGCTGCCGCTGCCCCCGCCAAGGCCGAGGCTCCGAAGGCTGCGCCAGTGCCCGCCGCCGCGTCCGCACCGGCCGCCGCCCCCGCCGCCAACAAGGACAACGGCCCGGCCGTGGCCCGCCTCGCTGCCGAGAGCGGCGTGAGCCCGGCCAATGTCGGCGGCACGGGTAAGGACGGTCGCGTGACCAAGGGTGACATGCTCGCCGCGATCGCCACGGGCGGCGCTTCGGCTCCGGCCCCGGCTGCTCCTGTTGCGGTGCGCGCGCCGTCCGCTCCGGTCGATGCCGAGCGCGAAGAGCGCGTGAAGATGACGAAGCTGCGCCAGACTATCGCGCGCCGCCTTAAGGAAGCCCAGAATACCGCCGCGATGCTCACCACGTTCAATGACGTGGACATGAGCGCCGTGATGCAGCTCCGCAGCCAGTACAAGGACGTGTTCGAGAAGAAGCACGGCACGAAGCTCGGCTTCATGGGCTTCTTCACCAAGGCTGTGGTCCAGGCGCTGAAGGACATCCCGGCGGTGAACGCCGAGATCGACGGGCAGGATCTCGTCTACAAGAACTATTACCACATCGGCGTCGCCGTCGGCACCGAGAAGGGCCTCGTGGTTCCCGTGGTGCGCGATGCGGACAACCTTTCGATCGCCGGCATCGAGAAGACCATCGCCGATTTCGGCAAGCGTGCTCGTGACGGCAAGCTCGGCATCGACGAGATGCAGGGTGGCACCTTCACCATCACCAATGGCGGCATTTACGGTTCGCTCATGTCGACGCCGATCCTCAACGCGCCGCAATCGGGCATTCTCGGCATGCACCGCATCGAGGAGCGCCCGGTGGTCCGCAACGGCCAGGTGGTCGTGCGCCCGATGATGTACCTCGCGCTGTCCTACGATCACCGCATCGTCGACGGCAAGGAAGCCGTGACCTTCCTCGTGCGCGTCAAGGACGCGCTGGAAGATCCGGCCCGTCTGGTTCTCGATTTGTAATTCTCAACGTGACTGTCATGGCCGGGCTTGTCCCGGCCATCTCGATAAGAGAGGCGCTACGCGTCACGGCATCGGGATCACCGGGACAAGCCTGGTGATGACGAAACAGGGGTAAATCAATGTCCTACGATCTCATCGTCATCGGCACCGGCCCCGGCGGCTACGTGGCCGCTATCCGCGCCGCGCAGCTTGGCCTCAAGACCGCTGTCGTGGAAAAGCGCAAGACCCATGGCGGCACCTGCCTCAACGTGGGCTGCATTCCGTCGAAGGCCTTGCTGCACGCCTCGCACATGTTCGAGGATGCGCGCGATCACTTCGCCGGTCTCGGCATCGGCGTCTCCGCGCCTAAGCTCAATCTGAAGACCATGCAGTCCTTCAAGCAGGAAGGCGTCGACGGCAACACCAAGGGCGTCGAGTTCCTGCTCAAGAAGAACAAGATCGATGCCTTCATCGGCACTGCCCGCATCGCAGGCGTTGGCCAGGTCGAGGTGAAGGCTGAGGACGGTTCCAACCAACTCCTGCAGACGAAGAACGTTCTGATCGCCACCGGTTCGGACGTGACGCGTCTTCCCGGCATCGAGATCGACGAGAAGGTCGTGGTGTCCTCCACCGGCGCTTTGGAGCTCGAGAGCGTGCCGAAGCGCCTCGTGGTGATCGGAGCGGGCGTGATCGGCCTGGAGCTCGGCTCCGTGTGGCGTCGCCTCGGCTCGGAAGTGACCGTGATCGAATATCTCGACCGCATCCTGCCCGGCATGGACGGTGAGGTCGCCAAGAACTTCCAGCGCATCCTCGGCAAACAGGGCTTCCAGTTCAAGCTCGGCGCCAAGGTCACCGGCGTGAAGAGCACCGGCAAAAGCGCAACGCTCACCTTCGAGCCCGCCGCAGGCGGTGCCGCTGAGACCCTTGAGGCCGACGTGGTTCTCGTGGCTGTGGGACGTGTGCCCTATACCGAAGGTCTCGGCCTCGACGAGCTCGGCGTGCAGAAGGACAATCGCGGCCGCATTCTGACCGACTCGCATTTCGCGACGAACGTCACCGGCATCTACGCCATCGGCGACGTGATCGCGGGCCCCATGCTCGCGCATAAGGCCGAGGACGAGGGTGTGGCGGTTGCCGAGATCCTTGCCGGCAAGGCGGGCCATGTGAATTACGACGTGATTCCGAGCGTGGTCTACACGTTCCCCGAGGTCGCTTCCGTCGGCAAAACGGAAGAAGAGCTGAAAGCCGCGGGCATCGCCTACAATGTCGGCAAGTTCCCCTTCACAGCGAACGGTCGCGCCAAGGTGAACCGCACCACGGACGGTTTCGTGAAGATCCTGGCCGATGCCACCACCGACAAGGTGCTTGGCGTCCACATCATTGGCCCGGAAGCCGGCAACCTCATCCACGAGGCGGCGATCACCATGGAATTCGGCGGTTCGTCCGAAGACATGGCCCGCACCTGCCATGCGCATCCGACACTTGCGGAAGCTGTGAAGGAAGCAGCCTTGGCGGTGGAGAAGCGCGCCATCCATATGTAATATGGATTCATGGCAAAGCTTCACTTCATCCACTCGGTCATGAACGCAGGCAAGACGACCCATCTCCTGCAGGTTCGTTACAACTATGTCGAAAACGGCGGTCATGTGCTGCTGTTCACGAGCTTGATCGACGACCGTTTCGGCGTCGGTAAAGTGAAGTCCCGCATCGGCCTCGAGGCCGATGCGATCCCGCTGAAGAAGGACGAGGACATCGCGGCCTTCGTTGCGGCTGAGCATGCCCGGAAGAAGGTGACGGTCGTCCTGATCGACGAGGTTCAGTTCATGACGGCCGATCAGGTCCGTCAGCTGGCCTGGATCGTGGACGAGCTGAAAATCCCCGTCATGGCCTATGGGCTGAAGAACAACGTCTATGGGACGCTGTTCAGCGACGCCATCGCGACGATCATGGCGCTGGCCGAGGATTTTCAGGAGATCAAGCAACTCTGCCATTGCGGCCGTAAGGCCACGATGATCCTGAAGTTCGATCCTAATGGGGAGGCCGTGCGCTCAGGCCCTGTCGTCGAGATCGGCGGCGAGAACCGCTACGTCTCCGTCTGCCGTCCGCACTGGACCAAAGGCGACATCGGTCCTGCCGCGCGGCAATTGCTGGCTGAAGCGGTTGTGGCTGCGGAGTGAAGCTGTCATCCCCGCGTAGGCGGGGATCCAGAACCGCGACGGCGCCAAGAAGAGTGTCATGGCATCCGCTCGCTTCATCCTGCGCCCAGGGTGCTTATGGGTTCCCGCCTTCGCGGGAATGACAGGGTAGTTTCAAGCACTTCGTCCTGCTGATGATTTTGGAATGGCAGCTGGGTGTTTACTTCACCCGCGCCCTCGGATGCGCTGCATTGAAGGCATCCATCAACCGCGCAGCATCCACCTTCGTGTAAAGCTGTGTCGTCGAGAGCGAAGCATGGCCGAGCAGTTCCTGAATGCCGCGCAGGTCGCCGCCCTTGGCCAACAGATGCGTGGCGAAGGAATGGCGCAGGGCATGGGGCGTGGCGCTGTCCGGCAGGCCGAGCGCGCCGCGCAGTTCCTCGACGGCGAGTTGGATGATGCGCGGCGAGAGCGGCCCGCCGCGTGCGCCAACGAAGAGCGGCCCCTCCGGCGCAATCGCATAAGGGCACAGATGCAGGTATTCCTCCACCGCCCGCTGGATGGCCGGGATCACGGGAACGCTGCGCATCTTGCCGCCCTTGCCGGTGACCGTGATCGAATCGGTTCCGCTGATGGGCGCATCGCGCCGCTGGAGGCCAAGCGCCTCGGAGATGCGCAGGCCTGCGCCGTAGAGCAGCGAGAGCACGGCGGCATCGCGGGCGAGGATCCAGGGCTTGCGGTCTTCCGATGCTCGCGTCTCCTTGTCCGTCACCGCAACGGCGGAGGAGGCGGAGAGGGGACGCGGCAGGTTCTTCTCCACCTTCGGCGTGCGAATCGCCGCAAAAGCCGAGGCCGTGCCGAAACCTTCCCGTTCGAGATGCCGGGCAAAGGAGCGCAACGCCGCGAGCTGGCGCATCAGCGAGCGGCTTCCCACGGAATTCATGCGGCGCGCGGCCAGGAACGAGCGGATATCGAGGGGCTTCAATCCCAGCACGCCCTTGATCGTCGGGCTCTCACCGAGATGCTCGGTCAGGAACGCGAGGAACTGCCGGATGTCGCGGGCATAGGCCTCCACGGTCTTCGGCGAGAGCCGGCGCTCCTTGGCGAGTGATTGGAGCCACGCCATCACCTCCCGGCGGGCATCCTCAGCGCCGGGGAGGGCGAGATCGAGGGCTGATGCTTGGTCTTTCGCGTTCATCACAGGGGCACTATCTGCTCCCGATCTTGCCAAAAGATGAAGTCTCAGGACAACGCTATCAATAGGATAACATTGACCGCCGTGAGACGATGCCAAGGGGGATGAAGTGAGTTCCGACACGAAGATGCCAAGCAATGCAGGCTATGCCGAGGAAGCGGATTCCCTGGTCTCGTCCTATGAGAGCATCTCCTTCGAGGATATTTATACTCCTGTCCTCGATATCCTGCCGCAAGGCGGACGCGCCCTCGATATCGGCGCCGGCACGGGCCGCGATGCGGCGGCTCTGGCGAGGCGCGGATTTCTCGTCCACGCCGCGGAGCCGACGGCGGAGCTGCGCGCTCACGCCCAGCGCCTTCATCCCGATCCCGCGATCACCTGGATCGACGATGCCTTGCCGGATCTTGCGCGGCTTCATGCGGGCGAAACCCGTTTCGATCTCATCATCATGACCGCTGTGTGGATGCATCTCGACGAGGAGGAGCGGGCGAGGGCGCTGCCGCGTGTCGCGCATCTTCTCACGCCGGATGGGCGATTGTTCATCACGGTGAGAAAGGGGCCTGTGCCTCTTGGACGCCGCATGTTTCATATCCCTATCGACCCGCTGACCGCTGCCGCTTCAGAAGCCGGACTCGTGCTCCTGAGACGCTACGAATACGATGACAGGCTCGGGCGTCAGGATGTCCGCTGGACCATGCTTGCATTCGAGCGGGAAAATCGGGTCTAAGCGTTTCATGCACTCCATGGACATACTCGCTCCCTGATGGCTTCCAAGATCGCCGATGTCCTCATCCCGCTGGCGCTGGACACGGCCTATTCCTATGCCGTGCCGGATGGCCTCAGCCTCGAAGAGGGCGATGTGGTGCAGGTGCCGCTCGCGACCCGTGAGGTGGCGGGCGTCGTCTGGTCGCTGCGCGAAGGGCAGGGCGCGAATTTCAAGAAGGTGACGGGCGTCATCGGGGGTCCGAATCTCTCGCCCAACATGCGTAAGTTCCTGGATTGGGTGGCCTGGTACACCCTGGCGCCCAAGGGCTCGGCGCTCGCCATGGGCCTGAAATTTCCCGATCCAGACCGCAGCGAAGTCGTGCGCGTCGGCGTCAGGCTCACCGAGAACCGGCCCAAGCGCATGACGCCCGCGCGCCAGAAGGTGATCGAGGCGGCGCAGGATGGTGTCCTGCGGCTCAAGAGTGAACTGGCTCACGCGGCAGGCGTCAGCAACGGCGTCATCGATGGCTTGATCGACGACGGCACGCTTGAAACCGTAGCGCTGCTGCAGGAGCCCGTGGCGGAGCTCCCGAAGCCCGATTTCGGCGAGACGCAGCTCTCGGATGGGCAGCGCGATGCCGCCAATGATGTGGTTTCTGCCATGAAGGCGGAGCATCCTCCGGTGATCCTGCTCGAAGGCGTCACCGGTTCCGGCAAGACGGAAGTGTATTTCGAGGCGGTGGCCGAGGCCGTGAAACAGGGGCGACAGGCCCTGATCCTCATGCCCGAAATCGCGCTCACCGCACAGTTCCTCGACCGATTCGCGGCCCGCTTCGGCGTGAAGCCCGCCACCTGGCATTCCGGTGTCACGGGCCGCAAGCGCGAGCGGCTCTATGCGGCTATCGCGTCCGGCGAAGTGAAGGTCATCGCGGGTGCGCGCTCGGCCTTGTTCCTGCCCTATGCGGATCTCGGCCTCATCGTCGTCGATGAGGAGCATGAGACGGCCTACAAGCAGGATGACGGCGTGCATTACCATGCCCGCGACATGGCGGTCGTGCGGGGCAAGATCGAGAACGCCATGGTGGTGCTGGCCTCTGCCACGCCGTCCATCGAAAGCCGGGTCAATGTGGAGCGCGGACGCTACCGCTACGTGAAGCTGCCCGAGCGCTTCGGCGGACGTTCCATGCCGCAGATCCGCCCCATCGACCTGCGGCGCGAGCAGATCCCGAAAGGGCGCTGGCTCTCGCCCGCCCTGGTCGGCGCCGTCGAGGAAACGGTGGGGCGAGGGGAGCAGGCGCTTCTCTTCCTCAACCGGCGGGGCTATGCGCCGCTCACCCTCTGCCGGGCCTGCGCCCATCGCTATGAATGCCCGAACTGCTCGACCTGGCTCGTGGAGCACCGCTTCCGGCGCTCCCTTGTCTGCCACCATTGCGGGCATGTGGAGCGCACCCCGCAGGCCTGCGTGGAATGCGGCAGCATCGATTCGCTGGTGCCCTGCGGTCCGGGCGTGGAGCGAATCGCCGAGGAGGTGGTGCAGCTCTTCCCCGACAAGCGCGTCATCGTGCTCTCCAGCGATTTTCCCGGCGGCACCGAGCGGCTGCGCACGGAACTCGCGGCGATTGCGGCAGGCGAGGTCGATATCGTCATCGGCACCCAGCTCGTCGCCAAGGGCCACAATTTCCCGCTCCTCACGCTCGTCGGCGTGCTGGACGCCGATATCGGCCTGACCTCGGGCGACCCAAGGGCCGCCGAGCGCACCTTCCAGATGCTCCAGCAGGTCACGGGCCGCGCCGGCCGCGGCGAGAAGCCGGGCCGTGCCCTGGTCCAGACCTGGCAGCCGGACCATCCGGTCATCGCGGCTCTGGTCTCAGGGAACGCCGAGCGCTTCTACGAGGAGGAGACCCGGGTGCGCGAAATGGCGGGCCTGCCGCCATTCGGGCGTCTGGCCTCGCTCATCGTCTCGGCGGAAGAGCGGGAGGCGGCCGAGGCCCATGCCCGTGCCATGGCTCTGGTTGCCGAGCCGCTGCCCGGCGTCACGGTGCTCGGCCCCGCCGAGGCGCCGCTTGCCCTGATCCGTGGGCGCTACCGGTTCCGGCTGCTCGTGAAGACGGAGCGGGAGGTCGACCTCCAAGCTTACTTAAGGGAATGGATGTCGCGCTGTCCCAAGACGAGGGGTAATACCCGCATGTCTATCGATGTGGATCCTCAGAGCTTTCTTTAGCGCTGGACATGACGGTCTCTTTGGCCGGCCTTCCATTCTGAGCCGGGGCATGAACGACAGCGGGAGGGTTTGTGCTCTTCTGCAACGGCATGGTCCAGCCAAGGAAGGCCTTTACTGGTTCCGCAGGCAGGAACGGATGGCTCCAGAAGACGGCCGCCGCAATGAGAGCAAGGGTAGCGAACAAGCGCATGGGCGTGTTCCCGGACTGAACCCAAGGGAGAATGTAATTCTCTCACGGATTCTCAAGTGCGGAACGGCACAAAAGGCCTCAAACTATCCGAATGGGTCGACCCGAACGCGATTTTGTGATCGATAACGGCCATCGCGAGGAGCCTCATGCCCAAGATCGTCCACTGCATCCGCCACGGCCAATCGACCTTCAACGCCCGTTTCGACGAGACCGGCGAGGATCCGTTGCATTTCGATGCGCCTCTCACCGAGCTTGGCCACAGGCAGGCGGCGGAGCGGGCCCTCGAGCTCAGGCAATATTCCTATGAACTGATCGTGACGTCGCCGCTGACCCGGGCGATCCAGACGACCTTGGAGCTTTTCGGCGAGCATCCAGCCAGGCCGCCGATCCATGTGGAGTGCCTTCACCGGGAGCATCTGGGGAGCAGCTGCGATGTGGGGCGGGCTCCGTCCTTACTGCTGCAGGAGTTTCCGCACCTTGCCTTCGACCACCTGAACGAGGTCTGGTGGCACAACGAGGGTGAACAGGACCCGAGAGGATTCATCTGCGAGCCCGGTCACATTTTCGAGGGTCGGGTCGAGGAATTCCGCGGCTGGCTTCAGTCGCGGCCCGAGCAGATGATCGCGGTCGTGGGGCACGGCATGTTCTTCAATCAGCTGGTCGGGCAGTATCTGGCCAATTGTGAAGTCGCCGTTCTGGAGCTCTGAGTCTTTACATCCTGAAGCCGGAACCTCGCTTTTCCGGGCATCCCTTGGCCCTGCTCGCCTTGCGCCCCGGAAAAACCCATGCTAGTCCAGCCGCGTCTGAGGGCGGAGACGGTCCCGCTTCAGACTCACTTCCATCGACCTGACGGGTTTCCCGAGAGCTCCAAGCTTCCCCGGTTCGAAACCTGTAACTTGAGAGAGACGATTACGTGGCGCAAAGCGGCTCCCAAGAAGGACCCCTCCTGTCGGGCGTAGCGTTGCGCTACGCTTCGGCGCTGTTCGAACTCGCTCGGGAAGCGAATGCCGTGGATGCCGTTTCCGGCGACCTCGGCCGCTTCGACCAGCTGATCCGCGGCAGCGAAGACCTGCAGCGTCTGATCCGCAACCCGATTTTTACGGCTGAAGAGCAGTCCCGGGCGACGGATGCCCTCCTCAACAAGGCCGGCATTTCCGGCCTGACGGGCAACTTCATCCGTCTCGTGGCCTCCAAGCGCCGCCTCTTCGCTCTTCCCGACATGATCCGCGCGTATCAGGACCTCGTGTCCAACGCGAAGGGCATCGTCCGGGCCCAGGTGACCCTGGCGGAAACGCCGTCGGACACCGTTCTCAACGAAATCAAGGCGGCGCTGCGCGACGTCGCCAAGGCTGACGTCGCTGTCGACGTCAAAATCGACCCGAGCCTCATCGGCGGCCTCATCGTGAAGATGGGTTCCCGCATGGTGGATGCCTCGGTGCGCACTAAACTCAATTCCATTCGTCTAGCGATGAAAGAGGTCCACTGATGGACATTCGAGCCGCTGAGATCTCCGCGATCCTCAAAGAGCAGATCAAGAACTTCGGCACCGAGGCTGAAGTCACCGAAGTCGGTCAGGTCCTGTCCGTCGGCGACGGCATTGCCCGTTGCTACGGCCTCGACAATGTCCAGGCCGGTGAAATGGTGCAGTTCGAGTCGGGCGTGCAGGGCATGGCCCTCAACCTCGAGACCGACAACGTCGGCGTCGTGATCTTCGGTTCCGACCGTGACATCGCCGAGGGCCAGACCGTGAAGCGCACGGGCGCCATCGTGGACGTTCCTGTCGGCAAGGGCCTGCTCGGCCGCGTCGTCGACGCGCTCGGCAACCCCATCGACGGTAAGGGCCCCATCGTGTCGACCGAGCGTCGCCGCGTGGACGTGAAGGCCCCGGGCATCATTCCGCGCAAGTCGGTGCATGAGCCGATGGCGACGGGCCTGAAGTCCATCGACGCCCTCATCCCGGTCGGCCGCGGCCAGCGCGAGCTGATCATCGGCGACCGCCAGACCGGCAAGACCGCCATCGCCCTCGACACGATCCTGAACCAGAAGCCGCTGAACCAGGGCGACGACGAATCGCAGAAGCTGTACTGCGTCTACGTCGCCATCGGCCAGAAGCGCTCGACGGTCGCCCAGTTCGTGAAGGTTCTCGAAGAGAACGGCGCGCTGGAATACTCCATCATCATCGCCGCCACCGCGTCGGACCCGGCTCCGATGCAGTTCCTGGCGCCCTTCTCGGGCTGCGCCATGGGCGAGTACTTCCGCGACAACGGCATGCATGCCGTGATCGTGTATGACGACCTGTCCAAGCAGGCCGTCGCTTACCGTCAGATGTCGCTCCTGCTCCGCCGTCCTCCGGGCCGCGAGGCTTACCCCGGCGACGTGTTCTACCTGCACTCCCGCCTTCTGGAGCGCGCCGCGAAGCTCAACGACGGCCAGGGCGCGGGCTCGCTTACCGCTTTGCCGGTCATCGAGACGCAGGCCAACGACGTGTCTGCCTACATCCCGACCAACGTGATCTCCATCACCGACGGCCAGATCTTCCTTGAGACTGATCTGTTCTACCAGGGCATCCGCCCGGCGGTGAACGTCGGCCTCTCCGTGTCGCGCGTGGGCTCCGCAGCCCAGACGAAGGCGATGAAGAAGGTCGCGGGCAAGATCAAGGGCGAGCTGGCGCAGTACCGCGAGATGGCGGCCTTCGCTCAGTTCGGTTCCGACCTCGATGCCACCACGCAGCGCCTGCTGAACCGCGGCTCGCGCCTGACCGAACTCCTGAAGCAGCCGCAGTTCTCGCCGCTGAAGATGGAAGAGCAGGTCGCCGTGATCTACGCCGGCGTGAACGGCTACCTCGACAACCTGCCGCTCAACCGCGTGCGCGCTTTCGAGGACGGTCTTCTCTCGCTCCTGCGCGGTAAGCACGTTGATCTCCTTGAGGCCATCCGCGCTTCCAAGGACCTGTCGAGCGACTCCGAAGCGAAGCTGAAGGACATTGTCGTCAACTTCGCCAAGTCTTTCTCGTAAGATTCTTTCTCGTAAGATCGAACCGGAATACCGGAGAGGTAGGGCTGCTCGATGCCGAGCTTGAAAGACCTTCGTAACCGCATCGCCTCCGTGAAGGCGACGCAGAAGATCACCAAGGCCATGCAGATGGTGGCCTCCGCGAAGCTGCGCCGCGCGCAGACTGCCGCAGAGGCTGCGCGTCCCTATGCGGAGCGCATGGCCGTGGTGCTCGGCAACCTCGCGTCCGGCATCACTGTCGGGCCCGAGACGCCGCGCCTGCTTGCCGGAACCGGTAGGGATCAGGTTCATCTGCTGATCGTCTGCACGGCCGAGCGCGGCCTGTGCGGCGCGTTCAACTCCTCCATCTCGCGTCTTGCTCGCGAGCATGCCAACCGCCTGCTGGCGGAAGGCAAGACGATCAAGATCATCTGCGTCGGCAAGAAGGGCTACGATATTCTTCGTCGCCAGTTCGCCGAACAGATCATCGATCTGGTCGATCTGCGCTCCGTGCGCCAGATGGGCTTCGAGCAGGCGGATCAGATCGCTCAAAAGGTGCTCGGCCTCTTCGAAGCTGGCGAGTTCGATGTGGCGACGCTGTTCTACTCGCGCTACCGCTCGGTGATCGCCCAGATCCCGACGGCGCAGCAGATCATCCCGGCTCAGATCGAGGCGACCGGCACATCCTCGGATGCGGTCTACGAGTACGAGCCCGAGGAAGGCGAACTCCTCGCCGCCCTGCTGCCGCGGAACCTGACCGTGCAGATCTTCCGCGCTCTCCTGGAAAATGCCGCTTCCGAACAGGGCGCGCGCATGAGCGCCATGGACAACGCGACCCGCAACGCGGGCGAAATGATCAAGAAGCAGACGCAGACCTACAACCGGTCGCGTCAGGCGATGATCACCAAGGAACTGATCGAAATTATTTCGGGCGCCGAGGCGCTCTGACGAATCCGAGAGGAGCCTCACATGGCTAACACCGCTACTGCCGGCAAGAATGTCGGTCACATCACGCAGGTCATCGGCGCCGTCGTCGACGTGAAGTTCGAAGGCGAGCTGCCGGAGATCCTGAATGCTCTCGAGACCACCAACGGCGGCAATCGCCTGGTGCTCGAAGTCTCGCAGCAGCTCGGCGAAAACACCGTGCGCTGCATCGCCATGGACACCTCCGAGGGTCTGGTGCGCGGCCAGCCCGTCACCGACACCGGCGCACCGATCTCGGTTCCGGTGGGTGCCGCCACCCTCGGCCGCATCATGAACGTCATCGGCGAGCCGGTGGACGAGGCCGGCCCGATCGTGGGCGAAAGCACCCGCGCCATCCACCAGCCGGCTCCGTCCTACGCCGAGCAGTCCACCGAGGGCCAGATCCTCGTCACGGGCATCAAGGTCGTCGACCTGCTCGCTCCCTACGCCAAGGGCGGTAAGATCGGCCTCTTCGGCGGCGCAGGCGTCGGCAAGACCGTTCTCATCATGGAGCTCATCAACAACGTCGCGAAGGCGCACGGCGGTTATTCCGTGTTCGCCGGCGTCGGTGAGCGCACCCGCGAAGGCAACGACCTCTATCACGAGATGATCGAGTCGAAGGTGAACGTGAATCCGGCCGAGAACAATGGTTCCGCCGCCGGCTCCAAGTGCGCCCTCGTGTACGGCCAGATGAACGAGCCCCCGGGCGCCCGCGCCCGCGTCGCTCTGACCGGTCTGACGGTTGCTGAAAACTTCCGCGACCAGGGCCAGGACGTGCTGTTCTTCGTGGACAACATCTTCCGCTTCACCCAGGCAGGCTCCGAGGTGTCGGCGCTTCTCGGCCGTATTCCTTCGGCCGTGGGCTATCAGCCGACCCTGTCGACCGACATGGGCGCCCTGCAGGAGCGCATCACCACCACCACCAAGGGTTCGATCACCTCGGTGCAGGCCATTTACGTGCCGGCCGACGACCTGACCGACCCGGCGCCTGCCACCTCCTTCGCCCACCTCGACGCCACGACCGTTCTGTCGCGTTCGATCGCCGAGAAGGGCATCTACCCGGCCGTGGACCCGCTCGACTCGACCTCGCGCATGCTGTCCGCGGCAATCGTCGGTGAGGAGCACTACAACACCGCCCGCCAGGTTCAGCAGGTGCTGCAGCGCTACAAGGCGCTCCAGGACATCATCGCGATCCTGGGCATGGACGAGCTCTCCGAAGAGGACAAGCTCACCGTGGCCCGCGCCCGCAAGATCGAGCGCTTCCTCTCGCAGCCGTTCCACGTGGCTGAAGTGTTCACCGGCTCGCCCGGCAAGCTCGTGTCGCTCGAAGACACCATCAAGGGCTTCAAGGGTTTGGTCGACGGCCAGTACGACCACCTCCCTGAGGCTGCCTTCTACATGGTCGGCACCATCGAGGAAGCCGTCGAGAAGGCCCAGCGCCTCGCGGCTGAGGCTGCCTAATTGAACTTGAGCTCATCCAGGGGCGTGTCCGCACGCCTCGGGATTGCTCTATCCAGCCTGTCTCCACCGATTCCAGACCGCCTTCAACAAGTGGTCTGCTGACGAGAAGCTCAAATGGCCACCTTCAATTTCGAACTCGTCTCTCCCGAGCGCGTGCTGTTCTCCGGCGCCGTCGATGCGGTGGTTCTGCCCGCGAGCGAAGGCGACATGACGGTTCTCGCCGGCCATGCGCCGATGATGACGACCCTCAAGACCGGCTTCCTCATTGTCGGGAACGGCTCCGGCAACGGCAGCCGCGTTCTCGTGCGCGGCGGCTTCGCCGATATCAACCAGACCGGCCTGACGGTTCTCGCCGAGCGCGCTCTTCCCGCCGAGGAGCTGACCCACGAGATTCTCGACCGGGAAATCCTGCAGGCGGAGATGGTCTGGGACGCCACAACCGATCCCGCCGCAAGGCAAGCCGCCGAATCCGCCATCGCGCAGCTGCGTGAGGCCAAAGAGGCGCTGACCTACTGATCTGAAACCACCCGGCTCCGGCCGGGTTTTTCTTTTCATGGCAGATGCGGCACCCTTGATCCTCACGCTCGCTCTCGACGAGCGTTCCTTCGCATTCTTCGACGAGCAGAGACGGCGTTACTTTCCGCCCGCGCGGAACTTCATACCCGCGCATCTGACGCTGTTTCACCATCTGCCCGGCGCTCATCCGGGCAAGATTGAGGACACGGTCGAAACGACGATTGCTGCCCGGAACAGCTTCTCGCTCAGTGTCACCGGGCTTCGCTCCCTTGGGCGAGGCGTCGCCTATTCGCTCCAATCGCAGGAACTGGCCGAACTGAGACGCGATCTCGCCGCCGAATGGGCCCAATGGCTTACGCCGCAGGACCGGCAAAAGCATCAGCCGCATGTCACCATTCAGAACAATGTGGAGCCGGTCGCCGCGCGAGCGCTGTTGACGACGCTGTCGGAACCCTTCGAGCCGTTTTCAGTGGTCGGAACGGGATTGGATCTCTGGTGGTATCGCGGTGGTCCCTGGGAGAAGGTGCGGGAATTCCGTTTTGCGAACGGGCAATAGAATTCCCGACGCCAGCGCAATCCTTGTCTTGCTCGCTCTCCATCTCTCTACCCTCATCCTGAGAGTCTGGTTCATCAAGCGCTGACGGTTCTTTCCCTCCCCCTTGCGGGGAGGGGCAGGGGTGGGGGTGGTGCGCCCGGGTGAGCGGCAGCCCCATGGAGGCACTGTAGGAACGGCGACAATTTATGGAGGTTGCTGAGAGCTCCGACTTTCCGACCCCCACCCTCAATCCCTCCCCGCAAGGGGGAGGGAAGCACGCGCTCCATCCTTTATGGGCCAGACTCTGAGTAGGTCTGTGTTGGGGATCGTGCGAAGAAAAATGGCCGGAACGAGCCCGGCCATGATGTGCTGCAAGATAGGAAAGTAAAAGCGGGCGCTCACTCACCCATCGCGATCAGACTGGCGTTGCCGCCTGCGGCCGCCGTGTTGATCGTCACCGTCTGTTCTGTCGCGAAACGCAGCAGATAGTGCGGGCCGCCGGCCTTCGGGCCGGTGCCGGAGAGGCCGTGGCCGCCGAAGGGCTGCACACCGACGACGGCGCCGATCATGTTGCGGTTCACATAGACGTTGCCGACGGACAGCGCATCGACGATGCGGCTCACGGTGGTGTCGATGCGCGAATGCACGCCGAGCGTCAGGCCATAGCCTGAACCCTCAATGGCTTCGATCACCTCGTTCAAACGGCCCGCCTTGTAGCGCACCACGTGCAACACCGGGCCGAAGACCTCCTGTGCGAGATCGTGCGGCTTGTTCAACTCGAAGATATGCGGCGCCACATAGGTGCCGGTTGCAGGCGCATCGCCCGCGTAATGCACCTTCGCCTGGTTCTTCATGTTCGCGATATGCGCGTCCAGCTTGTCCTTCGCCTCGCGGTCGATCACAGGGCCCACATGGGTCGAGATCTCGCGCGGGTCGGCGATCTTCAGTTCCTTCGCATTGCCCGCGATCATCTCGATCATACGGTCGGCCACATCCTCCTGCACGCAGAGAAGACGAAGCGCCGAGCAGCGCTGGCCGGCCGAGCGGAAGGCGGACATCACCACGTCGTCGGCCACCTGCTCGGGCAAGGCGGTTGCGTCCACGATCATGGCGTTGATGCCACCCGTTTCCGCGATCAGCGGGACGATGGCCGCGTCCTTATTCGCGAGGGTCCGGTTGATGATGCGCGCCACTTCCGTGGAGCCGGTGAAGACAACGCCGCCTACATTCTTGTGCTCGACAAGGCACGCGCCGACGCGTCCGTCGCCGGGTACGAGATGAAGCGCTGTCTTCGCAACGCCCGCCTCATGCAGGATGCGCACGACCATGTCGGCGATCAGCGGCGTCTGCTCGGCGGGCTTCGCCACTACCGTGTTGCCGGCCATGAGGGCTGCGCTCACCTGGCCGAGGAAGATGGCGAGGGGGAAGTTCCACGGCGAGATCGCCACGAACACGCCGCGTCCGCGCAGGCGCAGCACGTTGCTCTCGCCCGTCGGTCCCGGCATCGGCTCGCCGGAGCCGAAGAGGGTGCGCCCCTGCACGGCGTAGTAACGGCAGAAATCGACTGCCTCGCGCACTTCCGAGAGCGCGTCGTCGAGCGTCTTGCCCGCTTCCACCTGCAGCAGGTGCAGCAGCGCCCCGCGGCGTTCCTCCAGCAGATCGGCGGCGCGCAGAAGCGCCTTTGCTCGCACATCCGCATCCGTGCGGCTCCAGGCGCTAAAGCCCTTTAGAGCAGCCGCTATGGCACGGTCCGCTGTGTCCGGAGATGCTTCCGTCACATGGCCTGCAATCGTCGTGCCGTCGATGGGGCTGACGACGGAACGGATTTCGCCACTCGCAGCCTTGCCGTCGATCAGCGGCTCGGCCTTGAAGCTTTTCTGTGAGGCCGTCCTGATTTCCGCCAGCAATACTTCGAGCGAATCGCGATGGCCGAACTCGACCCCCTGCGAATTGGCGCGTCCTGGACCGTAGAGATCGCGCGGCAGAGGAAGCTTGGGATGGCGCGCCTGATCGGCGGAGACGATGATGTCCGCAGGGCGCTTGAGAAGCGCTTGCACCGGAACATCGGTATCCGCCGCCACGGACACGAAGGAGGAGTTCGCGCCGTTCTCGAGCAGACGACGCACGAGATAGGCAAGAAGATCGCGGTGGCCGCCGACCGGCGCATAGGCGCGGCAGGCAAGTCCCGGATTGTCTTCGAGCAGGCGCGTATAGAGCGCTTCGCCCATGCCGTGCAGGCGCTGGAACTCGTAGCCCTCCGTGCCGCCCGCGCGCTCGATGATCGAGGCGACGGTGAGCGCGTTGTGGGTGGCGAATTGCGGGTAGATGCGCGGGCGAAGCGCCAGCATCTTCTCGGCGCAGGCGACGTAATGCAGGTCCGTCATCGCCTTGCGGGTGAAGACCGGATAATCGTCGAGGCCGCGCTCCTGCGCGCGCTTCACTTCCGTGTCCCAATAGGCGCCCTTCACGAGACGCACCATCATCTGGCGATCGTACTTCTCGGCCATGGCGGCAATCGCATCGATCACCGAGCCCGCGCGTTTCTGATAGGCCTGAATGGCGAGGCCAAAACCTTTCCAATCGGCAAGCGACGGATCCGCGATCACGGCTTCGATCACGTTGAGGGAGAGTTCGAGCCGGTCCGCTTCTTCCGCGTCGATGGTGAAGTTGAGGTCGTAGGATTTCGCCTTGCGCGCCAGCTCGATGGTCAGCGGAACGAGTTCGCGCATCACGCGCTCGCGGCTCGTCGCTTCATACCGCGGATGCAGCGCCGACAGCTTCACCGAAATGCCGGGGCGGTTCGGCAGCGGTTCGTTGCCGGCGGAGCGGCCGATGGCATCGATGGCGGCGGCGTAGGAATCGTAATAGCGGCGGGCGTCATCCGCCGTACGCGCGCCTTCGCCCAGCATGTCGAAGGAATAGCGATAGACGCGGCCCTTGGCGGAGCCGGCGCGCTTCAGCGCGTCCTCGATGGTCTGTCCGAGCACGAAGTGATTGCCCATCACGCGCATGGCTTGACGCGTCGCCGTGCGCACGGTCGGCAGGCCGAGGCGCTTGGTGAGCTGGCCCAGAATGCTCTCCGGCGTCTCGCCGGGCTGGATCACGCGGGCCGTAATGCCGAGCGCCCATGCCGAGGCAGACACGAGGAACGCGTCGGACTTGGACTTATGGCCCGCGAAATCCGCGCTTCCCAGTTTGTCCTCGATGAGCTTATCGGCCGTGGCGGCATCCGGCACCCGCAGCAGCGCCTCGGCCAGCACCATCAGCGCCAAGCCTTCCTTGGTGGAGAGCGCATATTCCCGCAGCATCTCCTCGACGCCGCCGAGGCCGCCGCCCTTGGCGCGAATCGCCTCGATCAGGCGCGTGGCGCGCTCATCGACCCGGCGCTCGCGCTCCGGGGAAAGCCTGGACCGGCTGAGCAGGCGGGCGGCGACGGCCTTGTCGTCTTCCGCGAAGGGAGGGTGGAAGGGCGGGGCGGCTTGAGACGTCGCGGTCATGGATGTCCTCTGGGTGTTTCCCGGAATATATGAGCCATCCTGCCGTGTTTCGATGGCAATCTTTGGAGCTTTGCCTTACGAAACAAGGACAAATGATGAGAAGGCCGTGAAAATGGCGGATATGGACCGGATCGATCGGAAGATCCTGAAATTCCTGCAGGAGGATGGCCGGATCTCGGCCGTGGACCTTGCCGAAAAAGTGGGCCTTTCGCCCACATCCACAAGCGACCGGGTGAAGCGCCTCCAGCGGGAGGGCTATATCGCCGGCTTCGGGGCGAGGCTCGATCCGCACCGGCTCGGCCTGGAGCTTCTGGTTTTCGTGGAGGTCTCCCTCGACAAGACTACGCCGGATGTCTTCGAGAAATTCGCCGAGGCCGTGAAGCGCGCGCCCGAGGTTCTGGAATGCCACATGGTGGCGGGCGGCTTCGATTATCTGGTGAAGACACGGGTCGCCGACATGGCGGCCTACCGGCATTTCCTCGGCGAGATTCTGCTGGCGCTCCCGGGCGTGAAGGAAACGCGCACCTACGCGGTGATGGAGGAAGTGAAGAGCGACGGGATGCTGCCGGTGTGACATCCGTCGCGTCATGGCCGGGCTCGTCCCAGCCATCCCGATACTGAGAAGCGCTACGCTCTTCAGAACGAGATCACCGGCACAAGGCCGGTGATGACGGTCGCTAAAGCATCGGACCAAAAAGTGGATTTGCACTTTTTGGATGAATCCGATGCTTTCTCTCTGAGTGAGAGCATCGTTCGCGCGCAAAACCGGGTCCACTTTTGCGTACGATGCTCTAAGGGTGGTTAGCCGGAAATGACTTCCTGTTCGTCTTTCGTCTTCCACAGTGAGAAGACGACACCGCCCGCGATCAGGGCGAGAGTTACGCCGAGCGAGATGGTGGGGGCGAGCTTGCCCACGAGCTGATTCCAGAAAATCTTGCCGCCGATGAAGACGAGCACGAGAGCCAGCGCGTATTTCAGATAGTGGAAGCGGTGCACCATGGCGGCGAGCGCAAAGTAGAGCGCGCGCAGGCCGAGGATAGCCATGATGTTGGCCGTGTAGACCACGAAGGTGTCGGTGGTGATGGCGAAGATCGCTGGCACCGAGTCCACCGCAAAGATCAGGTCGGCGATGTTGATCACCACGAGCGCCAGGAAAAGCGGCGTCGCCCACACGACGAGCTTGCCGGATTTCGTATCGGGCTCGCGCACGAAGAAGCGCTGATCGTGTAAGCGGTTCGTCACGCGCATATGCTTGCGCATGAAGCGGACCATCGCGTTCTTGTCGATATTCGGCTCGCTTTCCGGCACGAGCAGCATCTTGATGCCGGTCGCGATGAGGAACGCCCCGAAGAGATAGAGCATCCAGGCATATTCCTGCACCAGGGCAGCGCCTACCGCGATCATGATGCCGCGCAGAATGATGACGCCGATGATGCCCCACACGAGGGCTCGATATTGATATTTCCGGGGGATCGCGAAATAGCTGAAGATCAGCGAGATCACGAAGACGTTATCGATGGACAGGGACTTCTCGATGAAGAAACCCGTGAAGTACGAAATGCCCGCATGGGTTCCGTCCTCGGTCACCAGGAGGCCGGTTTCGAACGACCACCAGATATAAGCGCCGAACAGCACCGCGATGGTGATGTAGAAGACGGACAGGAGAAGGCTCTCCTTCACGCCGAGCTCCTTGTCCTTTCTGTTCAGGACACCGAGATCGAAAGCGAGGAGAAAAACGACAAGGCTCAGGAAAGCCGTCCACATCCAGACGGGTTTTCCCAGCCATTCCACTAAGAGGAATTCTGGCATGATAACCGGACCTATGATTGCTTTAAGTTCAAGCATCGGCTCCGACATCACAGGCGCATGTTCGCGTCCTGCCAGAGGGGCCCGGTCACCGATATCGCCAAAGTGGGTAGGAAAAGCTCCCGCGTCAAGAGTGCCGTCTCGAAAATGAATTTTGCTCAATCTTAAGCCAAATGCTGGGCTGGCAGGCAGTTTTGCCGTGGCAAGAGGCTTGACCCTGAGCGCCGTTCTGCTTGCATGGTCAAGAACCGGGCAAAAGGCACGAAGACGGCCAAGCTGCTCCGCCTCCCGGATATTCCGGGAGCAGACCATAAAACAGAGGTGACGGTGATGGTGTCTGAACGTTCGACGAAGAAGCGGTGGAGCATGGGTCTGCTGGCGGGAGCAGCTTTGCTTCTCGGCTCCGCAGCCGCACAGGCTCAGACGCCGGTACGCTTCAGTCTGGACTGGCGCTGGGAAGGCCCGGCGGCACCCTTCGCCGTCGCGCTCGACAAGGGCTACTTCAAGGCCGAGGGCCTCGATGTGACGATCGATCCGGCCTCGGGCTCGCGCGAGCCGATCTCGCGCGTGGCATCGGGCACCTATGATGTGGGCTTCGGCGACGTGAACTCCCTCGTGCGCTTTCGCGACGAGAATCCCGGCACCGACATCAAGGCCGTGATGGTGATCTACGACCGTCCGCCTTTCGCAATCATCGGACGCAAGAGCCGCGGCATCTCGAAGGAGGTGTCGAGCCTTGCAGGCAAGAAGATGGGCGCCCCGGCAGCCGACGGCGCCTATGCGCAATGGCCGATCTTCAAGGCCGTGAACAAGATCGACGATTCCACCATGAAGTTCGAGAATGTCGGCTTCCCCGTACGCGAACCGATGCTGGCGCAGGGCGAGGTCGATGCGGTCTTCGGCTTCTCCATGTCCTCCTACATCAACCTCAAGTCCCGCGGCGTTCCGGCCGACGACATCGTCGTCATGCTCATGAGCGATTACGGCGTGGACCTCTACGGCAACACCATCATCGTCTCGCAGAAATTTGCGCAGGAAAAGCCGGAAGCGGTGAAGGGCCTGCTGCGCGCCATCATGAAGGGCGTGCACGACACGCTGAAGGACCCGTCGAGCGCGGTCGATTCCGTGATCAAGCGCAACGACGTCGCGAAGAAGGAAGTCGAGCTGGAGCGCCTCAAGATGGTGCTCGAGCAAAACATGATCACGCCGTGGGTGAAGGAGAACGGCTTCGGCGGCATCGACAAGGCCCGCTTCGCGAAAGCGCTCGACGAAATCGGCCTGACCTTCACCTACAAGGCAAAGCCCACGGTTGAGGGCGTGTTCACGGAAGAGTTCCTGCCCGCCGCCGACCAGCGGAAGGTGAATTGAGTATTCCGCTTCGTTGATCACCCACCCCTTGAGGGGGAGGTCGCGAGCATAGCGAGCGGGGTGGGGTGGGAAGCGTTACGTTCTGCAAGGTCGGCGCTACCCACCCCACCTCGGCTCTTACGAGCCGATCCTCCCCCCTCAAGGGGAGGATATTTAGCGGAGCGCCCTTTGCCGGTTTTCGTCGACATCCACAAGGTCACTCATGTCTATGCCCGCGCCGAGGACGGCGTGCCCGCGGTCAAGGACCTGAACCTCAAGATCAACGAGGGCGAGTTCGCCGCGATTGTCGGACCCTCCGGCTGCGGCAAGTCCACCTTGATGAAGCTTGCGACCGGCCTGCAGTTTCCGCGCGAGGGAACGGTCATTGTCGATGGCAAGCAGGTCGTCGCGCCGGTAAAGCTCGCAGGCATGGCGTTCCAGAACCCGACGATGCTGCCCTGGCGCACGACGCTCGACAACATCCTGCTGCCACTTGAGATCGTGGAGCCGCATCGCTCACGGCTGCGCAAGCACAAGAAGGAATATGTCGCGAGGGCTGAGAGCCTTCTCGCCCAGGTCGGTTTGAAAGGGCAGGGCGATAAATTTCCGTGGCAGCTCTCCGGCGGCATGCAGCAGCGCGCCTCTCTGTGCCGCGCGCTCATCCACGAGCCGAAACTGCTCATGCTGGATGAGCCTTTCGGTGCGCTCGACAGCTTCACGCGTGAGGAGTTGTGGTGCGTGATGCGTGACCTGCACGCGGCGCAGAAGGTCACGATCATCCTGGTGACGCACGACCTGCGCGAGGCTGCTTTCCTGGCCGACCGCATCTTCTGCATGAGCTCACGTCCCGGACGGATCGTGGCCGAGCGCGAGGTGCCCTTCCCGCGTCCACGCGATCTCGAGATCACCTACACACCGGAATTCTCCGAACTCGTCCATGAGCTGCGCAATCACATCGCGCAGGCGCGCAAGGCGGCTTGAGCATTCCATGAAAAGCAAGAACCAACTCGCCCTCGCTCCTTACGTCTTCACTATCGGCTTCTTTCTGCTGTGGGAGCTCGCCTGCCACGTCCTCAAGATTTCAAGCTTCATCCTGCCCGCGCCCTCCACGATTCTCGCGGCCGTGTGGGAGTACCGCACTCAGCTTGCCTATCATGCGATGCACACGCTCTGGATGACCCTGGCAGGCTTCGGCCTCGCGGTTGGCTTCGGCCTGGTACTCGGCATGGTGCTGGGCTCGTCGCGTCTCATCAACGCGGGCACCTATCCGCTGCTTGTCGGCTTCAACTCGGTGCCGAAAGTGGCCGTGGTGCCGATCCTCGTATTCTGGTTCGGCGTCGGCTGGGTGCCGCCAGTGCTGACCGCTTTCCTCATCTCGTTCTTTCCCATCGTGGTGAATGTCGCCACCGGCATCGCGACGGTGGAGCCCGAGATGGAGGACGTGCTGCGCGCGCTCGGCGCTTCGAAGAAGGACATCGTGTTCAAGGTCGGCGTGCCGCGCGCCATGCCGTATTTCTTCGGCTCGCTCAAAGTGGCGATCACGCTCGCCTATGTAGGCTCCGTCATCGGCGAGCAGAACGCCTCGAATGTCGGCATCGGCAACCTGCTCACCCGTGCCTCCGCCGCCTTCGAGGTGCCGCTCGTCTGGGCTGCCCTCCTGGTGCTCGCGGTGCTCGGCGTGTTAATGTACGCGATCACGGCTTATGCGGAGCGCTCCATGACCGGCTGGGCGCAGCGCTCGCAGATGGCGGCTTAACGCATGATCCGGAACCAGCGGTCCGCGCCAGCGAAAAGTGGGAACCGGTTTTCCGAAAAGATCATGCGAGCTTCGAAGGCCTACCGCCTCAACGACAACGGGTTGTCCGAAAGCGCCGCCGCATCCGGTTGATCGATGGCGGGATTGCCGAGAAACGCGTTCCAGAGCTTTTCGACCGTCTCACGCTCCAGATCGTCCACGATGAAGACGATGCGGCTGCGGCGGTCCTCGCTTGGCCAGCGCGGCAGCACGGCGGGCATGTGGATCACATGCTGCACGCCGTGAATGACCACCGGATGCTCCGGATCCTCGGCGAGAGCCACGAGGCCCTTCACGCGCAGCAGCTTCGTGCCTTGCGATGAGCGCAGCAGGTCGAGGAACATGTCGAGCGTGCCCTGGCGGATGGGCTGGTCGCTCGTGAGGCAGAAAGCGCGGATGCGCTCGTCGTGCCGGTTCACATCGTGGTGATGATGATCGTGCCCATGATGGCCGTGATGATGGTGCCCGTGCTGATGGGCATGGCTTTCCCGCTCGGCCGCTTCCACGGCCTCCGTCTTCAGCCAATCGGCGACATCGGCGATCTTGCCGTCGATGCCGAAGAGGCCGCCGGCGATGATGTCTTCGACCGGCACATCCGCATCTAGAATGGACGCGCCGGGATTGAGCTGATGCAGGCGCTCGCGCAAGGCGGTGACGACTTGCTGATCGGACGCGAGGTCTGTCTTCGCGAGCACGATGCGCTCCGCGACGGCAGCCTGCTTCACGGCCTCGCGATGGGCGTCGAGAGTGGCGGAACCATTCACCGCATCGATCACCGTCACTACGCCCTCTACCGCGTAGCGCATGGAAAGATAGGGATGATAGAGCACCGCATGCAGGATCGGCGCCGGATCCGCGAGGCCCGTGGTTTCGATGATCACGCGCTTGAAAGGCAGGATGCGGTTGTTGTCGCGCTTGCGCAGAAGGTCCTCGAGCGTCGCGATCAAATCGCCGCGCACGGTGCAGCAGAGGCAGCCCGCGGAGAGCAGCACCATGCCTTCATCGACCGTCTCGACGAGCAGGTGATCGAGGCCGATCTCGCCGAATTCGTTCATGATCACAACACTGTCCTGCATGGCCGGGCTTTTCAGCATGCGGTTGAGGAGCGTCGTTTTTCCGGCACCGAGGAAGCCGGTGAGGATCGTGAGCGGGATCGGGGCGGGAGGGGTCATCGGCTTGTCCGTCATGCTTCAATCCGCGATGGGCACCAGGGGTGCGTTCTTCAAATGGCGCTGTTCCAGGAGAACGTTGGCGATGATGGCGGCGAGCACAAGGGCGCCACCCGCGATTTGCAGGGGCGCAAGGCTCTCCTGCAGGATGAGCGCCGATGAGACGGCCGCCACGACCGGCTCGGTGCAATAGATGATCCCGGCGGCAACAGCAGAGATGCGCCCCAGCGCCAGAAATTGCAGGATGAAGCCGAACATGTAGCCGCCGATGGTCAGGCCGACAGCCAGAGGCGCGAGCGCGAGCGTCGATGGCCCAGCAAGCTGCCCGGTCGCCAGGCTGATGAGAAAAGCGGTCGGCAGCACGATCACGTGAATCCAGAACACTTTCGCCACCACGCCGGTCCTGCGGCAGCGGGCGGCGGCGAAGAACTGGAACGCGGTCGCGACGCTGGCGCCGAAGGCGAGGGCTAGGCCGCGCCAGTCGAGATCACCGAGGGCAGGTCCCACGACCAGGATCACGCCGAGCGTGGCAATCGCCGCGACGCCGATCAGCGTCGGGGTGAGCCGCGTTCTTTCCACGAAGGGGCTGGCGAGCACGATCAGGATCGGGAAGGTGTAGAACACCACCGCTGCGACCGTGACCGGAATGAAGGCCACGGAGGAGAGGTAGCAGAGTCCTACCAGGGCTGTGGAGATGCCGAGCAGCAGGATCGTCCCTCGCTCCTCACGGGCCATGCGCAGCGACCAGCGCGCGGCAAAGGCCACGAGGGTGACCAGCCCCAGCATCAGCAGCACCCGGTAGACCACGATGGCCGAACCGCTGGCGCCCGCAAAGGATGCCATCCGTGCATAGACGATGTTGAAGCCGTAGAGGCTGGCGGAAACGAGGGCGAAGGCGAGGCCCGTGGCGTGGGTCGAACGCGGCATGTCACTTCATCTTGTCAGGCTCGCACCGTTCGCGCGGATCGGGGGTGAATGCAAGGACAAACCCGAGAAAGCAGAACGCCCGGCTGGAGGGCCGGGCGTTCTGGGAAAACAATGCGGAACGGTCAGTTCGCCGCCGATTTCGGCTTGGATGCGGCCTCGGCCTTCTGCGCCTTCGGCTTGGTGGTGGCCTTCTGTTCGGCGGGCTTCTTGTCGCCGGCTTTGCTCTGGCCGCTCACCGGCTTGACGGTGACCGTGACGCGGCCCTTGCCCTTGGTGGTCTTGGTGTCCTCGTCATCTGTGGCGTCGGACTCCTTGGACACGGCCTGCTTGGTTGATTTCTTCGGCGTCGCGGTCTTCTTCTTTGCGGTGCGGGCCTTTTCGGCAGCCTCCTCGGCTGCAGCCTGGGCGGCCAGTTCGGCCTCGCTCGGAGGATTCAGCCCGACCCAGACCCGCTCCGGCACCACGGCGGTGCGGGGGCCGAGCACGGTGCGCACGGGCTTCTGGGCGTCGCCCGCAAAGGCCATGACTTCGGAGGAGAAGAGATTCGGAACGCCTGTATCCTCGGACGCTACCGGCGTGCCCTCTTCCTCCTGGGGCATCGGGCCGCGACGGTCGCAGATCACCGGGCGCATGTCCGGGGGCGTGGTGTTGGCGGAGGCGGGCAGGGCGGCCAGTTCGGGATTGGTGAAGTTCACCTTGCTGTTGAAGCCGCGGTCGAACAGCTCCGCCGCCTTCATGGTGCGCTCGTTGGCGGAAGGCGCACCCATCACGACGGTGATCAGGTGGCGGCCGTTGCGGGTGGCGCTGGCCACCACGTTGAAGCCCGCCGAGCAGATGAAGCCGGTCTTCATGCCGTCGGCGCCGGGATAGCGGCCGATGAGGCCGTTGGTGTTGCGCATGATGCGGCGGCCGAACTGGACGGCGCCGATATGGAACAGATCCTGGTGGTCCGGGAACTCGCGCAGGAGCGCACGGGCCAGGATCGCCATGTCCTGGGCGGTCGTCTGGTTGCGCTCGTCGGGCAGGCCGTGCGGATTGGCGAAATGGCTGTTCCTCATGCCCAGGTGCTGGGCATGGGCGTTCATCAGCTCCGCAAAGCCGTCGATGGAGCCGCCGATATTCTCGGCGATGGTGGCGGCAATATCGTTCGCCGACTTCACCATCATGATCTTGAGGGCGTTGTCGAGGCGGATCTCCGTGCCTGGCTTGAAGCCCATTTTGGAGGGCGGCAGCGCGGCAGCGGTGTCGGTGACCGTCAGGAGCGTCTCCATGCTCATCTGGCCGCTGCGCACCTTGTCGAGGGCGACGTAAGCCGTCATCAGCTTGGTGATGGAGGCCGGGAACCAGGGGTCCGTGGCCTTCTCCGCATGCAGGACTCGGCCGGATTCGACCTCGACCACGAGGGCAGGTCCGCCAGCCGCCAGGGCCGGGCCGCTCACGAGGGCAGCAAAGGCGAAAGCGGTCACACGGAGGGTGCGGCTAACGTTCATACGGAACGACTCCTAAGGGCATCACACGACGGTCGGAGAGGGGATTTTAGAGTCCCGCTTGCTAGCTGGACTATATTTTTAGCGCCAAACCGTAGCTTTGACTAGGTGAATGGCGTGATCTCTACCCGCATGCCCTTGTTCTAACGAATTCCGTGGCAAGAGAGTGGCAAGAGCGGCGCGGTTTGAAGGATGAGATGGTTTTTAGTCCTCCTTTCTTGTCGCAACGGCAACCGGATGGTATCGAATATTATTGCATTCGCGCTCACATCGGAAATTGTTCATGGCCACGGATACCGCTCCATCCAATGAAAAGCCCACCTATCGCGACCTTCAGGTAGGCGATCCCGCACCGTGGTTCCACCAGAACTCGACCAGCAATCCGCAATTTCATTTCGAGACGGCGGCCGGTCGCTATCTCGTTCTTTGCTTCTTCGGTACGGCCTCCGACGAGATCGGACGCGCGGCTCTCAGGACCTTCCAGGAAGACCATCGGTCTCTCTTCGACGATGATAAGATCTCGATCTTCGGCGTAAGCGCGGACCCGAGCGACGAGAGCGAGAACAAGGCCACGCAGTCCATCCCCGGCATTCGCCATTTCTGGGATTTCGACGGCAAGGTCAGCCGCCTTTACGGTTCCGTCCCTCAAAATTCCACAAACGCCCAGGGCTCAGTTCCGATGCGTCGGTTCTGGATGGTGCTCAACCCGACCATGCGCATCCGTGCCATCTTCCCCTTCAGGGCGGACGGCAGCGACCGCGAGGAGGTCATGGCCTACCTGCGCGATCTGCCTCCCGTGGACCGTTTCGCGGGCTTCGAGATGTTTGCGCCGATCCTCATCGTCCCGGACGTGTTCGAGCCCGAGTTCTGCCGTCACCTGATCGGGCTTTACGAGAAGCATGGTGGTGAGGAATCCGGCTTCATGCGTGAGGTCAACGGCAAGACCGTGGCGGCGCACGATCCCAATCACAAGCGCCGCAAGGACTACACGATTGAGGATCAGAATTTGATCACTCAGGTCCAGCGCCGCATCATCCGCCGCGTGAATCCCGAGATCCAGAAGATTCATTTCTTCACGCCGACCCGCATGGAGCGTTACATCGTCTCCTGCTATGCAGCCGAAGACGGCGGGCATTTCCGTGCGCACCGGGACAACACCACCAAGGGAACGGCGCATCGCCGCTTTGCGGTGTCGATCAACCTCAACGCCGATTTCGAGGGCGGCGAGGTGAGCTTCCCGGAATATGGCCCGCGCAGCTACAAGGCCCCTCTCGGCGGGGCCGTGGTGTTCACGACCCCGATGCTCCACGCAGTATCGAAGGTCACATCCGGCCGCCGCTTCGTCTTCCTGCCCTTCCTCTACGATGAGGCGGCGGCGAAAGTCCGCGAGGCGAACAACGCCCATTTGGGCGAGGGCGTGGGTGGCTACAAAGCCTAATGGCGGGTCAGCCGTTCAGCGCTCCCCGGCCTTGATCCATTTATCGACTCGGGGCGGCTCGTAGGCGCGGATCGCGTCGATCAGGGCCGCCGGTTCGTCCTGCACGATCAGCATGGCGCGGTGAATGGGCTTTACGAAGCCGCGTTCCACCACGTCGTCGAGGAAATCCGCGAGCTTGTCGTAGAAGCCGGCGACATTGAGCAGGGCGCAGGGCTTCTTGTGATAGCCGAGCTGCGCCCAGGTCCAGACCTCGAACAATTCCTCGAACGTCCCGAGGCCGCCGGGCAGGGCGATGAACCCGTCGGAGAGCTCCGCCATCATCGCCTTGCGCTCATGCATGGAGCCGACCACCCGCAGGTCGCTTAAAGACGCATGCGCGATCTCCTTGTCGGCGAGGGCTTGCGGCATCACGCCGATCACGCGGCCGCCATTCGCCAGCACCGCATCCGCAACAGCGCCCATGAGGCCGACCGACGCGCCGCCATAGACAAGCTCGATCCCGTTTCGCGCCAAGGTCTCGCCGAGCAGGCGGGCGGTTTCGAGATAGACGGGATCCTGGCCCGCGCTGGAGCCGCAGAAAACACAAAGACGCATGAGATATGTCCGACGATTCGTTCTTGAGCCTCCATGGAGGCCCAAGCTGCGGCAAATTCAAGGGGCGCGAGCGCGCCTGGGCGGCTTGCCGAACGGTGCGAACCATTCCACCTTATGCTCAAGAAACAATTTATCAGGAGACGCTCATGACAGCCTGTATCGTCGGCTGGGCCCATACCCCCTTCGGCAAGCTCGATACGGAAACGGTCGAGAGCCTGATCACCCGTGTCGCCGGCGAGGCGCTGGAGCATGCGGGGATCGGGCCGGAGGATGTGGACGAGGTCGTGCTCGGCCATTTCAACGGCGGCTTCTCGCCCCAGGATTTCACGGCATCGTTGGTGTTCCAGACGAGCGACAAGTTCCGCTTCAAGCCCGCGACCCGGGTGGAGAATGCCTGCGCCACCGGCTCCGCCGCCGTGCATCAGGCCATCAAGACCATCGAGGCCAAACGCGCCAAGACCGTGCTCGTGGTCGGCGTCGAGCAGATGACGAAGACGCCGGGGCCTGAGATCGGCAACATCCTCTTACGCTGTTCCTATGTGCAAGAAGACGGCAACACGCCCGGCGGCTTCGCAGGTGTCTTCGGCAAGATCGCGAGCTCCTATTTCCAGCGCCATGGCGACCAGTCCGATGCGCTGGCGTTGATCGCGGCCAAGAACCACAAGAATGGCGTGGACAATCCCTATGCGCAGATGCGCAAGGATCTTGGCTTCGAGTTCTGCCGCGCCGAGAGCGAGAAGAACCCCTTCGTCGCCGGCCCCCTTAAGCGCACGGATTGCTCCCTCGTGTCGGACGGCGCCGCCGCCCTCGTTCTGGCCGATACGGAAACCGCGCTTCGCATGAAGCGGGCGGTTGCCTTCCGCGCCACGGCCCATGCGCAGGATTTCCTGCCCATGTCGAAGCGGGACATCGTCCAGTTCGAAGGCTGCGCGGAGGCCTGGCGCCGGGCCCTGGACCAGGCAGGCATCCAGCTCTCCGATCTCTCCTTCGTCGAGACGCATGACTGCTTCACCATCGCGGAACTCATCGAATACGAGGCGATGGGGCTCACGCCTCCCGGTCAGGGGGCGATAGCAGTCAAGGAAGGCTGGACGAACCGTGACGGCAAGCTGCCGGTGAACCCGTCCGGCGGCCTCAAGGCCAAGGGCCATCCCATCGGCGCGACGGGCGTGTCCATGCACGCGCTCTCCGCCATGCAGCTCTGCGAGGAGGCCGGCGGCATCCAGGTGCAGAACCCGAAGCTCGGCGGCATCTTCAACATGGGCGGCGCGGCGGTGGCCAATTACGTGAGCGTGCTGGAGCGGATCAAATAGACGCTTCTGCCGAAGCTATGCGCTTCACGACGTCACCGGCCTTGTGCCGGTGATCCCGATTGATTGATGCGTATCGCTTTTCGGATCGGGATGGCCGGGACAAGCCCGGCCATGACGAGAGGGGAGCCTTACTCCCCCGGCGCCTTGGCCTGAATCGCCAGGGCGTGCAGACCTCTGTCGAAGGCTCCTTTCAGAACGTCGTTCACAAGGCGGTGACGCTCCACGCGGCTCTTGCCTGAGAAGGCGTCCGACACGATATAAAGACGGAAGTGAGTTTCACCCCCCTCCCTCCAGCCTCCATGGCCGCGATGCTGCTCCGATTCGTCGGTGACGGTGAGCGCGGAGGGCTGCAACCGCTCCTGCAGATTCTGTGTGATCCAATCGGTTAGGGTCATGCTGCCTCCAGCATCGGACCCAAAAGTGGACTTGCACTTCTGGGACGAATCCGATGCTTTCTCCTTTAGTTAGAACATCGGTCCGGCAAAAACCGGATCCACTTTTTGCACGATGCTCTTGTAAACCTTTTTGAACGGGTCTGCGGCGAAAAGCTCTCAGGCCTTGGCTGAAGGCTCCTAGCCCCTCATAATCGCTGAATCATGGATCTCAACTCGCCTTTTTTCGACCGTATCCGGATCAAGTCTTCCAGCGACGAACCGCAGGAGGTCAAGGGTCCTGTCTGTGAGCACCCCGCCTGCAAGGCCGCGGGCGAATTCCGCGCGCCCAAGGGGCGGGACCGGGAAGGCCAGTATTGGCGCTTCTGCCTCCAGCACGTGCGCGAGTACAACGCCTCGTACAACTATTTCACCGGCATGTCCGATTCGGCGGTGGCGGCCTACCAGAAGGATGCCGTCATCGGTCATCGCCCCACCTGGGCCATGGGCGTGAACACCTCCGGCAAGGATGAGGGAACCAAGGGCGAGACGCGGGATTGGGCCTATGTGGACCCGCTGGGGATCCTCCGGGGTGAGGATTTCACCAAGACCAGGGCCCGCCGGAGCAATCCGGAGCCGAAGCGTCCCCGCTATTCAGGGGCGGTGCGCCGGGCGCTCGACATCCTGGGTCTCGACGAGACCGCCGATGGTCCTGCCATCAAGGCTCAATACAAGGCCCTGGTGAAGCGGTTCCACCCGGACGCCAATGGCGGCGACCGTTCCTTCGAGGAGCGGCTGCGGGATATCATCAAGTCGCATGATATCCTGAAAAGCGCCGGTCTGTGCTGACCCATAAGACTTTTCTGCAGGTGACCCCGGCTTTTTAGGAAATTGCGCCGCGCAGCCATGGGGTTTAAGAAGCCATGGCATCAACGAAACAAACATCCGACCGAGAGGCCCCAATGACGGCACAAACCGATACAACGACCCGCCTGCCGGATATGAAAGTGTCCGTGCGACAGGTCTTCGGCATCGACTCGGATCTCGAAGTGCCTGCCTTCTCGCAGGCCGAAGAGCATGTGCCCGATCTGGACCCCGATTACCTGTTCGACCGCGAGACGACGCTGGCCATCCTGGCGGGCTTTGCCCGCAACCGCCGCGTAATGATCACGGGCTATCACGGCACCGGCAAATCGACCCATATCGAGCAGGTGGCAGCCCGCCTCAACTGGCCCTGCGTGCGCGTGAACCTGGATAGCCACGTGTCTCGTATCGACCTCGTCGGCAAGGACGCCATCGTGCTTCAGGACGGCAAGCAGGTCACCGCCTTCCAGGACGGCATCCTCCCCTGGGCGCTCCAGAACAACGTCGCTCTCGTTTTCGACGAGTACGATGCGGGCCGCCCGGACGTGATGTTCGTGATCCAGCGCGTGCTGGAGCAATCGGGCAAGCTCACGCTGCTCGACCAGAAGCGCGTGATCCGTCCTCACCCCGCCTTCCGGCTGTTCGCCACCGCCAACACGGTTGGTCTCGGCGACACTTCGGGCCTCTATCACGGCACGCAGCAGATCAACCAGGGCCAGATGGACCGCTGGTCGATCGTCACCACCCTCAACTACCTGCCGCACGACAAGGAAGTGGACATCGTCCTCTCCAAGGCGAAGCATTACCAGCAGAATCCGGAGGGTCGCGACATCGTCAACAAGATGGTTCGTGTGGCCGACCTCACCCGCTCGGCCTTCATGAACGGCGATCTCTCCACCGTCATGAGCCCGCGCACGGTGATTACCTGGGCCGAGAACGCCGAGATCTTCGGCGACACTGGCTTCGCCTTCCGCGTGACGTTCCTCAACAAGTGCGACGAGCTGGAGCGCGCGCTGGTCGCCGAATTCTACCAGCGCTCCTTCGGCAAGGAATTGCCGGAGAGCGCCGTGAACATGGTGCTGAGCTGATAGAAAATGCCGGTATCTGGGAGGCTTTTGACAATAGGTGGTCTAATTCTTGTTAGTGCTGCCTTTGTCTACGAGACCTCACATCGGTTTAATCAGCCAGATGGCTTCAAAAAGCTCGATACCGAAGAATTTCTTAAATGCCTACAAGCGAATATAGGCCAAACCATTGAACTGATGGGCGAATATCCGAACCAGCCGAGAGATCCCTTTCTAGATATGGACCCGACCTATAGGGTTCACCTCTGGAAGAAGTCCAATTTCCGCACAGTATCGGAAGTTACGTTTGAGGGACTGTTCACGGGTGGAATTTCAGCGCCTGATGCTTTCGAGCGGAATAAGGTGTCGTATGGTGCTCTTTCGGGATATGCCGTGCCTACACTACGCGCAGATACTGACGCGGAGCGAGTTTACGTGCTCACGTTCCTTGAGGGTGAACACAACCGAATTCCGACGTGCAGCCTCGTTGAGGCGGTAAGATCATAACGATTGGGGTGTTATGTCCATCTCGAACCGCAAGCCGGGTGAGAAGAAGGAAGCGCCGGCGGAGCCGCTGAAGCGCTCCATCGCCGGCGCCATGAAGGCCATCGCCCGCAAGCCCGATCTCGAAGTGGCCTTCGCCTCCGACCGTCCGGTGCTCATGGGCCAGGACAAGGCTCGCCTGCCCGAGCCGCCCCGGCGGCTCACCGCGAACGACGTGGCGATCCTGCGCGGCAATGCGGATTCCATGGCACTGCGCCTCGCCTGTCACGACACGAGTCTTCACCGCCGCCTTGCGCCCGAGGGTCAGGCCGCCCGTGCGGTGTTCGACGCGGTCGAGCAGGCGCGCGTGGAATCCATCGGCTCCCGCCGCATGTCGGGCATTTCCTCCAACATCACGGCGATGCTGGAAGACCGCTATCATCGCGGCGGCAAATATGAAGAGATCACCGACCGCGCGGACGCGCCGCTCGAGGACGCGCTGGCGCTCATGGTGCGTGAGCGCCTGACCGGCGCGAAGCCGCCCGCATCCGCCGCCAAGATCGTCGATCTCTGGCGCGACTTCATCGAGGAACGCGCGGGCCGCGACCTCGACAGCCTGCTCAAGAACATCGACAATCAGCGCGACTTCGCCCGCGGCATCCGCGAGATGCTCTCCTCCCTCGACATGGCCGATGATGTGGCCCTGGATGAGGACAACGAGGAGAACGAGGAAGACAACGAATCCGAACAGCAGGAACAGCAGGGCGAGGGCGAATCCGAACAGGAATCGCAAGGAGACCGGGCTGATATCGAAATCAGCGAGGATTCCAGCGACGACATGGAGGACGGCGCGACGGAAGAGGCCGATGGTCCTTCCGGCGAGCTGCCCGAGGAAGCCGAAGAGGCCGATTCCGACGAGGCCGGAGAATCCTGGCGTCCGCCGTCCCGTGCCAACGAAGCGCGCGGGCCCGACTACAAGGCTTATTCCCTCAAATTCGACGAGGTCATCCACGCAGAAGACCTGTGCGATGCCGACGAGCTGACGCGCCTTCGCGCCTATCTCGACAAGCAACTCGCGCATTTGCAGGGCGTGGTGGGCCGCCTCGCCAACCGCCTTCAGCGCCGTCTCATGGCGCAGCAGAACCGGTCGTGGGAATTCGACCTCGAAGAAGGCACGCTCGATCCCGTACGCCTGCCGCGCATCATCATGGACCCGTTCCAGCCGCTGAGCTTCAAGCAGGAGCAGGACACCAATTTCCGCGATACGGTGGTAACGCTGCTCATCGACAATTCAGGCTCCATGCGCGGACGTCCGATCACCGTGGCGGCCACCTGTGCCGACATCCTCGCGCGCACGCTGGAGCGCTGCGGCGTGAAGGTCGAGATCCTCGGCTTCACGACGCGGGCGTGGAAGGGCGGACAGGCCCGCGAGATGTGGCTGCAGAACGGCAAGCCCGCCAATCCGGGCCGCCTCAACGATCTGCGCCACATCATCTACAAGTCGGCCGACGCACCCTGGCGGCGCGCGCGCAAGAATCTCGGCCTGATGATGCGCGAAGGCCTGCTGAAAGAGAACATCGACGGCGAGGCGCTCGACTGGGCGCACAAGCGCCTGCTCGGCCGCCCCGAGCAGCGCCGCATTCTGATGGTGATCTCGGATGGCGCGCCGGTGGACGACTCGACGCTCTCGGTCAATCCCGGCAACTACCTCGAAAGGCACCTGCGCTACGTCATCGAGGAAATCGAGACCCGCTCTCCTGTCGAACTCATCGCCATCGGCATCGGCCACGACGTGACGCGCTATTATCGCCGCGCCGTGACCATCGTCGATGCGGAGGAACTCGGCGGCGTGATGACCGAAAAACTCGCGGAGCTGTTCGAGGAGAACGCGCAACCTTCGCGGGGCGCGGCGCCTCGACGCCGGGCGCACGCGTGAGGCTGCTCAGCCGGCGCAATCTGCTGATCGGCGGTGGTGTCGCCACCGCCGCCGCTTTCTTAAGCGACAAGATCGCGCTCGCGCAGCGCCCGCAGGCCTTCGGCAATGCCACACCCGTCGTGGTGCGGGCCGAGCCCATCAGCCGCCTCTCCAATACCGACCCCGACCGCAACCGCTTCGGCTCCCTGCTCTTCCGCTCCGGTCTTGACCTGAAATCGGAGACGTCAGCCTTCGGCGGCTTCTCGGGATTGTGGCGCTCGGCGAAGGGGCAGGATTTGATTGCGCTTGCCGACAACGCGCAGTTCCTCAAAGCTCGCATCGAAACGGCGGATGGCAGGCTGTCGGGGCTTTCCGATGCCATCATGGCGCCGCTGCTGTTCGACAATGGCAAGGCCCTGCGTCGGTCGCGCTATTACGACACGGAGAGCCTGGCCGTTTCAGGCAAAGCTGTCTTCGTAGGCGTCGAGCGAAACCATGCGGTCGTCCGCTTCGGACGCAACAAAGCCGGTTCCCCGATTGAAGGCGTCCCGATCTCGGTGCCGAAGGACATGAAGGGCCTGCCGTCCAACGGCGGGTTGGAGGCTCTTGGCGTCGCGCCGCAGCTTTCGCCTTTGGCAGGCGCACTCATCGGCATCGCAGAAGGCGGCAAGGGCTTTGTCCTTACCGGCTCGCGGCAAGGTACTTTCGAGGTCGTGCGCGCGAATGGCTACGACGTGACCGATCTCGCTTTCATGGATAATGGCGACATGATCCTTCTGGAGCGGCGCTTCTCGATATTCGGGGGCTTTGGCTGCCGGCTGCGCCGCGTGGCAAGCTCCGCCATTGGGGTCGGGGCTCGGCTCGAAGGTGATGTGATCTATGAGAGCGAGCCTTCGCATCACATCGACAACATGGAAGGCTTGGCCGTTCATCGGGAGGGCTCGGAGACCGTGATCTCCCTGATCTCGGACAACAACTTCAACACCAGCCTGCAACGTACTCTGCTGCTGGAATTTGCCCTTACGGCATGAGACTTGGTCTGCCTTTGGAAAAGGCAATTGCCCTTTTTCTCATCATGGCCTGCCCGTCCTCCCCTCCAAGTATCCCTTGCGATCCCACGATTTAGGCAACTAAGCTTCTCTTTCATGGAAGTGGCGCAAATCTTTGCACTTTCTGTCCATGGGGAGGCGGCAGACCTGGTGACGGCACGAGCGATCTTCGACGAGATGAGCGGCCATGACGGCAAGAGCCGCGAGGCCTACCGCGTGTTGCAGGAATGGCTGGCCTCCGCCCCGCCGCAGCTTCTCGAACACCGCCGCGAGGAAGCGGAGCTGTTCTTCCGCCGGGTCGGCATCACATTCGCGGTCTATGGCGCAACGGAAGCCGAGGAACGGCTGATCCCGTTCGACATCATTCCACGCATCCTTTCAGGGGATGAATGGAAGCGGCTATCGCGCGGGCTGGAGCAGCGCGTGAAGGCGCTCAACATGTTCCTGAAGGATATCTACGGCGCGCGCGAGATCCTGCGCGCCGGGATCATCCCGCCGGAAACTCGTCTATCATAATCCCCAATACAGGCCGCAGATGCATGGGCTTTCGCTCAACAGCGACATCTACGTGCAGGTGGCAGGCGTCGATATCGTCCGCGTGGACGATCAGGATTTCTACGTTCTCGAGGATAACTTACGCACGCCCTCCGGCGTCTCCTACATGCTGGAGAACCGGGAGGTCATGATGCGCCTCTTCCCGGAACTCGTGGGAATGCAGCGCATCCGCCCCATTGAGAACTATGTGAACGAGCTGCTGGGCACGCTGAAATCCGTCGCGCCCGCGAGCAGTTCGGGGGAGCCGACGGTGGTCCTGCTGACGCCGGGCCCGCTGAACTCCGCCTATTACGAGCACAGCTTCCTCGCCGACCGGATGGGCGTGGAGCTGGTGGAAGGACGCGATCTCTTCGTGCGCGACGAAGTCGTCTACATGCGCACGACCGAAGGTCCGAAGCGTGTGGACGTGATCTACAGCCGCATCGACGACGATTTCCTCGATCCGCTCGTGTTCCGGCCCGACTCGGCGCTCGGCGTGCCGGGTCTGATCGCCGCCTATCGCGCCGACAATGTCGCCATCGCCAACGCGCCGGGAACGGGCGTGGCGGACGACAAGGCCATGTACTCTTATGTGCCCGACATCGTGCGCTTCTACATGGGCGAGGAGCCGATCCTCAAGAACGTGCCGACCTGGCGCTGCCGTGAGAAGGAGGCCTTGTCCTACGTGGCCGACAACCTTCACGAACTGGTAGTGAAGGAGGTCAACGGCTCGGGCGGTTACGGCATGCTGGTCGGCCCGCATGCGACGAAGGAAGCGCGCGAGCATTTCCGCGCCCGCATTCTGGCTGCTCCCGACAATTACATCGCACAGCCGACGCTGGCCTTGTCCACGAGCCCCATCTTCACGGAGAAGGGTCTCGCGCCTCGCCATGTGGATCTGCGTCCCTTCGTGCTCAGCGGACGCGACGGCGTGAAGCTGGTGCCGGGCGGCTTGACCCGCGTCGCGCTCACGGAAGGATCGCTGGTGGTGAATTCGAGCCAGGGTGGTGGCACCAAGGACACCTGGGTGCTTAGCGAATGAGTGTGGAGTTGCTGCCGTGTTGAGTCGTGATGCAGACAGCCTCTACTGGCTTTCCCGCTACGTAGAGCGAGCGGAGAACACCGCGCGCATTCTCGATGTCGCCTATCGCATGGCCTCGATGCCGATCTCCTATCATGGCGACATGACGAACGAGTGGGAATCCGCACTCATCACAGCCGGAGGCGTTGACCAGTTCCGCGTGCTGCACGGCGATGTGACGCCTGAAAATGTCATCGAGTTCCTGGCCTTCTCCGAAGCCAATCCATCGAGCATCCAAAGCTGCTTCAATACGGCGCGGCAGAACGCCCGTTCCGTGCGCTCCGCGCTCACGTCCGAGATGTGGGAGGCGATCAATTCCGCATGGCTCGATCTGCGCCGTTACAAAGCCAAGTCGATCAAGGTGGAGGAGCTGCCGCGCTTCCTCAATCTCGTGAAGGAAGCCTCGCTTCGCTATGACGGCTCGGCCATGCGCACGATGCTGCGCAACGATGCGTATTGGTTCTCTCGGCTCGGCGTCTATATCGAGCGCGCCGACAACACGGCGCGGGTGCTCGACGTCAAGTATCATGTGCTGTTGCCGAAGGATGCGGAGGTCGGCGGCGGTATCGATTATTATCAATGGGCGGCCATTCTGCGCTCCGTCTCGGCGCTGGTGAGCTACCAATGGGTCTATCACCAGAACCTGCGTCCCTGGCTCGTGGCGGATCTTTTGATCCTGCGCGAGGAGATGCCGCGTTCACTCGCTGCCTGCTACGGTCTCCTCTCCCGTCATCTCGATGACATCGCGCATCGCTACGGCACATCGGGTGCGGCGCAGCGTCAGGCCCGCTCCATTCATGCCCGTCTGGTGAACCGGAGCATCGACGATATCTTCCAAGATGGGCTGCACGAGTTCCTGCAGGAGTTCATCGCCGAGAACAACCGGCTCGGTTTTGCCATCTCGCAGCAATACCTGGGCTGATCATGCGCATCCGCATCACACACGAAACCGTCTACACCTACGACCAGCCCGCGAAATCGGCGATCCAGCTGCTGCGCCTGACGCCCCGCGGGCATGAGGGACAGACCGTTCTGTCCTGGACGCTGGATGTCGATTGCGAGGCCAAGCTCCTGCGGCGGGAGGATTGGTACGGCAATATCGCTCACAGCCTCTTCGTGGCGGGCCCTGTCGATCAGATCACCCTGCGGGTCGCGGGCGAAATCGAAACCACAGAAACCGCGGGCGTGGTGAGGGGAGGGGTCGAGCGCTTCCCCGAGATATTCTATCTCAGGCCAACGCCTCTGAGCCGGGAGAGCACCGCCATCGGCGATTTCGCGGACAAGGCGACCGGGCACGTCTCCAGCCTACTCGACAAGGCCCATGCGCTGAACAACGCGATTCATGCGCATCTGCGATTCGATACGGATGCGACGCATTCCGGCACCACAGCGACAGAGGCCTTCTCCGCAGGGCATGGAGTCTGCCAGGACTTTTCCCATGTCTTTCTGGCTGCTGCCCGGCATTTGAAAATTCCAGCCCGCTACGTGTCCGGCTATCTCCACAAGCCTGGGGAGATCGTGCAGGAGGCTGGGCATGCCTGGGTAGAGGCCTTCATTCCGGATCTCGGCTGGGTCAGCCTCGATCCGACCAATGGTGTTTCCGCAACGGAACACTACGTGCGTCTGGCCATCGGCCTCGATTATTTGGATGCGGCCCCCGTGCGAGGCAGCTATTACGGTATCTCCCGTGAGGCGCTCGACGTTCGTTTGAGGATCGAGAGCGCCCGTCAGTCGCAGGCGTGAGAATGGCCGTAAAGCTGCAGCTCGATCAGAAGGCACCAGGGGGAGCACCCATGACGTATTGTGTTGGTATCCTCGTGCAGGATGGCCTGGTGATGATCGCGGATACGCGCACCAATGCGGGCGTCGACAACATCGCGATCTTCCGCAAGCTGCATGTGTTCGAGAAGCCTGGCGAGCGGCTCATCACGCTGGCGACCGCGGGCAATCTTTCGGCGAGCCAATCCGTCCTGTCGCTGCTGGCCGACGGCATCGAGAACCCGGAAACGGGGGAGATCGAGACGCTGATGAATGTGCCCAGCATGTTCAAGGCCGCCCAGCTCGTCGGCCGCGTTATCCGCCAGGTCTATGCCATCGACGGCGCCGAGCTGGAAAAGCGCAGCATGACTTTCGATGTGACCATGTTGCTCGCAGGCCAGATCGGGCAGGGGCAGATGCGGCTCTACCAGATTTATGCTGCGGGCAACGCCATCGAATCCACCGTAGACACGCCCTTCCTGCAGATCGGCGAGCCGAAATACGGCAAGCCGATTCTCGACCGCGCGATTTCCTATCAAACGGAACTGGTGGAAGCTCTCAAGCTCAGCCTCATTTCCATGGACTCGACCCTCAAGTCCAATCTCGGCGTGGGCCTGCCCATCGACATCGTGGTGGCCAAGCGCGATGCGCTGAAGTCCCAGATCACTTACCGGATTCAGGAAGACGAACCCTATTTCCGCGACCTGCGCGAGCGCTGGTCCGCCGCGCTGCGCGCCGCCCATCAGGCCATTCCCCACCCGCCTTACGCGGAAGAGGTTCTTTAGCTCCACAAGATCCAAGTGCTCGCTGACGAGATGGCTATCCTACCTGTTATAGGATAGCTCTTTATCGAATTTGGCTGAGGTGCGGTGTTTATGTGGAAGCCCATCAGGGAGTTTTTTGCCAAGTCGGGGGCCATAGGCTCGCTGCTAGGTGAAATCCTTTACGAGACTGAACCCCTGCAGGGTCAGGTATCGACATCGCTGTTTCAGTGGCGCGTGAAGAAGGGGCTGGACGATGCCTCGTACTTCGTGGGCGTCAAAATGCTTCCGGATGGATACGCAGGAGCCGAGGGTTCGCCGAACAACTACATCAATTTCGATCTGGAGACGGCCGAGCGGATCAGGGCCGGTCTGGAAGCGTGCATCGCAGAGTGCCGGCGTCTCGAAGCTCTCACGAACAAATAGAAAAGCAGCCGAGTCCGCCGGCCTGGCGATTTCGAGGTAGTGCGCTCACCGTTGCTTGCGGGCGGCCAAGGTTCGGGCCACCATCGGGCTATGAAGGCGCCCTCGATCCTGCTGGCCGCTGGCCTTTTCCTGACGACCGTCCCGGCAGGCGCCGCGCCCCTGCTGCTGGTGGATGCGTCATCCGGCGACATCCTGGCAGCCCAGGAGGCCACCCGTTCCTGGCACCCGGCATCGCTGACCAAGCTGATGACGGCGCATCTTGCCCTCATGGCCGTCGAAACCGGCAAGCTGACCATGGATACGCCCATCGTCTTGAGCGAGCGGGCCGTGGCTCAGGCCCCAACGAAGCTGGGCGTTCCACAGGGCACCTCTCTCCGTCTGGAGGACGCCTTGCGTGTCATGATGGTCAAGAGCGCCAACGACGTGGCGTTCGCAATTGCGGAAGGCATCGGCAGCAGTGAGGCGTCGTTCGTAGCTGGGATGAATGCGGAGGCCCGCCGCCTTGGAATGAGCGGAACGCGCTTCGTCAATGCCAATGGGCTGCATGATGATCGACAGGTAACGAATGCCAGGGACATGGCCGTCCTCATGCTCGCCGTCCTCAGCTATCATTCGGATCATGCCGATCTGCTGAGAACACCGTCGATCACGGTCAACGGCCGCATGCTGAAGAACACCAACAAGCTCATCGAGGGCTATGCCGCTCTCGAGGCGACCAAAACGGGATATGTGTGCGCATCCGGCTTCAATGTCGCGGCCTCGGCCGTCCGCGGAGGCAGGCGTGTCGTCGCTGTGGTCCTCGGCTCTCCCAGCGCTGCGACGCGGACCCGGATCACGAAGGAACTCTTTGAGGCCGGCCTCTCGGGAGCCACCGCTCCGGTTGGCAATCTTCGTATGCTGAAGGCCGATGCTCCCACGCCGGGTGCGGACCTGCGCCGTCTCAAATGCGGTCGTCAGGGACCTGCAGTTGCTGGAGTTGCCGCCGCTGGTGATGCCAGGGGTGCGGACATCCCACGGGTTCGCAACTGAGGCCTATATTCGTGAAAACGGGGCCGGGTTCCAGGGCGCTCAGGCCGTCCGGTGATGGTGATGCTTCGCGTCGAAGCGCATGAGCCGCAGGATCGCGCCGTAGGGGGCGATCGAGAGGGCAGCGAGCGCGAGCTTCACCAGATAATCGGCCACGGCCAGGTTCATCCAGGGCAGGGCGATACACTCATCCGCGATGCCGGCCTGGCTAAGCGCATCGGTGATCGTCATCCCGAGGCCTGGGACGATGCCGCAATAGAAGGCGAACGAGAAGAAGATCGCCGTATCGAGACCCGAGGAGATCACAGAGGATACGAAGGGTGGCATCCACCAGGCATGGCCGCGAAGGCGGGTAAAGATCCGGATGTCGAGAAGCTGGGCGCACAGGAAGGCGGCGCCGGAGGCGATGGCGATGCGCGGCGTGGCGAGATAGATCGACAAGGCCACGGCCAGCACGAAGCCCGCATAGACCACCCGGCGCGCGCCTTTGGGACCGAAGCGGCGGTTCGACAGGTCGGTCACCAGGAAGGCGAAGGGGTAGCTGAACGCGCCCCAGGTCAGGTAGTCGCCCAGGCCCAGATGATGGAAGGGATACTGAACCAGAATATTCGACGAGAGGACGACGAGGGTCATCGCGAAAAGCGCAATGAGAAAGTCGCGGTGTCCGGTCTTGATCATGATCAGGCCTTCCTAGGCGGCAGCTAGGCCATAGAGGCAACGCAAAACGGGCGGCTGCGAGGCCGCCCGTTGCGCAAAGTTTTTCACGAAACCGAGATTAGCTCGCAGCGGCGAGCTTCTTCTCGATCTCACGCTTCACACCGAGGGCGGTGTTCGACAGCTCGTCAGCCGAAGCCTTCGCGAGGAAGGCGTCGAGGCCGCCGCGATGCTCGACGGAACGCAGAGCATGGGCGGACACGCGCAGGCGCACGGAGCGCTGCAGGGTATCGGACTGGAGCGTGACGTTGCAGAGGTTCGGCAGGAACTTCCGCTTCGTCTTGCGGTTAGAGTGGCTCACCAGGTGGCCACTCAGCACGGCCTTGCCGGTCAGTTCGCAACGGCGCGACATGGGTTCAATCCTATCGTCATATAGGGTCGCGGCTTCGATTTCGCGGGTTTGCCTCAACGCAGATCCCACGCGGCCGGACACCAGAAGTCCTTGGAAGGTGCAGGGCTATAGGCTGAAAACCCCCACCCCGTCAAGAATAGTGCGACGTCGCATCTCGTTTTTTTGCAACATCATGGTCATCATTTATTCCGATTCACATGCGATGCAACAGAATGGACTTTCGGGATAGCCCTATGCGCCTCATCGCCTCCGCCTTCACGGCCATGCTTCTTGCCGGTATCGGCACGCAGGCCCATGCCCAGACCCTCACGGTGAATTACGACCTGTCCCTGGCGGGCCTGCCCATCGGGAAGGTCGACCTGTCGTCCACCTTCACGGGCCCGAAATACGAGCTTCAAGGCAATGTGAAGATGACGGGGCTCGTCCGGCTCTTCACCGGCGGCAAGGGGTCGGGCACCGCCTCGGGCACGATTGCCGGCGCACAGCTTCAGCCCCAGGGCTTCGCCGTCACGTCGAAATCCTCGAAGGATCTGCGCACGGTGCGCATGGGCCTCGCCTCCGGCAATGTGAAGGAGCTGGAGATCAATCCGCCCGTCGAGCCCAAATCCGACCGTGTGCCCGTGAAGGATGCGGACAAGAAGGGGGTCATCGACCCCTTGAGCGCCCTCATCATGCCGGCCGTCGCGTCGAAGAGCCTCACCGACGAGGCCAATTGCAACCGCACGCTTCCGGTCTTCGATGGGGCGACCCGCCAGGACGTCATCCTCTCCTACGCTGAGACGAAGAACGTCGAGCTGCCGGGTTATTCCGGCCCCGTCCTGGTCTGCAATGCCCGCTGGGTGCCGATCGCCGGTCACAGGTCCGAGCGGCCCGCCACCAAATTCATGCAGGACAACAAGGACATGAATGTGTGGCTGGCTCCCGTGGAGGGACAGCGGGTGCTGTTCCCCATCCGCGTCTCCGTGCGCACTATGGTTGGCATGGGCGAGCTCGAGGCCGCGAGCTGGTCGGTCGAAGACGCGCCCAAGGTCACGCCGACCTCGGCCAAGCCGCGCGCCAGGGTCGTTCAGCCGATCAAGGCGGATGCGTCTCAGTAAGCCCTGTAAAACGCTCGTAAATCGCGCGAGCGGGTAGCGAAACTCAGCTTCGGCACCATATAAAGGGTGAGCCTGCCCGATGAGCAGCAAGGCCTTTTTGTCGCGAGATGCTGCAGCATCTCGCCCCTCTCACCCGGGATCGATCCTCATTACCCGTCTCATGGCCCGCCGTTCCCTTCCTCCGCAAGTGCGCGCGCGCGGCGTGACAGCCGTGCTCGGGCCGACCAATACCGGCAAGACCCATCTCGCCATCGAGCGCATGCTCGGCCATGACAGCGGGATGATCGGCCTGCCGCTGCGCCTGCTTGCCCGCGAGGTCTATAACCGGGTGGTGGAGAAGGCGGGCCATCACAACGTGGCCCTCATCACTGGCGAAGAGAAGATCAAGCCGGACCGGCCGCGCTATTGGATCTCCACCGTCGAAGCCATGCCCCGGGACGTGGATGTGGCCTTCGTCGCCATCGACGAAATCCAGCTCGCCAGCGACCTCGACCGCGGCCATGTGTTTACCGACCGCCTCCTGAACCAGCGCGGGCGGGAGGAGACGCTTCTCATCGGCTCCCTGACTATGCGCCCGCTGATCGAGGCGCTGATTCCCGGCGTGCATGTGGTCACGCGTCCACGTCTGTCGCAACTCACCTTCGCCGGCGAGAAGAAGGTGTCCCGGCTGCCCCGCCGCTCGGCCATCGTCGCCTTCTCGGCGGAGGAAGTCTACGGCATCGCGGAGCTCATCCGTCGCCAGAGCGGCGGTGCCGCGGTGGTCCTCGGGGCGCTGTCGCCCCGCACCCGCAATGCCCAGGTCGAGCTCTACCAGAACGGGGATGTGGATTACCTGATCGCCACCGACGCCATCGGCATGGGCCTCAACCTCGATGTCGACCACGTGGCCTTCGCTTCGGACAAGAAATTCGACGGCTTCCGCTTCCGCAGGCTCTACAATCCGGAGCTGGCCCAGATAGCCGGGCGAGCGGGCCGCTACATGCGCGACGGCACCTTCGGCTCCACGGGCCGCTGCCCGCCTTTCGACGCGGAAACGGTGGAAGCGCTCGAGAATCATACTTTCGACCCAGTGCGCATTCTGCAATGGCGCAACCCGGACCTCGATTTTTCTTCCCTTGCGCGATTGCGCGATTCCCTAGGGAGGCAGCCCCGCGAACACGGCCTCGTGCGGGCCCCCATGGGCGAGGACCTTGCGGCCCTCGAACTGCTCGCCCGGGATGACGACATCCAGGCCTTCGCACGCACGCCCTATGCGGTGGAGCGGCTCTGGCAGATATGCCAAGTGCCTGATTACAGGAAGGTTTCGCCCCAGACCCATGCGGATCTGATCGGCCAGATCTACCGTTTCCTCATGAAGGACAAGGCCATTCCGGCGGATTGGTTCTCGCGCCATCTTCTGGCCATGGACCGCACGGATGGGGATATCGACACCCTCTCCAACCGCATCGCCCAGGTGCGAACCTGGTCCTTTGTTGCTAACCGTCCCGACTGGTTGAAGGACCCGGAGCATTGGCAGGGTGTTGCGCGTCAGGTAGAGGACAAGCTATCGGATGCGCTTCATGAACGTCTGGCCCAACGGTTCGTCGACCGAAGGACAAGCGTTCTCATGCGGCGCTTGAGAGAGAACACGATGCTCGAAGCGGAAATTACGACCACCGGCGATGTCACCGTCGAGGGGCAACACATTGGCCATCTGCACGGCTTCCATTTCGTGCCTGATCCCCAGGCCGATACGACGGAAGCCAAGACCCTGCGCAACGCTGCCAGCAAGGCGCTGGCCGGCGAGATCGAGGCACGGGCGGACCGGTTTTCCGAAACCCCCGACACCACGCTGGTTCTGTCCAATGACGGCACCATCCGCTGGATGGGCGACCCGGTGGCAAAGCTGGAATCCGGCGACAAGCTGTTCGAGCCGCGCGTGCGCATTCTCTCGGACGAGCACCTGACAGGCCCCGCCCGCGACAAGGTCGAGAATCGCCTGCGCGCCTGGCTCAAGGCCTATGTGGTGCGCCTGCTCGGCTCCGTCACGGAACTGGAGACAAATGCGGAGCTCGCGGGCCTTGCCCGCGGCATCGCCTTCCAGATCGGCGAGGCGATCGGCGTTCTGGAGCGTGCGAAGGTTCTCAACGAAGTCCGCAGCCTCGACCAGGACGCCCGCGCGGCGCTCCGCAAGGCGGGCGTGCGCTTCGGCGCCTATCATCTATATCTTCCGGCCCTGTTGAAGCCCGCTCCGCGCGTTCTCGCGACGCAGCTCTGGGCGCTTCAGAACGGCGGCCTCGACCAGAAGGGCATCGACGAGATCGCCCATCTCGCCCAGTCCGGCCGCACCTCGATCCCGGTCGATCCTGAAATCGCTCATGGCCTATATCGCGCCGCCGGCTTCCGCGTCTGCGGCGGGCGTGCCGTGCGTGTGGACATCCTGGAGCGTCTGGCCGACCTGATCCGCCCGGCCATTTCCTATCGCCCGGGTATCACCCCCGGCGAGCCCCCGGCCGGTGCCGCCGACGGCGAAGGATTCGTGCCGACGGTTGCCATGACCTCTCTGGTCGGCTGCGCGGGCGAGGATTTCGCGACGATCCTGACGTCGCTCGGCTATGTCGTGGATCGCCGCCCCGGCCCCGCGATCACCGTACCGCTGGTTCCGGCGGCTTCGATTGAGCCTGCGGCTGCGGCTGAAATCTCGACCGAGGCTCCTGCCGAAACACAGGCTGTTGCCGAGGAAGCCGGCGCTGTGGCCGTTGAGGCTCCCGAGGCTGACGTCTCGCCTGAGACGGTTGCGGGGAGTGCCGCCGAGGCCGTGGCTTCTCCCGAGGGTCAGATGATGGCTCCGGCGGAAGGCGTTACAGACGCTTCCGCTGAGACAGCCCCTGAAGCCCCCGCCGAGCCCGAAATGGTCGAGGTCTGGCGTCAGCATCGCCGTCATCACGAGGGCGGTCACGCCCGCCAGGGCCGCGAGGCCCGTGGCGGACGTCACGAGCGGGGCGAGCGCTCCGAACGCAGTGAGCGCCCCGAGCGCGGCGACCGGCGTCCCCGCAATAGTGAAGGCCAGGGCGAGCGCCCGCGCCGCGACCGTGAGGCTCAAGGGGAGGGCGGCCGTCCGCAGAACCGTCCGCCGCGCGGTCCCCGTCAGGACGACCGTCGTGGCCCGCGTCCCGATAAGCGCCCCGATCATCGTCGCGACGGTGGACAGGAGCGCCGGGAGAAACAGCCCGATCCGAATTCGCCGTTTGCCAAGCTGATGGCCCTCAAGGCGCAGATGGAAGACAGCAAGAAGTGAGATGAAAGTGTGAGGCTTGGTGATGCGTGAGGACCGGCAGAGGCTCGATAAGTGGCTCTGGTTCGCACGCTTCACTAAGACCCGGGCGCTGGCCGCCAAGCTCGTCACGAGCGGCTTCGTGCGGATCAACGGCCAACGCACCGACAATCCCGCCAAGGCGGTCGCCGTCGGTGACGTGGTCACCATCGCTCTCGCCCGCACGGCCTTGGTGGTGCGGATTGAGGGGCTTGGGCTACGCCGGGGCCCTGCACCGGAAGCAAGGCAGCTCTACATCGATCTCAACGAGAGCGATGGGGTGCTTGTCAGCGAAGGCGACAAGGGCTAGAGCGGCGGCAACGGCAAGCTTTAATCTCTGGAATATCCTCAAAGGACGGACATGACCTACGTCGTCACTGAAAATTGCATCAAGTGCAAATACATGGACTGCGTGGAGGTATGCCCGGTCGATTGTTTCTACGAGGGCGAGAATATGCTCGTCATCCACCCGGACGAGTGCATCGATTGCGGCGTCTGCGAGCCCGAATGCCCGGCCGAGGCCATCAAGCCCGATGCGGAGCCCGGCCTCGAGCAATGGCTGAAGCTCAATGCGGATATGGCCAAGAGCTGGCCGAACCTGACCCAAAAGAAGGATGCGCCGGCAGACGCCAAGGAATTCGACGGCGTGGCAGGCAAATTCGAGACCTATTTCTCGGCTAATCCGGGCGAGGGCGATTAAAACATCTGACCGAAAGGTGGATTTGCACTTTCGGGACCAATCCGATGCTCAAGGTTAAGCGCGGCGCATCGCTTAAGCGCAAAACCGAACCGACTTTTGCGCGCTGCTCCGGCGGCCCGAAGAGCCTTTGTGAGTGATCCGAGGCCTCGCCTGGCCGATGAAAACCAGCTTGTTTTTCGCCCCGTAGACCTGGCCTGAAGCTCGGCCATAAACCGTGCTTCTTTACGCTATGCTTTGAAATATTTTTGCTTTTTCGGCTGGATCGTGATAGGGTCCACAGATGCCGTCGCTTGCGCTCAAGCCGTGCACCGTCCTCGCAGGTCGTCGGTTCACACACTGAAGCAATGATGCACGACCTCTGACCTAAGGGAGCTGATACTGCCTTGGGTCCGGGCAAGAGCGTTTTATAGCTGTTGGCTTACATCAGGGAGTCGAGCGGACCTGTCAAGCTCCGCAACCACTCATCTCCATTTTCGTTCTCCTGGGGGCCCTGCCCAGTAGAACCACAGCTCCCCCGCTCCAAACGGGGGACCATGCAAGGAGGCCTCTCTCGCATGACCACCGCCAAGAAGTCCACCCAGCGCCTGGGTTTCAAGTCCGGCGAAGCCATTGTTTATCCCGCTCACGGCGTCGGCCGTATCACGGCCATCGAGGAGCAGGAAATCGCAGGCTTCAAGCTGGAGCTCTACGTGGTCTCCTTCGACAAGGACAAGATGGTCCTTCGTGTCCCGACCGCGAAAGCTGCCAGCGTCGGCATGCGCAAGCTTGCCGAACCGGCCCTGATTCAAAAGGCCTTGGACGTTCTGACGGGTCGTGCCCGCGTGAAGCGCACCATGTGGTCGCGCCGGGCCCAGGAATATGAAGCGAAGATCAATTCGGGCGACCTGATCGCCGTCACGGAAGTCGTGCGCGACCTCTACCGCTCCGAGGCTCAGCCCGAGCAGTCCTACAGCGAGCGTCAGCTTTACGAATCCGCTCTCGACCGCGTCGTGCGTGAGATCTCCGCCGTGAACAAGATCACGGATACGGAGGCCTTGAAGCTCATCGAGCAGAGCCTCGCCAAGTCCCCGCGCCGCGTCAAGGGCGCCGAGGCGGACGAAGCCGATGGCGACGACGTGCAGGAAGAAGCGGCATAGAGCATCGTCCGCAAAAGTGGACTCGGTTTTGCGGTCGAACGATGCTCTCATTCAAAAAAGACAGCATCGGATCGATCCAAAAAGTGCAAATCCACTTTTTGGTCCGATGCTGGAACCCTCTTCGATATTGCATTGCACCAAAAAGCCCGGCTTCATGCCGGGCTTTTTTCTTGGCCAAACACCTTGTTTTCAAGGCATTGGAATCTATTTTGCAAAACTTGGCTGTTCGGCGTGAACTTTTTCCCGCCTCGCTCGTTGTGTCTGTGCCAAGGGAGGACACAATGGGAGAAATCTCAGGCGTTCGTCGTCGTTTCGTTCGCGCAGCCATGAATGCGCCTTTTCTCGAAAGAGAAGAGGAGCATCAACTTGCTGTGCGCTGGAAATATCAGCGCGACGAGGTTGCTCTTCATCAGTTGACAGCGGCTCATATGCGCCTCGTCATCGCGCTTGCCGCCCGCTTCCGTCACTACGGCCTTCCGATGGCCGATCTGGTTCAGGAAGGTCATGTCGGCCTTCTCGAAGCCGCCGCTCGCTTCGAGCCTGAACGCGAAGTTCGCTTCTCGACTTATGCGACGTGGTGGATCCGTGCCTCCGTACAGGATTACATCCTTCGTAACTGGTCAATCGTCCGTGGCGGAACTAGTTCCGCGCAGAAGGCCCTTTTCTTCAACCTGCGGCGCCTGCGTGCTCGCCTGACCCGTGGCGGCGAAGAGCGCATTTCATCCGAGGTGCACGCGAAGATCGCCGAGGCTATCGGCGTCTCCAAGGCTGATGTGGCTTTGATGGATGCTCGTCTCTCGGGGCCCGACACGTCGCTCAATGCACCTGTTCTCGATGCCGATTCCTCCAATTCCGCCGAACGTGTGGAATTTCTCGTCGACAACAGCCCGCTTCCGGATGAAAGCGTCACCGACGTGATCGATACCGAGCGTCGCGTACGCTGGCTGAAGCAGGCTCTCGAAGTGCTCAACGAGCGTGAGCTGCGTATCCTGCGGGCCCGCCGTCTCGACGACGAACAGGTGACCCTCGAATTCCTCGGCGACCGCCTCGGCATCTCGAAGGAGCGCGTGCGCCAGATCGAGAACCGCGCTCTGGAAAAGCTGAAGCGCGCCCTGATCGAAAAGTACCCGCAGGCCTCAGGCGCTTTCGTCTGAAGCCTTCCCGGCACACGTCGCACATTACCAAACAGGCGAGCCAGGAATGGCTCGCCTGATGCATTTTCAGGATGCCGAAAACAATCTCTTACTCGATGACGATCTTGTAGCGCTCGCCAACGTTGAGCTGCGAGTTTCGCTCAAGTCCGTTGAGCAGCAGGAAACGCTCCAGCGACCGATCCACCGGCATCCGCGCGGCCAGGGTCTGAGGCGTGTCGCCCCGCTGCGCGACGACGAGCTGCAGCTTCAGGGGTCGGATGCGCCGCGCCTCGTCCGCCTGCACCTGCCGCACGCTGTTGAGGGTGCGGTTGAACATGCTTTCGAGATCGTTGCCGCCGGTGCGGGCCGCCATGATGAGGCGGTAGGTTGTATTGCCGATGCGGATGGCGGAGAGGCGGAACGTCCATTCCTTGCCGTTGGACAGGGCCGTGACCACGGGCAGGTCATTGATGGTGGCCGTGGTGAGGCTGCCGGGCTCGATCGTGTCCGTCCAGGTGGAGCGCAATACGTCTTCAAGGCTCTGCCCGTTGGGCGTATCCGCGGCATCGAACAGGAGGCGCCGCTCACCGTCGGAAGAGGAGCCGAGCACGGCCTGAGAGGTGTTCTCAAGCGTGAAGCCGTCAGGGGCCTCGAAGGCGACGCCGAGGCGCGCGTGAACGAAGCGGCGGCCCTTGACCACGCCGTCACCCGGGTCGTCGCCATAGGCCAGGCCGTCGAGCGCCGCCAGATACTCGGCGCGTCCCGTCTCGCCCATGCCTGGCGGGCCGGCGCGGCGTGCGGCCTGAAGAGCGCGTGAGACGCGCTCGGTGGTGCTGGGATGCGAGGTCACCCGCTCGCCCCCGGTCTCGGAGCTGGCGGCGGAGCGGCCGAGCGCGGTCAGGAAACGCGGGGCGCCGTAAGGATCGAAGCCTGCCCGTGCGAGCACGGCGACACCGGTCTTATCCGCTTCGAGCTCCTGGGAGCGCGAGAAGCTCGCCAGCGTCGAGCGGGCCTGGTCCTGCACCACGGCTGCTTCCTGGGAATCGTTGAGCACGTTCTCCGCGACACGCTCGATCAGGTCCGAGCGCGCCTGCAACTCGTTGCGTTGAGAGGCATGGCGAAGGGTAACGTGGGCGATTTCGTGGGACAGAACGGCCGCGACCTCTGACGTGTCATTGGCGAGCGCCAGCAGGCCCCGGGTCACGTAGAGGCGGCCATTCGGCAGGGCGAAGGCGTTCACCACGGGCGAGTTGAGAATGGTGACCTGATAAGCCTCGTCGGGCCTGTCGGTGGCCATGACGAGGCGGTTCACCGCATCGGACAGAAGCCGCTGGAGCTGAGGCGCGCGGCCCTCTCCGCCGAAGGCCGACACAAGACGGATGTGGTCCCTGTCCCTGTCCGGGCCGAGCACGCGAGGCGTGTTTGCCGGCAGGGAGGTCCCGCCAAAGCTCGAACAGGCCGAAGCGAGGGCCGAGATCATGAGGATGCCGACGATCCGGACTTTACCTGTCTGACGTGTGTCGCTCATGCGTGTTCATCGGGGCAAGCGATTACCTTCAAGTCGTTCAATCATCTCCGGCATTTCAATGGTCAAGGCCGTGCCTTGCCAAGATTGCAAAATGCCTCGGGCCCGGATTTTTTGCCCCTTCAGCGCAGCGGCGCCGAGGCCGCGCTCCGTCATGAGGGTCCAGACCTTCCGAGGAATGATGATCGTGAAGTCTTCTGCCCAGTGCCCCCCGAAGTTCAAATAGGTTGTCTGTTTGCGCTCGCCCACGCTCCGCACCCGTCCTTCGACGATGACGAAGCTGCCGACGCGCTCCCGCAAGAGCTCGTTTCTCTCGGCAGGAATGGGGTTATAGCGGGCCTCGGCCCAAAGACCAAGGCGCTGTTCGCGGGCAGTTTCCTCAAAAGCGAGCAATTCCGGGTGGCAGAAGACGCGACCGGCTCCCGGATCGGCGAGAGCAAGCCCTGCCTCGACAAGAGCATGACTCAGATCGACGACGGTTTTATCATGCGAAGAACGGATTCTGACAGGCTGGCGGCCCCACCTGTCTCTCTCTCCAAGACCTTCGATCGAAACGGGCTTTTCCTTGTGGACGCGAAGGAAATCCGCCACTTGCCGGCGTTGCGCTTCCATCTCCGGCAGTCGAAGGCCTGAAATCCTGGCCAATTGCCCCTTGGCCAGCAGGAAGCTCCCATCATCGTTGACGGTGATGATCCGGTCTTCGGTGAGCGTGCCGCTACAACGGCTCGCGCTTTCCTGAGCCTTCGCGGGCAGGGGGGCGACGGCGAAGAAAAGGCCAAGGGCGGCTATTGTCCATGAGATCGGTCTTGTCATCGACCGGGATCATACCTTGCACTTGGCGAACAGGCAGCATCGCGCCGTTACTCAGTTGCGGTAATACAGTGCTTTTCCTGATGGGACGTGCCGCTCTGCCTGCTTGTGCCGGATGGGCTAGCGCAGTCTTGCGGTTCCGAACTGTTGCATGCGAGCTGGCGGGCAATCACCAGCGGATCACGATCACCGTCTGCTTGCCGTTGCCGAGTTCGACCGCTTCCATGCTCTCCGCTTTTCGGTTCTGCTCCTTGGCGTCCGAAACGATATCGACCTCGGCCACATGGGTTGCAAAGACTTCATCCACTTCTGCCACGCAGAGCAGGGTGTCGGGAGGAAGGTGCTCGACTTGGGTCAGGAACTCGCGCAGGGTTTGAGCCATGGCATGCCTCCGATTCCTCCATCAAACCCGATCCGGCGAAGGTGGGTTCCGTGTCCTTCCGGATGAGCCGGGAGCGCCCGGCAAGGCCCCATCACCCTCTGGAATGCTCCCCGCGACCATGCTACACCCGCTTTCCTCACGCGGTCCCGTAGCTCAGCAGGACAGAGCAGCGGTTTCCTAAACCGAAGGTCGGAAGTTCGAGTCTTCCCGGGATCGCCAATTTTTTTCAGTAACTTAGCCCCTCCATATCGAACGTTGTCGAGCTTCCGGGGTAAACCTGGGGGTAAACTTTGCGCAAGATTCACCGCGATCACTGGCCGGTGATCTTCCTATTCTCCTGCTTCGGCTTCCTTGGCCTCCTCTTCGTAGGCTCTGCTCTGAGCGATGCCAACGCCCTCTGCGGACCTGACGAGCGATTGAATCCCACCGTCTGTGCGAGGAACTGGGTGAATGCCGCTGGGAACTTGGTCGCTGTGGTTGGAGCGTTCGCAGCCGCTGTGTTCACATACAGGCAGTACAGGGAGGCACGTCGCCAGACCGCGATCGCTCGCCTCCCCATGGCTGAGGCTACTCTCCTTGAGGTGCGGCAGATCGGAGGGACCCTCTTTGGAGCAGTGATTAGCCTAAATTCAATGCGAGAGGCGGTTGAAGCCATCTTGGGGGAAATATCAGCAGATGATCCAGATGAGATTAACCTCGACAACATCCTAATCTCAGCGAGGCATTACTTCTCGATGGATCTCCGGTTAGCTCCACACATCAAGGCGTTTCAGGATACATACGCAGAGAAGATCCTAGATAATGCTCTGCGAGCTGCAATCCGTCCAAATTGGTTCGAGTTCAACATCGTGCTCCTTGAAGCGGAGCGGATGAGTGGTGCTTTGCTCCGCCCGTTGACCGGGGGTGGCGCTAGCACTCAGGAACCGAACTTCAACTTCCAACCTCTCTATGATCTCGGGGGCAACCGGGAGGTCTTGATGGATCTCGTAGCTGCGCTCAATGAAGGCGCAAAGCTCTCAAAAGCTATGGGCGAGAGCATTCATGCTCTGGAGCCTAGTTTCGAAGCCGCTCGCGACAATCTTCTTCAGACCATCGGGAGATCATAGAGAGGTGGAAATTACTTGAGGAAGGAGCAGTTCTGCTTCCGATACATATCAGCAGCCTTGTTCTTCCTAAGCTCCTCATCAGATGAGGCATCCTGCCAGACCTCTTTCACTGTGCCGTCCAAGACAGCCTCGAACATCCGGCCGAGTGCGAAGTCCGTGTTCGGGTTGTTGAGCTTGTCTCCAAATACCATGGGAGCGTACTTGCGTAGGTCCTCCTGCTTGGCCTTCCCTGCCTTCACGGCCTCTACGAAGGTCTTTCCAGTCTCGTAGCCGAGGCCGAACAGCTTGTTCCCCTCCTGCGCTTCCTTCGTGTAGCTGGTCAGGACGGCACACGACCAAAGCGAATAAGTCTTCATCCCCATCTTGGAATAGTCATCAGAGGTCTGAGCAAACGCTGGAGAGGAGAGCGCGAGGAAAGCAAGCACATATAAGGGCTTCATAGGTCACCTTGGCCGTAAGCGTGGACGCTGACCGTAAAAGAAAAGCTCCGGGTAGGGTAGGACCCACCAGAGCCTGAAAGCTTGTCAGCGACTGTTTTTCAGACCTGTCTTCGCTTATGTCGGGCCGCCATACGCCTGATCTTGTCGGCCATCCTCTTAGTCATCCAGGGATAACGGGCCAGGAAGCTCTCTGGATTTTCTAAGGCAGATCCTACCCTCGAAGGAATGAAACCGAGCGTGTGCTCTAGACCGTCTCGCTGTAGCGCGTGAGCAGGCTGACGAGTTGCGCCTGCTGATTGGTGTCGGTTTTCGCGAACATGGATTTCAAGTGGAAGCGGATCGCTTCCTTGCTGACAACGAGCTTTTCGGAAATCTCTTCCGTGTTCAGGCCGGCGAGCAGCAATGACGCGACGCGGTGTTCCGTCGGTGTGAATCGGAATGCATCCTTCACGACATGCTGCGATATGGTGCGCTGCTCCTCCGGGTCCTTGATAAGCAGGATCGCGCGGGCGCCCTGAAAGACATCGGAAGCCTGGAGAACGATGGGATATGATGTCAAAGTGAAGGGCCGCTTGTCGGGTCGATGAATGACGAGTGGCGGGACAGGCTTGCTGATGCCGCTGAAGATCGGCTGAACGCTTCCCGCGACGAAATTCTGGAGGGCTTTGTTCGCATCCTTCTCCTTCAAATGCAGTCGCGACATCACGAGCTGAAATGTCGTGTCGATGTAGTTTTCGGCCTTCTTGTTGACGCGGATGACACGTCCCAGCCAGTCGACGAGGAAGGCGCCCGCGCCGAGCTGTTCCAGGTTCCCGATGACGCCGTTTGCAGCCGCCAGGCGATTGAATGATGCAAGCTCACACGCCTTGCGGAGTTCAGGAAGCTGAGCGCGGATCTGAGCGAGTTCACTCTCAGTGAAAGGTCCGTTCTCGCGACGGCGGTTGATTGCGAGGCTCATGATGATGCCGTCGATTTCACAGAGAAGACCGGTGGCAAAATGTCCGAATCCCGACTTGTGAAGAAAGTCCGAGAAGTACGGCAGGTGCAGGAGCTCGTCGGGCTGAAACAGTTCGGATTCCGTAACGAGGTCTTTTCCCTTTCGAAACGCACGAATGGAGCGCTCGGCACCTACATCGGCCTTGTACCACCCCTCCAGAACATAACGAGCCGCGAGATCCTCCGCTCCCCGGGATGCGACCAAGCCCGAACAGACGTTCGAAAAGCGCACGATGCCGACGGCGTCCGTGTTCCAGACCTCTCGAGCCGTGCTGACGGCCTTGCCCCAAAGCTCGGGAATCACCGCAGCTTCGTAAAATGATTCTTTGATGGGCACCGGGGGTATGACCTTGCAGAGGAGAGGCGTCTTGATGCGCATCAGGAGTAATAAATAAGTAGTTTCCTTTTGGGAAGTGAATCTCTTATTGTAATATGAAATGTGATTACATTTTCATAATTATTGTATTGATTCTCCCCAAATGGGTAGTGACGCGCTGTAAAACTGACAATTCGAAGCAAATATTCGCCCGTTTCTAGCGAACATCGTCATAGGCCAGGGGTTTTTTCTTTCGGCCTACCCATTCAGGGAGTGAGGCCTACCCCAAACGTATGGTTCCTTCCAGCCAGAAAACCACATTCACGTCCATCGCCGCGTGGTGGCTAGCGGCAGGGCTTTGGCACGTAATTTCGGGACGCGACCCGTCCCAATCGCAACACAAAACATGACTTGGCCTCGCCACTGCGGCGAGCTTCGGGGGACCTCAAATTGGCTACTTCAGTAACCATCAATCCGATTTCCGGCGACGGCTATCTCAACGCGACTGAGGCTGGTCAGTCGCTGACGATCACGGGAACCTATACGGGTTCCTTCAGCTCGGGTGCTGACCGGATCTATGTAACGATCGGCGGTCAGGAATATTCTACTCTTTCCGGCGGCGGGATCACCGCGAGCGGTGGTACTTGGACCCTGACCATCCCGGCCAACCGAGTCGCAAATCTTGCAAGCCAAACGGTGGAAGTCGAGCTGCAGAGAAATGGCGGTTTCCCGTTTGGATGGTATGTTGCCGATAGAGAAACAAAGGCGCTGACGGTCGACAAGGTTGCGCCGACCATCACGACGATTGACACGCATTCCGTTGCCGAAGGTCAGACGGTGATCGGTGACCTGACTGTGTCCGGAAACTCGACGCCGGCCACGCTTTCCGGCCCAGACGCCAGCAAGTTCAAGATCGAAAACGGCAAGCTCGTCTTCGTGCAGGCCCAGAACTACGAAGGCGGCCAAACGACATTCTCGGTGACCGTAGAGGCCAGGGACGTTGCGGGCAACGTCACCAAGAAGGACCTGACGGTCAACTTGACGAACGTTACGCCGGTAATCACATCCAGTGCTACCTGGACGCTCCCTGAGAACGAGACCGGCGTCTCTGTCGCAACGCTGGTGGCCCAGGATCCTGGCACACCCGCTTCGAGCCTGACCTTCAGCGTCACGGGCGGCGCCGATGCTGCGCTGTTCAAGGTTGAGGGCGACAAGCTCGTCTACAAGGGCGTTCCGCTCGATTTTGAGAAGCCGGGACAGCAGAAGACCTTCACTGTTCAGGTGACGGCATCCGACGGTGTCGGCAACAGCGCGCCCCAGACGATCACGATCAACCTGCAGGACGTGAACGACAACGCACCTGTCATCGACATGAGCGCTTCGTACGACGTGGCTGAGAATCAGCTCGTCGTCGCAACGCTCTCCGCCAAGGATGCGGACACGGTCGGCGATAAGACCTTCTCGGTGGTCGGCGGTGCCGACGGAGACCTGTTCACGGTCGATCCGAATGGCCGGCTTGTCTTCAAGCAGGCTCCCGATTTCGAAGGCGGCAAGACCAGTTTCGAAGTCGAAGTGAAGGTGTTCGACGGCGTCTACAGCACCACGAAGACCATCACGGTCAATGTAACGGACGTCAACGACGCTCCGGCGGCAATCTCGCTGTCTGCCAGCACGGTGGTGGAAAACGAGGACGGCGCCATCATCGGCAATCTGTCCACCACGGACCAGGATGCCGGCGACACCTTCACCTACACAGTCAACGATCAGCGCTTCGAAGTGGTCAACGGCCAGCTCAAGCTGAAGGCTGGTCAGTGGATCAACTACGAGACCGAATCGAAGGTGACTGTCCAGGTCACTTCGACCGACAAGGGCGGCGCCCACACGACGGAAACCTTCACGATCGACGTGACGGATGTGAATGACGTTGCCCCTGAGATCACATCCGGCGCGACCTGGACGCTGCTCGAAGGGCAGAACGATGTCGAGCTCGCCACCCTGACGGCAACTGACCTCGACACGCTCAGCTCGGCCCTGACCTACAAGATCACGGGCGGCGCCGATAAGGATCTGTTCAAGATCGAGAACGGCAAGCTCGTCTATGTGGGCGGCGCGCTCGACTACGACCTCGAAGGCCAGAACAAGGCCCTCAAGGTCGAAGTGACGGCTTATGACGACGTCAACAACGAGAGCGCTCCGCAGGTCATCACGGTCAACCTGCAGGACGTGAACGACACCGCTCCGGAGATCACCTCCGGCGGCACGGGCGCGCTGCCCGAGAACCAGAACAACTATGTTGTGGCGACCCTGACGAGCCACGACAAGGACACGACCGGCGAGACCATCACCTACAAGATCGCGGGCGGTGCCGATGCTGGCCTGTTCAAGATCGAAGGCGACAAGCTCGTCTATACGGGTGGCCCGCTCGACTTCGAGTATGTCAACCAGAAGAAGAGCTTCAACGTCACGGTGACGGCTTCCGACGGCGTCAACACCAGTGCCGCTCAGGCGATCACGATCAGCCTGAAGGACGTGAACGACAACGCGCCCACCATCGACATGAACGACTCGTACGATGCGGCCGAGAACCAGACCATCGTAACGACGCTGATCGCGAAGGACGACGATACAGCCGATGCCGGCATCAAGACCTTCCAGGTCAGCGGCGGTACGGACGGCCATCTGTTCACGGTCGACGAGAACGGCCAGCTCGTCTTCAAGGAGGTTCCCAACTTCGAAGGTGGCCAGACCAGCTTCTCGGTCGAGGTGCAGCTCACGGACGGCATTTATGTCGTCAAGAAGACCATCACGGTCAACCTGACGGACGTCAACGACGCTCCGACGGCGATCTCCCTGTCCGCCCATGCGGTGGATGAGAACGCGGAGGGCGCAGTCATCGGCAACCTGTCCACGACGGATCAGGATGTCCAGGACACCTTCACCTACTCGGTGGACGACGAGCGCTTCGAAGTGGTCAACGGCCAGCTCAAGCTGAAAGCGGGCGTCAGCCTCGACTATGAGGACGCGTCCTCCGTCGATGTGACCGTAACCTCGGAGGATTTCGGCGGTCTCACCACGACGAAGACGTTCACGATCAACGTGGCCGACAAGAATGATGCTCCGACAGAGATTACCCTGTCAGCCGCTAATGTGGATGAGAACGAAGCTGGCGCGGTGATCGGCACCCTGTCCACCACGGACCAGGACGCCGACGAGACCTTCACCTACACGGTGAACGACAACCGCTTCGAAGTGGTCAACGGCCAGCTCAAGCTGAAAGCGGGCGTCAGCCTCGACTTCGAGGCTGCGTCCTCCATCGACGTGACTGTGACCTCGGAGGATTTCGGCGGTCTCACCACGACGAAGACGTTCACGATCAACGTGGCCGACAAGAACGACGCTCCGACGGAGATTACCCTGTCCGCAGCCACGGTGGCCGAGAACGCGGCCGGTGCAGAAATCGGCACCCTGTCCACCACGGACCAGGACGCCGATGAGACCTTCGCCTATGCGGTGGATGATCAGCGCTTCGTGGTCGTGGATGGCAAGCTCAAGCTGAAAGACGGCGTGAGCCTCGACTTCGAGGACAAGTCCTCGATTGACGTGATCGTAACCTCGACGGACTCCAAGGGCGCGTTCACGGCGGAGACTTTCACCATTGAAGTCACCGACAAGAACGATGCTCCGACGGCTGTCTCTCTGAGCTCCCACGCGGTCAATGAGAACGCGGCTGGAGCGATCATCGGGACCCTGTCCACCACGGATCAGGATGCCGAGGATTCCTTCACCTACACGGTGAACGACAACCGCTTCGAAGTGGTCAACGGCCAGCTCAAGCTCAAGGCAGGCATCCACCTGGATACGGAGAAGGAATCTGCTGTCAATCTGACGGTGACTTCGAAGGACGCGGGTGGCCTGACGACAGCCGAGACGTTCACCATCGATGTCCTGGACCAGAACGACAACGCTCCGGTGCTCAAGACGACCGAGGTGAACCTCAACGAGAACGTCAACGGCTTCGGGGGAGGCGCTCTCATCGCCGACCTGCAGGCTGACGATCCGGATACGGTGGGTGGACCGATCACGTTCACGCTCCTCAACGGCGCGGACTCCGATCTGTTCACTGTCGAAAACGGCAAGCTCTACTACGTGGGAGCCCCGATCGACTACGAGAAGGCTGACCGCACGGACTTCTCGGTCAAGGTCTCGGTGACGGATGGCACATACACCACCTCGTCAACCATCAAGATCACCCTGAAGGACGTGAACGACAACGCTCCGCTCTTCGAGACGAAGGCTTCGTACGACGTCAACGAGAACCAGAGCTTCGTCGCCGATCTGGCCGCTGCCGTGAACGACCAGGGCATGGACCCGGACGACATCTACACCTTCCAGGTGAAGGGCAAGGACGCAGCTCTGTTCGACGTCGTCGACGGCAAGCTGGTCTTCAAGGCGGCTCCGGATTACGAAGCCGGCAAGACCAGCTTCGAGGTCGAGGTCGAGGTTTGGGACGGCAAGTACACCGTCTCGAAGCAGATCACGATCAACCTGAAGGACGTGAACGAGGCCCCGACGGCTATCGGCCTGAACAAGGAGCTTGCCGCTCTTACGACGGCTGAAAACGGCGCGGCCATGAAGGTGACCGACATCACCGTCACGGATGACGCTCTCGGCACCAACACGTTGTCGCTGGTGGGTGACGACGCGGACATGTTCGAAATCCGCGGAACCGAGCTGTGGTTCAAGGGCAACGCTGACTACGAAGCCCAGCGGTCCTACTCGGTCGCCGTTCAGGTCACGGATGAAGACGACAATGCCATCACGTCGGATGTCATCACGGTCGACGTGACGGACGAGAACGACACTGCTCCTGAAGTGTCCGTGAAGGTGTACGATCTCGATGAGAACGCCACCAACGCCGTCGTCGCGGACTTGTCCTCGCTCGACCCGGACACGGTCGGTCTCAACCCGGCGCAATTCTCCATCTCCGGGGAACTCGCTGGCATCTTCGAGATCAACGAGGACAACCAGCTCGTCTACGTCGGTATCCCGCTCGACTTCGAAAAACTCGACGAGAAGGAGGGCGAACTCCAGGTTACGGCGTTCGACGGCGTCAACACCACGACAACGACGATCAAGATCCGTATCCGGGACGTGAACGAGGCTCCGACGGCAATCGCTCTGTCCGCCAGCACAGTGGCTGAGAATGCAGCCGGTGCGGTGATCGGCAACCTGACCACCACGGATCAGGACGAAGGCGACAGCTTCACCTACACGGTGAGCGACAGCCGCTTCGAGGTGGTCAATGGCCAGCTCAAGCTGAAGGCAGGCGTGAGCCTGGACTTCGAGGCTGCGTCGAAGATCAACGTGACCGTGACCGCGAAGGATGCCGGTGACCTGACCACGGAGGAGACGTTCACGATCAACGTTACGGACGTGAACGACACTCCTTCCAAGGTTCTCGTCAGTGGCGGCAGCGTCCTTGAGAATTCCGCAAAGGGTACTGTCGTAGGTACGCTTTCGGCCCTGGATCAGGATGCGGGCGACACGTTCCGGTTCGATCTTCTCAGCAATGCCGACGGTCGCTTCACTCTCGACGGCAACAGGATCCTCGTGGCCGACTCGCTCAAGCTCGATTATGAGCAGGCCACGAGCCATCAGGTTATCGTTCGGGTGACCGACAAGGCTGGAGCCATCCACGATGAAGTGCTGACGCTCGGCGTGGGCGATGTCCTGGTCGAGAACGTTGCGGGTTCTGCATCCGCCGATCGTATCTACGGCGGCGCCGGCAACGACCGCATCTCCAGCGGCAACGGCAACGACTTCATCGATGCCGGCGCCGGTCGGGACAAGATCGATGGCGGCAGAGGAAACGACCGCATCATCGGCGGTGCCGGGCAGGACACGATGACGGGTGGCGCTGGCCGCGACGTGTTCGTCTTCAACGAAAAGGACACGGGAACCACTCGGGGCAGGGCCGATTACATCACCGACTTCTCCGGAAGCGCGGGTGACAGGCTCGACCTGAGGGCGATCGATGCCAACACGACCAGGAAGGGCAACCAGAACTTCAGCTTCATCGGCAACGATGATTTCACCAAGGCTGGTCAGGTTCGTTATGAGAAGGCAGGCAACTACACGTATGTCTACTTCAACACCGATAACGACAAGGCCGCTGAAGGCGTGATCAAGCTCAAGGGCGCGCTCGACCTGCAGAAGAGCTGGTTCGTTCTCTAAATCCAAAAACCAGAACCTCGCCGTGGCACGATCACGGCGGGGACCGAACTAAAAATCAAAGGCCCCTGCAGCGCTCGCGGCAGGGGCCTTTTTCATGGTCGAGACATCTGGATTTCGTGGTTCGTGCCGAAATCAGGATGGACTGGTCAAAGTCTCCCCCAGAGCATCCTTCAGGGCTTCGGCAGAGAAAGGTTTCGGGAGCGTCCGACTTCCCTCGAACCGTTGAGGAAGCGGCCGGAAGTCGTCTCCGACAGAGAAGAAGAACGGGATGCCGCGGAAGCGCAGAACGTCCGCAACCGGATAGATGACCGATCCGTCGACATTGATGACGAGGATGGCGACGTCGATCTCCGATTGCAGTGCCAGCGTCAAAGCATGGTCGAGCCGGGCTGCGGGGCCGACCACTTGGCAGCCTAATTCGCGAACCAAGTCTTCGATGCTCGAAGAGAGCATGGGCTCATCTTCGATAACCAGAATACGGCAGACTTTATCATTATTCATTGATGCCTCCTGGCAATATCAACGCTTGCGAATTTTATATTGGTATAGACGACAAAACAGACGGTGCAGCCTTCAGGTCAGGCCTCGCCACATTCCGCGAGATTACGTCGAGATCATGCACGAGAGCAATCGGCCGCCAAACGTTACAAAGTTCAATACTGCCGAGATTGACTCAAGGCCCTTCGCCAATAGCTGGTCACGAGGCAGAAGCAAGAGCCGTTTGCGCGTCTCAAAAGAAAACAGGCGCCTTGCCGGTCAGTATTCCACCGCCTGCTGCCAGTACTGAAGGCTTCGATTGTTGACCGGTGCTCCGGCAGCCTGATGCCGCGCGAGAATGGTTTCGTGAAAACCACGCGCCGCTTTCGGGGATACGAGCATTCTGAGGCTTTGGATAATGCGGGTGATCCGCAGGTGGTTGTGGTCGTAGCCCGTCAGCCAGTCATCCGTCTCGCGATAAAACCGTGTCATTCGATCCATCGCTTGGAGCAAAGTGGACTGGGCTCGGGTATCGGATGAGATCGAAACGATCTCGGAGGCTGTGAGGATCGGTGCGCTCGGTTGGGCCGCGCTGCGGGCCGGCAGGGGAAACAGCCACTGAATATAGTCGTGAATGTCCTCCAGCTGACGGTTAGAGAAGCGCAGAACGTCCTGAGCGGATCGTCCTCGGCCATCCAGACCTGTCCCTGAAAGATAGGCATGCAGAGGGCCGGTGGTCTCATCGTGGGAAGAGTCCGGGCCTGTCATCGGGCTTCAGCCGCCTCAGAAGGGCTTTGCCCGGGCCATCGTGGCTTTGGCGTCTTCAATGTCCGGAGCATCGATGTGCCGGTAACGGGCTTGGACAAGCCCGAACAGCCCGAACGCGAATAATCCGATGGCGGTGAGAGCAAGAAAAATCCAGCCATAGGGTTGCTGCTGAAGGGTCTTGAGCGCCCCACCGAGCCCATGGACCTGGGACGAGGAGCTATGGATCGCGGCCAAGATGAGAAAGCCGCCGATCAACAGGAACACGACACCACGGGCCGCAAACCCCATTCGTCCCAGGGTGATGATCCAATGCCGCTTGTCGGAGGGCACGCTAAGCCGCTCGGCCACGTTGCCGCGCCATGCTTTCCAGCCGAAGCCGAGCCCAGTCCCCGCAATGGCAAGCCCCACGAGGCCGACGAGCCACCGGCCGAACGGCTGGCTCAGCAGCCATGCGGTCCATCCTTGGGCGGCCTGATCCTCGCCGCCGCTGGATCCCTGGCCGAGCACGAGGCCGATGGCAGAGATGGCAAGGCCCGCATAAATGGCGCCGCTGATGAGATGAGCCCCTCTGATCGCCCAACCTTTCATGTCCGATCCGCGACGGTCGGCATCGGTCAGCGCCTCCAGAAATCGCCAGGCGCAGAAGCCGAACAGGCCGATGGCGATCAGAACGAGCCAGAATTGACCGAAAGGCTGTGCGAGAAGTGTCTGAAGCGCGCTGCGGCTGCCGCCTGTCTGCCCGCCCGAACCGATGGCTGCAAGGAGCGCAAGGGCGCCGACAAGTCCGTAAACCACGCCGCGTGCGCCATAGCCTAAGCGAGCCAGGGTTTCGACGGGATTACGGGTGATGTTGGACATGGACGACGGCTCCGCTGTGTCACGGATGAACCGTCAAGCCAGGCGGAGGTTCCTTATACCCGGAAAAGCAGCACGGTGGCGCTCCAGACAACCGGCTTCAATGACTTCGTATGTTGCGAGGACGAGCGAAGACATCCTCGGCGAGCGGGGGCACGCACAAAAGCAGAAGCAGGCATGCGAAAGGCAGGCAGAACAGAAAGCCTACACGGCCGAAGCCAACGGCGCCCGTCACACCGCCTGCGAAAAAGGATGCGAGCAGAAGAATGAGAAGCATCATCTTCTCCCTATCCGCCGCAACTTTCTCGGCGATATGGCGGCTCCGGTTCCAGTACACCATCTTGCCGAGTTCGATGCCGATATCGGTCACGATTCCGGTGACATGGGTAGTGCGCATGCGCGCTCCGGAGATTTTCGTGATCGTCGCGTTTTGAAGGCCCATGATGAAACACAGGAGCGGCACAGCGCCCGCGCCGAAGCCGGGCAAGGGATAGGCAAGCCAACCCAGGATGCCGAAAGCCGCCAGCAGCGCTGCCTCCAGCATCAACGGTAGCGCATAGCGGCTTCCGAGATGATGACGCCGTCCCCAGTTGATCAGGATGGCGGAGCACGCCGCTCCGAGCACGAAGGGAAGAAATCCCGCAAGACCGAGAAGCACGAGACCAACGCCGCCAAGGGCAAGATTGTCCGCCATTGAGGAAAGAATGCCGGACATGTGCGACGTGTATTGGCCAACTGCCAGGAAACCGCCCGCATTGATGGCGCCTGCAATGAAGGTGAGCGCCATCCCGAGTAAGGTATCCGCCGCACCGCTGCGCTCCGCCGCTGCGATAGCTTTCATCGACCCCGCCGCACGGGCAATCATACCGTGCGGCGCGTCGGGTGTGCGGGGTTGATCCATTGCATCAGCTTACCGGGCCGGCCCGCACGTGGAAAGGGCACTGATCGAAGCATCTTGTTCGAGCAGCGCCACCTGACGGCCTATTGCACGATGTTGGTCGCGCCGGATGCGCGCCGCTCATCGGGAGGAATGCGGATCGTATTCATGATCTCAGCCTCGCCGACCTGTTCCGCAAGCGAGTTGCCGCCGACGAACACTTGGATCGCGCCGGCCTCGACAGCGTAGCTGCCATCCTCCGCATGAAAGCCCAGCGACTCCACTGGCACTTTCAGGGTCACGTGCTTGGTCTCGCCCGCATTCAGGCTGACCTTCTCGAAAGCCTTCAGCTCACGCAAGGGGCGGCTGCGGCTTGCGACCGGATCGCGGGTGTAGAGCTGCACCACTTCCTGACCGGGGCGTGCGCCCTTGTTGGCGACGGTAACGGAGACTTCCAGCATCTGCCCGGCATCCAGTCGCTTGCTCGCGACCGCCGCGTCGGAATAGGCGAATTGCGTGTAGCTGAGCCCCCAGCCGAACGGATAGAGCGGGGTGATGGCCTCGTCGATATAGCTCAGCGTGAAGCGGTTGTTCGGGATGGTCGGGCGGCTGCTCGGCAGGCGGTTGTAGTAGAGTGGCAGCTGACCCGTGGCGCGTGGCCATGAGACCGGCAGCTTGCCGCTCGGATTGTAGTCGCCGAACAGCACGTCGGCCAAAGCGGTGCCGCCCTCCGTGCCGGGATACCAGGCCATGAGGATCGACGGAATCCGGTCAGCGATGGCGCCCAGCACCTGTGGGCGTCCGCCCATGACCACGAGAGCGATCGGCTTGCCGGTATCGGCGAGCGCCTGCAAAATTTCCGTCTGCTTGCCGCTGAGTTCAAGATGGGCGCGCGATGCGGCCTCGCCAGAAAATTCCTGAGCCTCGCCGAAGACGGCAACGATCAGATCGGCCTGCTTCGCGGCCTCGATGGCGGCGGGCAGCTGCTCCGTCGAGCGGCAGAACAGGTCGCAGGCCGGCGCATGCTGCACGGCTATGCCGGCTTTCTGCGCACGCTGGCGGATGCCCTGGAGGAACGAAACGCCGTCCGATGTATGCCCACGGGCTGCGTGCGGCCCCATCTGGTCATGCGGTGCGTCGGCAAGAGGGCCGATGACCGCAATCGAGCGGGTGCCCGGCTTCACGGGAAGCACATCGCCCCGGTTCTGCAGCAGCACGAGGGTCTCGCGTGCGACCTCGCGCGCAACCTTGCGCGACTCCGCCGACGGGAAGACCGCATCCGTGCGCGAAGAATCGATGGCAGGCTGGTCGAACAGACCGAGGCGGAACTTCGTGCGCAGGATGCGTCGGACCGATTCATCGAGCACGCTCTCCGGCACGCGGCCCGCCCGCACTTCGTCCGGCAGATGGTTGATGTAGAGCTGGCCCATCATGTCCATGTCGACGCCGGCGAGGATCGCCTTACGCGCGGCCTCCGCACCGTCGGCGGCGACGCCGTGATTGATCAATTCGCCAATGCCGACCCAGTCCGATGTGACGAAGCCGTCGAAGCCCCATTGCTTGCGCAGCACATCCGTCAAAAGCCACGCATTCGCCGTGGAGGGTTCGCCATTATTGGCGTTGAAGGCCGCCATGAGGCTCGCGGTTCCGGCCTCTACCGCGGCGCGGAACGGCGGCAGGTAGGTGTCGTACATTTCCGCGCGCGGAATGTAGGTGGTGTCGTAGTCGCGGCCGCCCTGCGGCGCGCCGTAGCCCGCGAAATGCTTGGCGGCGGCGGCAAGCCCGCCCTTGCGGAAGCCCTCGACACGGGCTGCGGTGAGCACGGAGCCGAGATAGGGATCCTCTCCGAAGCCTTCGACGATGCGGCCCCAGCGGCTGTCGCGGGAGAGGTCCGCCATGGGCGCGAAGGTCCAGTTCACGCCTACATAGGATGCCTCCTTGGCGGCCCATTCGGAGGCGAGAAACGAGACGCGCGGGCTGAAGGCTGCGGCTTCACCTAACGGAAGAGGGAACTGAGTGCGGAAGCCGTGCAGCACATCCAGGCCGAAGAGCAACGGAATCTTGAGGCGCGACTGACGCACGAGTTCCTGGGCCCGGGCGACGTCGGGGGCGCTATTGAAGTTCAACACCGCGCCCGCCTTCCCTTCGGAAATGTCCTCCCAGCGCAGCGGCGGGCCATGGGAGACAAGATTCAGCTGTCCAACCTTTTCTTCCAGGGTCATCTGAGAGAGCAGGTCGTTCACCCGGCGCTCCATGGATTCCTGTGCGCTGGCGCACGTGACGGACAGGGCAGAGATACCTAGAAAGAGGGAGGTTAGCCCCAAGCCCAGGACATAAGAAAGCCGCACATTCGTCTCCTTATCGCGCACGAAAACTTTATAACGAGAGGCTCTCGCTTGCCGTTTGCTCATGCTACACAAGATAGCGTTCGAAGTGGCGGCTTGCGGGCCATAGGTCAATTCATTTGTTGGAAAAGCACGAGCATACGGTGCCCCCGATTTTGAGGCTGTCCTTTGCGGTCCTGTCCTTTGCGCTGATCTTCTCAGGCTTCGCGCTGGCGTTTGCCGCCTATACGCGAAACCCCGAGATGATGGCGGGCGCCGTCGCGTTCTTCCTTCTGGTGGCCGCCGGCGCGCCCTTGCTGGTGGGACGGCAGGTGAGGGCACACCTTCAGGACAAAGAGCAGGTGGAAGAGGATTTCTCCGTCTTCGAGGATGTGACGGAGCGTCAGGTCGAGGAGCCTGTCGCCGCTTTTCCCATAGCCGAAGAAGTGCCGCCCACTGAGGATGATGAAGAGTTGCGCCGCCTCCAGAAGGCCCAGGCCGTGGACCGCCTGCGCGACGGCATCACACATGATCTCAACAACAAGCTCATGGTGATCAGTGCCAATATCGATGCCGTTGCCCGGCAGATGAAGGATCAGCCCTCCGTCCAGCGCAAGCTTCTGTCCGCGCTCGTGGCTTCCGATCAGGCTGCCAAGCTCATTGCCAAGTCGGCTGCCTTCTCGCGTCAGAGCGAGCCGAAGGTGCAGTATCTCGATATCTCGGAACGGGTGAATTCCGTGGCGGCCCTCATGGGCCGCTCGCTTCTGCGCGATACGGTGGAACTGCGTCTGTCCCTCGAGGACGACCTCTGGCCCGTCGAGGCGGATCCCGACGATATCGAGACGGCCATCGTGACTTTGAGCGCCCATGTGCGCGATGCCCTGACTCAGGGCGGCACGATCTCCCTCGAAGCCCAGAATGTCCATGTACCGCGCGGCACCTTGCCGAACCTCGCCATCGAGGGTGAGTTCGTGCAGCTGACGATCCGCAGCACGGCGTCCGACGCTTCCGATTCCGATGATGATCTGGAGCCCATCTTCACGTTGCAGGACATCGATGTCTCGTCCTGGCTTCGCCTGAACCGCAGTCTCCATTTCCTGCAGGGCATCGGCGGTGCCTCGAAGGTTTATCGCAGTGGCATGGAAATGGGCATCACCCTTTACCTGCCGCGCGCTCACACCACGACCCTTCTGCCCTTTGGAACGCCGGGTGAGGACGAAAGTCCCAGCGAGGATGTGCGCAAGAATGCCGAGATCCTCATCGTCGATGACGAGATCGAAGTTGCGCTGGCCCTTCAATCCACGCTCGAGGAATTCGGCTATGTGACCAGCATCGCCACCGATGCGGCGCAGGCCATGAAGAACCTGAGCGCGCGCAAGCCCGGTGTCGTGCTGACCGATATCGCCATGCCGGGCACGATGAACGGCGTCATGCTGGCCCGCGAAGTCCGGCAGATCTACGTGGATCTTCCTGTTCTTCTGATCACCGGGAATCCTGTCGCCGCCGATGAAATCAGCGAGTTTCCGCTGTTGCAGAAGCCCATCATCAGCCGCGATCTGCACGCCGCGATCCAGCGCCATCTGGCGCCGCCGGACAAGAACAAGGTCATCCCGCTCTTTCCCCGCGCCGCGAAACGCGTAAGCGGATCGTCATAAGGCCAGCGCGGCTGTCGGCAGCGGTGCCTCGGCCTCGCGCGCGGCGAGCGCCAGGGCTGCGAACAGGCGCTGGTGAGGGCGCTTCCACACTAAAAGCTCCGGATGCCACTGCACACCGAGCAGGAATGGCATCCGGTCGTTCTCGATGGCCTGCACGATTCCGCTTTCGTCGCGGGCTGCAATCCTCAAGCCTTCGCCGAGGCGGTCGACGGATTGATGATGCAGGGCGTTCACCAAACATGGGTTGCAGCGCAGGATTCGGTCGAGCCTGGAATCGCGCTCAATGGTCACCCGCTTGCGCGGCAGGACCGTGCGCATCTTCGGTGCCTGTACATAGACTTCGTGGATGTCCGTGTGCAGCGTGCCGCCAAGGGCCACATTGATCATCTGTGAGCCACGGCAGATGCCGAGGATCGGGAGCTTCGCCGGCAGGGCGGCTTTGAGCAGGCCAAGCTCCATCTTGTCGCGCTCGGGATCGATGCGAACGTCGGGAAGCACCTTGCCGCCATAAATCTCCGCGCCGATATCGTCACCCCCGCCGATCACGAGACCCTGCAAGGGAGCTTTGGGCAGAGGCTCTCCTGGCACCAGACGCACGGCGCGCGCGCCGACACGGGCAAGCGCGAGGCTATGCATGAGATAACTGCGCCAGCCGCCGCGGCGGGATGTGGTAACGCCGATCAGGGGACGTGTCATGCGCGCACCACCTGTTCCACCACATTGGCCCAGCTTTTGTCCTCGCCCTTGAAGTCGAGATAGGCGGCGCCTGCGGCATCGAGCTTCTCCCGGTCCGCCGCGAGGCGCTCGACGCAGGCCCAGCGGTTCCAGTCCGGCGCAATGCTCCAGCCGGGATCGCTTACCCGCGCATCGGGCAGGCGGTAGTGAAAGGTCGGGCGACCGTTGATCTTCTCATTCGGCAACACCTTCCGCACGCGCGCAGCATCGAAATGGTGGAGAAGCGGCAGAAGATCGAGGTCGCGGTTGCGGGTGGGATTCGCGCTTAGATAATCGTCGATGAAACGGGGGATGTCCGGCCAGTAATCGGCGGCTGCGATCTTGCGGACGTAATCTGTCGGGAACGGATCGGCAAAACCAAGGAGGTCCCGTGTGCGGTCGGGGGACACTTCCCGCCGAAGCCAGGGATTGAGAAGCACGAAGCTCTTCATGAAGGCCGTGAGCGTCTCGGCATCCTGGCGCGGGATCTCCGGATTGAAATGGAGACCGAAGGCATAGAACGGCGCATCCTGGGTGCCCTTCGCGCCGACTTTACGAAGGATGTCGAGGATTCTGTCGAGTTCCTGAAGCCGGTCGATGGGCGTGGGCGCGGTGACCAGCTCGCAGGGAACGAGATAGCGCGCCACAAAGCCGAACAGGGCCGCGATCTTCGGCAAGACACCACGCGACCCACCGGCGCCCTTGCCGGGATGAAGGATACGGCTGTCTAACTCCACGCTGAGGTCGCCGATGGCCGATTCCTTCAGGACGAAGGCATGCGGGTCCACCTCGATCAGCCTGCCCCCAAGGGCTTCCTGCAGGGCCTGGACCGCCTGCTCGGCAGAGGGGCCCACGAATTCGATCTCTACGCCGACCGTCCGCAGCGCGCCGTGTTCGTTGTGCAGCAACGGCGGCAGGACAAAATCGATCGAGGTGGAAAGCGCAGGATGCGCCATGGGAGACTCCAAGCGTGGCACGGCAAGGTGACCCGGGATGAACGGATGCGCCGTGGCTGGGTTCCTTCTGAGACTTTTTCCTCAATATTGGGGTCCCGATGTGGCTTTTCGGGCCTCATTTAGGTAAAAGCGCGCCGTTATGAGCGCAAAAAACGAAAATCTCGAGCGCGCGGCCTGGATATCGGAGCTGCGCGCCACCCTTGCCTTGGGCTGGCCCCTGGTTCTCACTAATGTGGCACAGAACGCCTTGATGACGTCCGATGTCATCCTCATGGGATGGCTCGGGTCCGGCGCGCTGGCCGCCGGAGCGCTCGGCACGAATCTCTATTTCGCATTCCTGATCTTCGGCATCGGCCTCGTGAACGCCACCTCGCCGCTCATCGCCGAGGAACTGGGGCGCAAGCGCCATTCCGTGCGCGAGGTGCGCCGCACGGTGCGTCAGGGCTTCTGGGCCGCGATCACGGTTGCCATCCCGATCTGGATCATCTCCTGGAATGGGGAGTTCCTGCTCCTCGCCATGGGGCAGGAGCCGGCGCTCGCCAAGGATGCGGGCGATTACATGCGCGCCTTGCAATGGAGCCTGCTGCCCTTCCTGCTCTATCTGGTGCTGCGCTCGTTCCTGGCGGCGCTGGAGCGTCCCGGCTGGCCGCTCCTCATCGGCATCGTGGCCGTGCCGGTGAATCTGGGTGCCGCTTATTGCTTCATGTTCGGCAAGTTCGGCATGCCTCACCTCGGCCTGATCGGCGCGGGCGTCGGCACGGTAATTTCCAGCGTCTTCATGTTCCTGGCGCTCGCCCTGGTCATCAGCCTCGACCGGAAGCTGCGTCGTTACTTCCTTTTCGGCCGATTCTGGCGGTCCGACTGGCCGCGCTACAAGACCCTCTGGAAGATCGGTGCCCCCATCGGCCTGACGCTTGCTTTCGAGGTGACGATCTTCAATGCCGCCGCCCTGCTCATGGGGCTGATCGGCCCGAGCGAGCTTGCGGCTCACGCCATTGCCCTGCAGATCGCATCCTTCTGCTTCATGGTGCCCTTCGGCCTCAGCCAGGCCGCGACGGTGCGGGTTGGTCTCGCTTATGGCGCGAAGGATGCGCCGGGCGTCACCCGCGCGGGCTGGACGGCCTTTGCTCTCGCGGTGAGCTTCATGGTGGTTACGGCATCCCTCATGTGGTTCGCGCCGCATCTGCTGCTCAGCGCGTTCCTTGATCTGTCCGATCCGAAGAACCTGCCGGTGATCGGGTTTGCCGTGTCCTTCCTGGTGATGGCCGCCATCTTCCAGCTGGCCGATGCGGCGCAGGCCGTGGGGGCGGGCATGCTGCGCGGATTGCAGGATACCCGCGTGCCCATGGTCTATGCCGCTTTCGGCTATTGGGGCGTCGGCCTGCCGCTCGGTGTGATCCTCGCCTTCGGCACCAGCCTGCGCGGCATCGGTATCTGGATCGGTCTCGCCACCGGGCTTGCCGTCGTGGCATCCTTGATGCTGTGGCGCTGGCTGCGGCGCGACAGGCTCGGCCTCGTCACCGCCGTGCCGCGCGACGTTCAGGAAGCATTCGCCAGCTGAGAGATCAGCCGTGAGAGATCCACGGGGGCAAACTGCGTTCCCTCGTGGGTCACGCGCACTTCCTCCACCGTGATCCTGCGCCATTGCGCGAGAAGGGCGAGCGCTTCCTGCACCAGCTCTTCCGGCGCGGACGCGCCTGCTGTGATGCCGATCACCGCCGCGCCGTCGATGAAGGACAAGGTCAGATCCTTCGGGTCCTGCATCAGGAGGGAAGGGCGGCCTTCGCTTTCCGCCACCTCGCAGAGACGGTTGGTGTTGGAGGAGTTGCGCGCGCCGCACACGATGACCCGCTCCGCACGCTGCGCGATCACGCGAACGGCCATCTGGCGGTTCTGCGTGGCGTAGCAGATCGTCTTTGTGTCGGGACCTTGGATAGTGGGAAACCGCGTTTTGAGAGCCGCGATGATCTCGCGCGTGTCATCGACGGACAGAGTGGTCTGTGTCACGTAGGCGATGCGCTCCGGATCGATCACGGCAATGGCCCGTGCGTCCTCCACGTTCTCGACCACATGAACCTTTCCGTCGATCTGCCCGATGGTACCTTCGACTTCCACATGGCCGCGATGGCCGATAACAATCACTTCGCGACCGCCCTTCGCATGACGCTGTCCTTCGATATGCACACGGCGCACGAGTGGGCAGGTAGCATCGAGCACGGCAAGGCCTCGTCCGGCAGCCTCGCGTTCCACGTTTCGCGGCACCCCATGCGCACTGAAAATCGCCACCGCACCATCGGGAATTTCGGAGATGTCATCCACGAAGACGGCGCCCTGCTGCTTCAACTCTTCGACCACACGGCCATTATGCACGATCTCGTGGCGCACATAGATGGGTTTGTCCGTCTCTCTTAAGGCATCCTCGACGGCGTGAATCGCCCGTTCCACACCGGCGCAGAATCCGCGCGGGGCCGCAAGCAGGACGGTGAGGGGCGGGCGGTCCTGGATCATGCCGCGTTCTCCCGTCTTTGAAGACTCGTGCGCGATACGGTGAGCTTCGCCCCGCGCGCATGACGCAAGGCTGCTACCGCCAGTTCGCCGGAAACGACGGCGCTCTCGATGGTGGCGGGCAGGGAGCCGAGCCAATCACCGGCAAGGGCAAGATTGGCGAGAGGGCGCAGCGGCGGCAGGGGCAACAGGTTCGCTGCCTGCTTGATCGTGGCTCGCTTCTCCTTCACAACCCGCGCCTCAGGCTGCCGGTCGATGGCCGCATCGAGGCCGAGGCTTTGGAGCGTGGGCGCAATCTCGCGCCAGATCGTCTGCGAGAGATCGTCTGCGCTGAGATCGATCACATCATGCGCGGCGGAGACGGTGATACTCACATGGTCGGGTCGCACCAGCATCCACTGCGCCAGCGCGCCGGTAAAACCGATGAAGCGCGGACGGGCAAGACCGGGAATGCGGTAATGCACGTTGAGGATCGGCTCGAAGCCCTGCGGAACCGGCAGCGTCGGCAGAAGCCGCTGGATCTCATAGGGCGGCAGCGCGAGGATCACCCGATCATCGGGCCCCAGCGCCACCGTGCGATCCGTGAGAGCAAGGCCGATGGCACGCTGCCCATTCGTCAAAAGAGTTCTGAGCCGCTGCCCGGCGAGAACGGGGACACCCCGTGCCTGCAAGGTTTCGGTGGCTGGTTGGACCAAGTCTTCGCCCAATCCATTGCGGGCCACCAGCAGGCGGCAGGCCCGGGGCCATAACATTTGCCTCAAGGCAAGGCCGAGCCTGGAGGCCGAGGCCTCGCTCGCGGGTGTGTTGAGAACCGCAACCGTCAACGGACCGATCAGGCTGTCCATGATCGGCCGGTTGCCGATGATGGCGGCGACCGGACAATCCTGAGATGGGAAGGCAAGGCGCGCAATGCGCGAGAGGTCCGAGAACTTCAGGCCGTCGGGACGCCGCGAGGGCAATAGCCACGACCAGGGTGAGAGGCCGATGCGACGGGCGGTGCCGGTTTTCAGATCGTGCAGGGGAAGCCCCTTGGGTTCGGGCTCGATCCATCTGTCCCGTGCGCCCACATCCTTGAGCAGGCTCAGGGCGCGGCGGTTGGCGGTGAACAGCACATGGGTGCCGTTGTCGTGAATGAATCCATCGGCGGGTTGGATCGTGCGGCAGCGCCCACCGGGTTGGGGGGCTGCTTCATACAGAACCGCTTCGCCGCCTTCCGCAGTCACGGCGAGAGCAGCGCTGAGACCGGCGATGCCGGCGCCGACGATATGAGTGCGTCTGATCGTCATGCAGGCCTCATGGCGCGGGTGATCAGGTGGAGTCGGTCGGTTGTGGTGAGCTGAAGCTTGCCCTGCCGCGATCCCCAGCCTCGAGCTTCAAGCCGGTCGAGGATGCGACGGTAGCTCTCCATCATCAGGATCGCGGGTTTCAGCGCCTTCCGGTCGAGATGTCGGAGCGCTTCATCGGCGGATGCGAAGCCCTCGCGCGCCTCCACGGCAAGAGCCTCACATGTACGAGCAAAGCGCGGATCGGCGACGAGGATGGATGCGGGCGCATCCTGGAGGCCGAGTTGCCCAAGTCGCGACAAAGGAACGTAGACCCGCTGGCGCGCGGCATCCTCGTCCACATCGCGCAGGATGTTCACGAGCTGGAGCGTGCGCCCAAGATCGAGCGCGAAGTCTCGCGCCTTCGGTGTGCCGAAGATATGCACGGAGAGCGTACCGACAGATCCCGCCGCACGGCGGCAATAGAGGCGCAGGTCGCCGTCGCTCGCCAATCTCACGCGTTCTGCGCTGTCCGTCTGCATTCCGTCGAGGAGCGCATGGCATTCTTCGAGAGGCAGCTTGAACAGGCTCGTGGCGCGGGCGAGTTCGCGTCCGATGGGCGTTTCGGGCGCGCGGTGCAGGCGGTCGATCTCGCGGCGCCAATCGCGCAAAAACCGGAGCTTTTCCGATGCGGGGGCGGCTCCGTCCGCAATGTCGTCCACGACGCGGCAGAACGCATAGACGGCATGTATGGCGCGGCGGCGCTCCCGGCTCAAGGATTGCATGCCGAGGCGGAAAGACGAGCCGGAGCGCCGGACGGCGGCCGCCGTCACATGCTCGTCGTCCGCAACGGTCGTATGCAGAATTCCGGAGAGGCCCGACAGAAAGGCCTTCACGGCATCGCTCTTGCTCACCTCGACGCGACGAAGTACGGGATCGTCATGCCGCAGGAGACTGCTGAGACGTTGAGCCAGAGCGATGGTCGCGATGCTCTGGGCGCGCAGGCGCTTGTTCTGCACATGCCGAGGCAGGGCCCGCGCTCGATCGATGAGGTCGTCGGTCCGGTCGAGCATGGCATCGAGAACGGCGCGGCGGGCAGGGGCATTCTCGGGATTGAAGAATGCTTCCTCGCCGCCTGCTCTCATTGCCCATTGAATCGGGATGTAGATGCGTCCGAGATTCACCCGGTCCAGGCGACAATCCTGAAGGTGATTGAGAATCTGGAGTGCCGTGCAAAGCGCGTCCGCAGGGGCCTGGGCCGAGGCGCATTCCCCATGAAGCTGCAAAAGAAAACGCCCGGCGGGATTGGCGGAGAAGCGGCAATAATCGGCAAGATCCGTCCAGTCATTATAGCGGCTCTTGATGGCATCCTGCCGGAAGGCGCGCAGCATCTCCCGGGCTTGCGCGATGCCGGCCTTATGCCGCTTGTCGGCGGCGTGAAGGCGCACCGCCTGAGGCACAGATGGATCCCCGGTGACAAGGGCCTCTTCCAGAGCATCGAGCCGCGTCAGCTTTTCCGCAGCGCCGAGATCGCGATCATCCGCAATGTCGTCCGCCATGCGCACGAAGCCATAGAAGGCAAGGACGGCCTCACGATGCGGCCGCGACAGAACGAGCGATGCAACGGGGAAATTTTCATCCCTGGGACGTTTCGTTGCTGTTGCCGGCTCGTTCATCGCTTCATCCCACCGGGTAGAGCCTGCCCTTCCATCCCGCGCGCCTCGGGCCGCCGATCCGCAGGAGAACGCTCCATTGGATGGCAAGGCTCGTCAGGATGGCGAAGGGGTGCAAGGGAATGGACAGGAAGCTCTCCCGTCCCGCCAATGTCACGAGTGTGCGGGTGAAAAGAGACAGCGCGGCGGCAAGCCCGATTTGCCATGTGGGCACGAAAGGCAGGAGCCCGAAGGGCAGCACATGCCCCCCGAGCAGCAGTGCACTCCAGATCGGGAGCGCGACGGGCTTCGCCATGCCTTCATGCGCATTCTTCGCAAAGCCGTTCCAGGCATCCCCGAAACGCGTGTACATGCGGCAAGTGGCAAGGCGCTCGCCTGGCATGAGATCCGTCATGAAGCCCTTCTGGCGGAAAAGCCGCGCCAGTTGGATGCCGTCATGAATGAGAGAGCGGATCGCGGCATGTCCGCCGCTGGCGCGATAGGCCTTACTCTCGACCAGCATCAGCTGTCCGCAGGCAGCGCCGAAGCGGGGATTGCTCGATGACCGCATGGCTTTGATCGGCAGATAGCCGAGAAGAAGCAGGTTGATGGTGGGAACGGTGAGAAGCTCGCCGAGCGAACTCATGATCTGGCGCGGCACGGCGCTGACGAGACCGACGCCTATCGTCTGCGCATGTGCAACTATCAGAGCCGCCGCGCGCGGCGCAAGCCTCACATCAGCGTCGACGAACAGGAAATGCGTGCCGCGCGCCTCTTTGGCGAGGTGATGGCAGGCATGGACCTTCCCGGTCCAGCCCTCGGATAAGGGAGGAGCGCTGAGCAGGCGCACGCGCGGGTCGTGGGCAGCGTATGCCTTCACGATCTCTGCCGTGGCATCGGTCGATCCGTCATCTATCACCAGCACCTCGATCTCGGTGCCGGTACTGGCGAGAGCGGCATCGAGGGCGCCCCCGATATTCTGCGCTTCATTGCGCGCCGGGATCAGGATGGAGACGAACGTGCCTGCCTGCGGTTTGAAATGGCGGGTTCTGTGCAGGGCTAAAAGATTGGCGAGAGACAAAAATGTGGGAAGAGCCGCAAGGGCGAGCAGAATGAATCCGAGAACCGTCATGAATGCCGGCCCTCATGCGATGGATCGAAGGACCGTCCCCGCAGGGCCGAGGTGAGACGGCGCCAGCCGTCATAAAGGCCGCCGATTCCGGAGCGTCCTTCGAGCACGGGACGGAAGCGCGCGGGATCGCGGGCCTGTACGTCGGCGCTCAGGTGATCGAGTGTCGACGTGAGTTCTCGCTCCAGATATTCAAGGCGTTGCGCGCGCGGAAAGCCGATTAGGTCTTCTCCGCGCAGGGGTGTGCCGAAGGCGATGAAGGCTTCAGCACCGCGCTCCAGCCAGAAACCATATTCGATGGCCAGCGGAATGATCGTGCAGTCGGGAGCGATCTCGACGAGCCGTGCAATGCCGGGCTTGAGCCAGAGGGGGCGCTCGCGCACGTCGGAGAAACGGCCCTGCGCCGTGACCCAAAGAGCGCGCTTCGGCGAGGCAAGGATCTCGGCGCTTGCGGCCATGAACTCGGCACCGCCGCGCGATGTCTCAAGATCGACGCCGAAGGCGCCGATACGACCGAAGATTCCGTATTGCTTAAGCATCGCGGCATCGATGGGCGCGTAACTTTCATGGGAAGGGAAGAAACGGTCTGCGGCCAGGATGTAGACGGCTGCGTCCCACCATGCCGGATGGTTGGAATAGACGACCACAGGACCAATCCGGGAAGCGTCCGGCATGCCCCAGGCTGCGACCCTGAGTGCGTTCATGTAGCGGGTGAAGTAGCGGCGGAAGACCGACACCATGAAGCGATGGATCGCAGCGGAGCGGCGCGCGACGGGAGAGGACCCAGCCTGTGCGCGGAGTTCTCGTCTTCCTGCTCTGCTGCCCGTATCCTGCATCAAGATGCGTTCCGTAAGCTATCGGATTTCGTGTCCGTATCGAGGGCGTCGGCGGCGATCCAGCCCGACATCATGACCATCGGCATGCCGGGACCAGGATGTGCCGCGCCGCCTGCCAGATAGAGCCCGCGTACCTGCCGGCTGCGGTTGCCGGGCTTGAATGCGCCCATGAATTTGCCGTGGCTCGCCAGGCCGTAGATCGCGCCGTTGAGCACTTTGTAGCGGTCATGGATATCTTGCGGCGTGAGGTGACGCTCGACGACGATGCGTTCCTCGATATCCTCCATGCCGGCCGTGCGCTTGAGTTTATCGATGATGACCTGGCGATAGGCCGGAAACATCTGCGACCAATCGTGGTGCGGACGCAGATAAGGCGTGTGGACGAGAACATAGAGCGCCTCTCCGCCCTCCGGCGCCACGCTCGGATCGGTGGCGGCGGGCGCCGCCAGATAACAGGTGGGATCGGGGGCAGGCTCACCCTTGCGATAGATGAAGTCGAACTCCTCCTCCGGATCGCGCGAGAAGACGAAATCGTGATGGAGGATGTGGTCGTAGCGCTTGTTCAGGCCGAGATAGAGCACGACGCCGGAGCAGGCGGGCTCGAAGTCCTTGCGGGCGTAATGCTCGCCCACCTCGCCGCCGACGAGCTCCCGGTAGGTGCGGATCGAATCCATGTTCGAGATCACGCTGTCGTAAGGGGCGGTTTCTCCGTTCGCCAGCACGATTCCGGTCACCGCGCCGTTCTCGATCTTCAGGGAAGACACATCCGATTCCGGCTTGAACTCGGCGCCTAATTCGGAGGCGAGCTTGATCAGTGCTTCGGCCACTGCCCGCGTTCCGCCCATCGGATACCAGACGCCATCTGCGGCCTGCATATGGGCGATGGCGCAAAGCACGGCGGGAGAGCCGTAAGGAGACGAGCCGACATATTGCGTGAAGTGGTCGAGCATCTGTGCGAGGCGCTCGTCCTTCACCTTGGAGCGGATGGTGCCGGCAACCGATGAACCCATGCGCAGGGACAGAACATCCCGCAATGTTCCAGGGTTCATGTTGGCGCGGATGTTGATGGTGTCGAAAAGATCCTCGACAGGTTTCCAGAAGAAGAAGCGGTTGGAGATATCGTGCAGATGAGCGGAGATTTCCTGGAAACGGCGATAGCCGTCGCCTGCGCCTTTGCCAGGGGAGAAGAGGTCCATGGCATCGGCCATGGCGTCGATGTTTTCCTGCAGGTCGATGCGTGATCCATCGTCGAAGAAGCAGCGCCATTGCGGATCGAGACGCACGAGATCGAGATAGTCGGAAAGGTTGCGTCCCGCTTCCGCGAAGATGCGTTCCAGAACGCGGGGCACGGTGAGGATCGTCGGGCCCATGTCGAAGCGAAAGCCGTCTTCGTGCAATACGGCGGCTTTGCCGCCAAGCCAGGGGTTCTTGTCGTAGAGCGTAACCTTGTGCCCGCGTGCTGCGGAGACGCAGGCCGCAGCCAAACCACCCAATCCGCCGCCGATGACGGCCACCGAATGCTCACGAGCGCTCACGAAATTCCTCCTAGAAGCCGAACGGTTCAGGGCAGTGAGCCTGGACGCGCGGTCTTTGCTATGCCGGCGGGCGTATGATCTGATGTCTTGGTTCTAGGAAGCAGAAGAGACAGTTCAAGACGACGATCTCATAGAGGCTTGCTCATAGAGGGCTTGCTGTCGAGATCGATGAGGTTGCAGTCAAGCTTGCCGTTGCCGCTCTTCTCGTGAAACAAGGCAAGAGCTTAGGGATGATGCTTGATGTTTCGAACGCGAAACTCCATCACGCTGGTCTTCGCTAGCACGATCCCCTATAAGGCGGCTTCACCGGCTCGCGCGACTTCCGGTTCCTGCTGCGGCAGGCCCGAGCGACGTCGTTCTCGGTCTTCCAGCAACAGGCGCGCCGTGATCCTTGCGCCCTCATAGATGACTGGCAAGCCGCTGCCGGGATGCGTCCCGCCGCCGACGAGGTAGACGTTGCGTCCGAAGCGGTTGTGCGGGCGGAAATAGAGCATCTGCGTGAGATTATGCGCGAGGTTGAAGGTGGCGCCTTCGAACACGAAGAACTCATCCTGCCATCCGCTCGGCGTTACCACGCGCTCGAAGCGGATCCGTTCTTCGATGTCGTGCAACCCGAGGATTTTCAGCCGCTCCAGCGCCAGCTTGCGATAACGCGGGGCCTCGCGCTGCCAGTCGATGCCGCAGCGCAGGTTCGGCACGGGCACCAGGATGTAGAGGCTCGTATGTCCCTTTGGAGCAAGCGATGAATCGGTGGCGCCCGCATGTTGGATGTAGATGGACGGTTCCTCGGAGAGAATGCCTTCGGTGATTTCGCGAATGTTGCGTTGGTAGTCGCGCGCCAGGAGAATCGTGTGATGCGCCAGGTCGCGGACCTCGCCCTCGATGCCGAGATAGAGCATGAAGGTCGAGCAGGAGAGTTTCGCGCGATCAAGCTTTTTATTCTTCCAGCGCGGACGCATCTCTTCCGGCACGAGATGGCGCATGGCGTGGCCGAAATCGCCATTCACGACCACGGAGCCCGCAGCATGCCGCTCGCCTCCTGCTTCAAGTCCGACGGCTTCCCCGTTCTCGTAGAGAATGCGGTCAACCGGCGTATCGAGGCGGATTTCCACCCCCATCTTGCGCGCGACATTGGCCATGGCCTCGGACACCGCGCCGCAGCCGCCGATGGGGTGGTAGACGCCGTGCTCGTATTCGAGGAACGAAAGAATGGTGAACAGGCTCGGGCACTGGAACGGCGACATGCCAAGATATTTCGTCTGAAACGAGAAGGCGAGCCGCACGCGCGGGTCCGCGAAGTAGCGCTTAAGATCCGCATCCACATTCGAGAATGGCCGCAGCTTCGGCAAGGCCGCCAGCATGGCAGGCGAAACGAGATCTGCTGGGCTTGAGAAGGCCTGCTCCAGAATCGGGCGAAAGGCTTCGAGCTTCTCGCGGTTGTCGTCTAGAAAGCGCCGTACATTGCGCGCATCGGCCGGTGCAAGACGCGCGATTTCCTGTTCGAGACGAGGCAGGTCGGACGTGGCGCGGATCTCACCGCCACCCTCGAAGACCAGATGATATTGCGGGTCTAGCCGCTTGAGCTCGACATGGTCTTCGAGCCGTTCGCCGCAAGCCTCGAAGATATCCTTCAGAACGCGCGGATACAGAAAGAACGTGGGGCCGATATCGAATTTGTAGCCAGCCGGCGCATGAATGGTGCGGGTGCGGCCGCCGACTGCGGGTTCACGCTCGAAGATGGTGACTGGAATGCCTTCTCGGGCCAGCAGCATGGCGGCGGCGAGTCCGCCCGGGCCGGAACCGACGACGGCGACCCGCGACGATGGGGAGGCATTCGACATGAACCGGCAATCCTCATGCGTCGCCGGGGCTCATCCCGGCTAGGAAAAGCCAAGTAGGACATCCCTCCTCGACGACTAGAGGGATATCCGTGAAAAGCCGAGAATTATGAAGAATTCCTTTACGAAAAAGGAAACCATATCCAGGCTATTATATAAGCAACTAAGTTTCAATCAGGCTATATCTCACAGCAATCCACATTATCAAAAGGATGATAGTGCCAACAAAAAATTGCTACGCCTTATTCTTGCCTTTTTAAAAGGCAGCTTCACTTGCAAATAAAACACAAGGGGAGACTGTCCTTGAAAAACAACGTCACCCGCGTGTGCGCAATGATGCCTCTTCTGTTCGTTGCTGCATGCAATACAACTGCATCTCACGATCCCAATGCGACGGGATCCATTTCTCAGGCCAACCTGGGCCAAGAGTTCCAGCGAGGCACGGCATCCTGGTACGGGCCGGGGTTTCATGGCCGCAAGACCGCCAGCGGCGAGCGTTTCGACTCCGGCGACATGACGGCGGCGCACCGTTCGCTGCCTTTCGGCACCCGCCTTCGGGTCGTCAATGAATCCAACGGCCGCTCGGTGGTCGTTCGGGTCAATGACCGCGGTCCCTTCGCTCATCGGCGGATCATCGATCTGGCCAAGAGCCCGGCCCAGGCTCTGGGCTTGACCTCCAGCGGCACGGGTTATGTGTCCCTGCATCGGCTGGATTGAGCCTTGAGGCGCCGGTTAGGCGCTTCTTAATTCCTTGCGGCGATCCTTGGACCCGATTCGGGACCAAGGGTTGCTTATATGGAATCGACATCGTCTCTTCCGACGAACGTTATCCGCTTTCCGGGCGCGCGCTCATCAGCCAGTCCGCGCCGCGATCAGAAAAGCCTCATGGATGCGGTCTATGCCGCAGGCTCATTGCCGATTGCGGCGGACGACCGCGCCAGCAAGGACATGGCGACACGACTCACGATCTTCGGATTCGTCGTGATCGATGAGATGCGGCCCGATGGGACGCGTCGCCGTCTTCGTCCTTCGGAGGCTTTTCAGGCGTCGAGCTGCCATTCCTGGCGCGTTTCCAAGCCGTCGAACCGCGACTGGGTCGAGGACCTGCCGGAATCCGATCAAGAACTCTTTACAGCTCTGATGGCCTGAAGCACTGCTCTCGCTTTTTGCGCTTCCTGAACTATCTCACCTGCTTCCGATGATGTGATGCTTCAAGGCCAAGGCGATGCATCTTGTGCAAATCCTTCTTCCGCTGGCCGACAATGCGGGTCGACGCTTCGACGGCGCTGAATATGGGCGCGTACGTACGGAGCTTTCCGAACGGTTCGGCGGAATCACGAGCTTTACCCGCGCGCCCGCCCACGGCATGTGGAAGGAGGGCGGTCACACGACGCATGACGACATTGTCGTGTTCGAGGTGATGGCACGCGAGATCGATCACACATGGTGGGAGAATTACCGAGCGGAGCTGGAGCGGCGCTTCCGGCAAGAGACGCTCGTGATTCGGGCAATCAGGGTGGAAATGCTCTAGCGACGGAACCCGACCGGCACTGCCTCGCTTGTCGTGGCAAAGCGGAGTTTCGTAATGTCTAAGCCCCTCGTCGTGTCTATTCCCCATAATCTCGGCAAAGCCGAAGCTATGCGCCGTCTTCAAGGCGGCATGGGCAGCTTGAAGTCCCAGTTCGGCGACAAGGTTGCCTCGATCAATGAAGCATGGGCGGGCGATCGAATGGATTTTCGCGTCGGCGCAATGGGTCAGAATGTCAGCGGGCATCTCGATGTCATGGAAGACCAAGTGCGCGTTGAATTGCAGCTGCCATGGATACTCGCCGTGGTTGCTGAAAAAGCAAAGTCGTTCATTCAAAAGCAAGGAACGTTGCTGTTGGAGAAGAAGTGAACGACAGTTTCCTCATGAATAGTTGTTCACAAACATGAATGCAGATGGAACCAAATTGCACCTTCTGCGTTGACTGAACGATTGCGACCGCGACCCTTCGCCGGTGCGCTTCATATAAGTCATCACATTATTCGCCCCGGACTGTGTTCTTCCGTCCGATTGTGACAACACATCTCTTTTTGAGGATCGCGCTATGCATGAGCGTTTGAGAACGCAGCCGCATGCCCTTCGTTCGCCTATCAAGGCCAATGCCGAAAAGCCTCTCCTCGTCTGTTTCTCTCACCTGCGGTGGGATTTTGTCTGGCAACGCCCGCAGCATCTGCTCAGTCGCGCCGCCAAGCATTACGATGTGCTGATCATCGAAGAGCCGATCTTCAAAGCGGGAATCCAGCCGCACATGGATGTAAGCAGCCGCCCGCAAGGCGTCACGATTGCCGTTCCCATGCTGCCGGAAGGTTTGTCCCATGAGGATATCGTCGCCGAACAGCACGATTTGATCGAAGGCTTAATCGGGCGCGAATTCAGGGACAGCCGCGTTTTCTGGTACTACACGCCGATGGCGATGGCGTTCACCAGCGATCTCGAATGCGAGCTATGCGTTTACGATAACATGGATGAGCTCTCGCTTTTCCGCGGAGCCTCGCAGCAGCTTCTTGATCTCGAGAACGCCTTGTTCTCCCGGTGCGATCTCGTGTTCACCGGTGGAATGAGTCTCTACGAAGCCAAGAAGAGCCGCCATCGCAGTGTTCATGGCTTCCCGTCCTCCATCGAGTTCAGTCATTTCTCGCAAGCCCGCTCGACCCATCAGGATCCCGAAGATCAGGCGCATATTCCGCATCCGCGTCTCGGCTTCTTCGGGGTCATCGATGAGCGCATGGATATCGACCTGCTGGCGCAAACCGCGGACCTGCGCCCTGACTGGCAATTCGTGATGATCGGCCCGGTCGTAAAGATCGATCCGGCGACATTGCCGCAACGCCCCAACATTCATTGGCTGGGCGGAAAATCCTACAACGAACTGCCGCGCTATCTGTCGGGCTGGGATGTAGGCTTCATGAATTTCGCGCTCAATGAAGCGACGAAATTCATCAGTCCCACCAAGACGCCCGAGTTCCTCGCAGCCGGCGTTCCCGTTGTGTCCACCGCCATCACCGATGTGGTGAAGCCTTATGGCGAGAAGGGCCTTGTGGAGATCGCGCGCAATGCCGACGAGGTCGTTACCAAGGTCGAAATGATGCTTGCCCGACCCAAAGAAGCCTGGCTCGCCAAGGTCGACCGTCATCTGGCTCAGGGTTCCTGGGATAAGACGTGGTTCGCCATGCAGAAGCTGATGCAGGACGAGTCTGGAGAAATCGCAACGGATCGCACCGCTCCGTCTCTTCCCATCTACGCCACTACCCCTGCGGAGTGATCGAATGTATGATTGGCTGATTGTCGGCGCTGGCTTTGCGGGTAGCGTATTGGCTGAGCGTCTTGCAACCGAGCGGAACGAGCGCGTTCTTCTCATCGACCGTCGAAGCCATATCGGTGGGAATGCGTATGACCGCTACGACGATAACGGCCTCCTGATTCACCAATATGGCCCGCATATCTTCCACACCAACTCGAAACAGATCTTCGATCATCTCTCCCGCTTCACGGAGTGGCGTCCTTACGAGCATCGTGTTCTGGCGGAAGTGGACGGCAAGCAGGTGCCGATCCCGATCAACCTCGACACGGTCAACAAGCTCTATGGCCTTAACCTGACCTCTGAGCAATTGAAGGGCTGGTTTGCCGAACGCGCCGAGAAGGTTGAAGAGATCAAGACGTCGGAAGACGTGGTGATCTCCGTGGTCGGCCGCGAGCTCTACGAAAAGTTCTTCCGGGGCTATACCCGCAAGCAATGGGGGCTCGATCCGTCCGAACTCGACAAGTCCGTGACCTCGCGCGTGCCGACCCGCACGAACCAGGATGACCGTTATTTCACGGATGAATTCCAGTTCATGCCGAAGCACGGCTACACGCGCATGTTCGAGAAGATGGTGAGCCATCCGAACATCCATGTGATGACGCAGACCGATTATGAAGATGTGAAGAAAGTCGTCCCCCATCGCCGGGTCATCTATACCGGCCCAATCGACGAATACTTCAACTTCCAGTTCGGCAAGCTGCCTTACCGTTCGCTGCGCTTCGAGCACATCACTCTCGATAAACCATGGCACCAACCGGTCGGCGTCGTGAACTACCCGCAGACGCATGAATATACGCGCGTCACGGAATACAAGCACCTCACCGGTCAGGAGCATGTGAAGACAGCTCTGACATACGAATATCCATCCGCTGAAGGCGATCCCTATTATCCGATCCCGAAGGCGGAAAATCAGGAGCTGTTCAAAAAGTATGAGCGGCTGGCGCTGGCAACTCCGGATGTATGGTTCGTGGGACGGCTCGCCACCTACCGCTACTACAACATGGATCAAATCGTCGGCCAGGCGCTTGCCACGTTCCGGCGCATCAATGAATCCCTGCCGGTTGATGCGGATACCACGACCGTAAAGGTCATGCCCTCATCTGCCGCATCGATATCGTGACAGGATCTTCAACGAACAATCCGCGCGACCCGTAGTTTTGATATTTCGGAACGGAATAGCTCGGAGTGACGTGATGAGCAGACCTTTGGAGCTTTGGGGCGGTATCGAATGCACCGTCGCGCGGGTGGGTGATGAGTACCGCGACCAAAGCCTGGAGACCGGGTACAGTGATCGGATCGAGGACCTCGATCGGATCGCTGAACTTGGAATTCGAACCCTGCGCCATCCGGTGCTGTGGGAGACGATCTCTCCCGAGCATCCGGATCAGACAGATTTTTCGTGGCATGACGAGCGTCTTGCCAGACTTGAAGAGCTTGGAATTCGCGCGATCGCGGGACTGTGCCACCACGGCAGTGGCCCACGCTACACCCACATGCTCGATTCCGCATGGCCGGAACTCCTCGCCCGCCACGCAGCGAATGTCGCCGAGCGTTATCCGCATCTTGATCTCTACACACCTGTCAACGAACCTCTGACGACGGCCCGCTTCTGCGGTCTTTACGGCCATTGGTATCCGCATGGCACCAGCTACGAGTTGTTTCTCAAAATCCTTGTGAACGAGTGCAAGGCAACCGTTCTTTCCATGCGTGCCATCCGCAAGGTCCGCCCGGATGCGCAACTCGTTCAGACGGACGACATGGGAAAGACCTTCTCAACACCTGCCTTGGCCTATCAAGCCGAGCATGAGAACCAAAGGCGCTTTCTGGGCTTCGATCTCCTGTGCGGCATGGTTGATCGGGATCATCCCTGGTGGAGGATCTTCCTCGACCACGGCGTAGGCCAAGCCGATCTCGAGTTTTTCCTCGAAGGCGATGGGGCTCCCGACATCATCGGGATCAATCATTACCTGACGAGCGAACGGTATCTCGACGAGCGGCTCGTCCGCTATCCCGAGCATCATTGGGGCGGTAACGGTCGCCATCGTTACGCCGATGCCGAGGCTGTTCGCATGCCGCTGCCGGCCAAGGACCTTGGCCCTGCTGCCCGGCTGCGGGAGGTGTGGGAACGATACAAGCGTCCCATCGCCGTCACTGAGGCTCATCACGGCAGTTCACGCGATGACCAGCTGCGCTGGCTGATGGAAGTGTGGAACGATGTGAATGCGCTCCGCGACGAGGGCGCGGACATTCGCGCCGTAACGATCTGGTCGCTCTTCGGTGCCATGGACTGGAACAGCCTGCTCACCCGCCGCAGCGGTTTCTACGAGCCCGGTCCGTTCGATGTCCGTACATCTGACCCACGGCGTACGGCTCTTGCCCACGCATCGGAGGCCCTGGCGAAGACCGGGCGTTTCGATCATCCGGTGCTCGACAGGGCAGGGTGGTGGAAGCGCGATGTTCGATTCTATAAGCCGCCCGCGAAAACATCGAATTCTTGTTGGCTCGCGGATGAACCGCGCCAGCTACTGATCACGGGTGCAACAGGAACGCTGGGCCGTGCCTTCTCCCGGATTTGCGACTTCCGTGGCCTCAATCATGTACTGCTCTCGCGGCGGGATATGGATGTCGCTGACTTAGCGAGCGTGAAGTTAGCCCTGAGATGCCATAAACCCTGGGCCGTCATCAACACGGCGGGATATGTGCGGGTATCGGAAGCGCAGAAGGATGCAGAAGCCTGCTTTCGCGAGAACGCTCTTGGCGCGGAAACGCTCGCGAAAGCCTGTGGCGATCTCGGCATTCCTCTCGTAACGTTCTCTTCCGATCTTGTTTTCGACGGCAATCTCGGACGGTCCTATCTTGAGAGCGACGCGGTCAACCCGACGACCGTCTACGGTGCGAGCAAGGCCGAAGCGGAGCGCCGCGTGCTCGCGGCATACGAGAGCTCATTGATCATCCGCACGAGCGCGTTTTTCGGACCCTGGGATCGCTATAACTTCGTGTGGTCGATCTTGAACACATTGAGCAGGGGCGACGACGTGAAGGCGAGCCTCGATGTGGTTTCGCCGACCTACGTGCCCGATCTGGTCCATAAAGCCCTGGACCTCCTCATCGATGGCGGATCCGGCATCTGGCATATGTCGAATATCGGCGGCTTGTCGTGGCACGAACTCGCGATTCAGGTGGCTACGCGGGCAGGGTTCGATCCTTCACGCATCGGGGATGCGAGTGATGTTCCCGTCCTGAATACGACATTATCCACGGAGCGCGGCATTCTCATGCCGACGCTTGAGAGCGCCCTCGACCGTTACCTCTACGATTGCGAGGAAAGCTGGTCGGAAAATGCCATGAAAGTGGCGGCGGAGTAGAAGCTCCCATCATCGAAAGAAAAGCGGCGCGAGATTGTCGCGCCGCTTTTTGCATAAGGCATGACGTTCCCCGTCAGGCCGCCGCTTCGGCGGCCCGCACGGCCTCTTCGAGGCGCGCGGCGCGGGATTCGACCGCAAGCTCCACGAGCGCGTCCGTGAGCAGGGTGGCCGAGGGGTCGGCCAGCGGCGCATCGCGCATGATGCGCAGCGTGGAGGCGACGAGGCGTCCACGCCCGTAGGAGCGCTCGACACCAAGCGCCACCGGCTTATGGATCCAGCCGACGACGAGCCCAGCGAACACGCGCGCCTGGAAGTCGAGCAGGTTGCAGCCCGAGATCACGAAATCCGGCAGAACTCGGTCCATTGTTTCGTCGAGGAGAGGGCCTGCCGGAAAGCGGGCGAAATGGCCCGAGCGCCGCAACCAGCCGAAGGAGGACGCCCAATCACCGGACCATAGCGTGCCGTGACGAGGCTGTACGCGCACAGCCTGCCAATGCGGGAAGAACGGATAGAGCGACATGTCTTCTTCCGGCAGAAGCAGAAGCTTGGCGCCGGCGCGCACATGATCAGCGATAGCCTTGTTGTGCGTGCGGGACACGATGAGGGTCGATTCCTCGAACGCCCGGGCGAGCGTGTAGCCGAGCGCCTGGAAATGTTCGCGTATATCCTCATCGGGCGACCACACCAGCTCACGGGAATGCACGGGCTTCGCCCGCTTCGGGTGGATGGCAATATCGTGGTGGTTGTGCGCTATCAGATTGCCGTCGGAGGAACGGAGATCGAAGCTGATGCGCCGCAGGGACGCTTCCTCCATCTCTGGCAGCTGCACTTCGACGCGTCCGAGGTCTAGCACATCCGGCGCTTCGAGGCGCGGCAGCGCGATCCGCTGGGTTTCATTTCCGACGCTGACCTCAAGCTGGCAATCCTCGAGCACCGGACCGGCGCCATGGGCTAAAGCCAGCTCCAGGCTCGCCGTCTCGCCTGACCAGTAGGAGGCGCGCTCCCATTTCGGGACGATCACCGTATCGGAATTGATGATGTGGAACAGCTCATGGAACACGCGCGGGTTGCGGCGCATGTCGAGGAGGCCGTTCGACTCCCAATGGCAATCGTGCAGCTCGGTGATGACGTAACCGGCCAAGTTCGGCTTGCGGCGCATAGCCTCGATCTCGTATTTGAGCGCGCGGAATTGCTGCCATTGCGCCGCGATCACGAAACGGCGCAGATCGCCGAACACGCGGTCTAGGCTCCAATCGGAGAAACGGTTCTCGACGCCGTGAGCATACATGACGCCTTCGCCCCAGTCGTGGCCGGTCTCGAACCACCAGGGCTCTTCGCCATCGGCGTCACGCAGGTCCTTTGGATAGGGCAGGCCCCAATTGCCGAATTCCGAGCACATGAGCGGCTCGCGCCCAGTAATCACCGCATCGCCGTGAGGTGAGTAGAGCCATGTGGCTCTACTCGAAAGTTCGTCCACGAACTGGTCCCATTGCGCGCGGTGGTCTGGATAGGCGGCATAAAAGTGATAATCCGCGATGTCGGATTCCACGTGGAAGCTCGGGGCGAGCGGCGAATTGTCGACGACGAGGCGCGTAGGATCATAGGCCTTGAGCCACGCGAAGGTGCGCTTGAGCCAATCGCGATGATCCGCATCGTTGACGAGGTCAACGCCCCAGTTCTCGTTGATGATCGTCCAGATGATGATGGACGGATGATTGCCGTCGCGGTCGACGATGCCCTTGAGGAGCTTTTCCTTGCGCCCGCGCGAACGGTCGGTGGCCATGCCGCCGTTGGGCAGCTCCGTCCAGATGAGCACGCCCATCCGGTCGGCCACTTCGTAATAGCGCGGATCGGCTGCCTTGATGTGGCAGCGCAGGCAGTTGAGGCCGAGCTCCTTGGTCTTGCGGAACTGATCCTCGAGAAATTCCATTGACGGCACGGTGCAGATCGTGTCCGGGTAGTAATCCTGGTCGAGCGCCGAGCGCAGGTAAAGCGGCTCACCGTTGAGGTAGAGCTTGCCGTTGCGAGTCTCGATGGTGCGGAAGCCGAAATGGTCGGAGATCTCGTCCTTCACCTCGCCGCCGCGCATCAAGGACAAGCGCACACGGTAAAGGTGCGGATGGTCCGGCGACCAGGGCTTGACGTCGGCGATTTCGAACTCGAACGGCATGCTGGTGACGCCGATCTGCGTCTCATGCACCTCGTCGAGCACAACCTCGCCTGATGGATCCATCACTTCGATGCGAACCTGCGTGGCATCGGTGAGAGGGCGCGCGAAGAACACGCCGGAGGTGACCTGACCCGTCGCGAGTTTGGGAACGAGGCGCACGCGCGTCATATGGTCCGGAATGCGACGCTCGAAATATACCGGCTGCCAGATGCCGGAAAGTGGGCCGTACCAGCTCTGCTTGCCGAAGGGGATTTCAGCGAAGGGGGAATCCGGGAACTCGGCAGGGTTGTCGGTGGGCGAGTCGACACGGACCTTGATCTCGTTCGGGCCGGGCTTCAGATGCGCCGTCACATCGAAGGAGAAGGGCAGGAAGCCGCCTTCGTTGTGGCCCACGACCTCGCCGTTGATGAAAACCTTGGTGTTGTGAAACGCCGCGCCGAACCGGATCCAGACACTGTCGTGCAGCCACGCTTCGTCGATTTCGACTGTCCTGCGGTAAATGCCGATTCCTGCCCGCATGCGCAGGTCGGAGAATTGGGCCTGCCAGGGACTCGGCACCGTAATCTGGCGAACCTCGGCCGGGCCCGACAGGCGGTCGTCGGCCACATGCAAAAATTCCCAAGTCCCGTCCAGACTGATGCGATTGTCGTGCATGACGTCTCCTTGAATCAGAGATTACCCAAGGGCACCCAAAACGGCGAAAAAAAGGCTGCGGGCGGAGGGGATGAGCCAGAGAAGGTTGAGAAATGCTGCAAGCTTCCCAACGGTGTCCGATCCATCGGCCCCTCGTCCCCTGTCACTGAATAGCGGCCCGTCTCGAACAACGGCGAAATGCAACATTTGATCCAATGTCTCGAAAGCTTGCCCAGTCATGGTCCCGGTCATGGTCCCCTTGGGTTTTGCCCCAGGCTTGGCAGGAACCGCCTCTGGCAACGGGCGTTGCCCTGGTAACGCCGAGCCTCGCCGCTCGTCCTCGACAACTTTTGATATGAAAGAGGCTTGAGATGGTTCAACAAATTCCCGACGATCGCGCCCGTCAAGGCGCTCCCGGCCGCCCGGTCCTGGGCGTCCTGATCGGTTCGCTGCTGCTGCTCGCCGTTGCGGTGACCGGCTATATGATCTGGGTCGGCTCGACCTCCCCCGATGATCCGGGCACGAATGCCGCCCGCGAGGCGACCACGGGCTCCACGACCGGTTCCACCAATGCCAATCCCGGCAACCGGACGCAGCCGGAGAACCCGGCTTATCCGACGCCAGATGCTCAGCGTTCGGCAAACCCCACGCCGAACCGGTAAAAGCCCAAAAATCCATGAGCCTGGAAGGGTGCGCTCGCCTTTCCAGGCTTTTTTGTTGCACTCCGTCGGCCTGAAGGCGAGTTTTCGCCTTATTGATTCGCGAAGAACCGGCCCGCAAGGGAATGCGATAAGGCGGAGTGAATGAAGAGCATCGGAATGAAGCGGCTTTTGGGAGCCGTGATTCTTGCCTGCGGCCTTGGATCGGCAGGCATTGGGTGGGCCCAGCAGGCGCAGCCTGCGCCGCAAGCGCAATCCCAGCCTCAGCCTGCTGCGCCCCAGCCCTCGGCTGCGGCTCCACCGGCTGCCGCGCCCGCAGTGACCGTTTCCGCTGAGACCAAAGCGGCCCGCGCCAAGCTCGATGGCTATCAGGCCGATCTCGACCAGAAGGAGCTGGCCCTGCAGGGGCGTACCCTGTCGGATGCCGACCTGCAGAACCTGCGCCTTCAGATCGAACCGGTCATTGCCAGTATTCGCTCCGTCATCGACGAGCAGGCCCCGCGCCTCGAGGCGAGCCGCCAGCGCCTGTCGCAGCTTGGTCCAAAGCCGGCGAGCGGCCAGCCCGAGGAAAGCTCCGACGTGGCCCGGGACCGGGCCGAGCGTGAGGCAGCTGTGGCGGAACTCGACGAGACGCAACGCCTCGGGCGCGCCTTGCTGGTCCAGGCCGAGCAGTTGAACACCCAGATCGGCGATCTGCGCAGGGCCGGCTTCACCCGCGCTCTATTCGAACAAAGCGACAGTATCTTCAGTCCCAGTCTCTGGATGAACGTCGTCCAGGCGATTCCACGTGAGCTTCGGGCGCAGCGCATCGTGTTCTCCGATGCTCTCGATCAGGCAGGGCGCAGCCTGAGTCTCGGCGTTCTGCTGATGCTGGGGCTGACAGTCGGCATCGCCATCGCGCTTTATGTCGGTCGGCGTTCTATCGCTCCGCGTCTCGTGCGCCGCGACCCGGCCATTATAGATCCCCTGCATCGTAACAAGCTTCTCGCCGCAGTCGGCGTCCTGGTCCTCAGCGCAGGCCCTGCCATCGCTGGCAGCTGGATCGTATGGGTGGCCTTCGATTCTGCCGATATCGCTCCGCCCCGCCTGGAGCAGGTAATGGCGGCGTTCCTGCGCGGGCTTGCCTTCATCGCCTTCGTACGCGCGCTCATCGATGCCATTCTCGCGCCCGACCACACGACATGGCGGCTGATCCCGGTCAGGAATGAATCCGCAACCCGGATCATGAGCTTCGCCATCACACTGGCCACCATCATCGTGGTTGGCAAGGTGATCGAATCCTTCAATGCGGCGATCGCGGCAGCGCTTCCCATCACCGTGATCACCCGCGCGGTCTTCGCGTTGGCCGTAGCGCTTGTTCTCGCGGAACTGCTGCGCCGCTTCGCGGCACGCGCGAATCAGGATGAGACCTGCCTTGGTCCTTACATGGCTCCGGAGGTCGATATCGGCGGGCCGCTCCGCAGCCTCGGCTGGTTCATCGTCGCCGTCATCATCGGCAGCGTTCTCGGCGGCTATACGGCTCTCGCATCCTTCGTGGTCGATCAGACCATCTGGATCACCATCGTTATCGCGATGTTGATCCTGTGCATCGCGCTGGCCGATGAATTCATCGGCGGATCCCTGCGCTCGCAAAGCCGCCTGTCCACGACGCTCCAGGCCAACACTGGCATACGGCGCCGTTCATTGGAGCAGATCGGTGTGTTGGCGAGCGGCGTTGCGCGTCTTGCGCTGATCATCATCGCCCTTCTGCTGGTTCTGCTGCCCTGGGGCATCGAATCGACGGATGTTACCGGCTCGCTGCGCGCGCTGTTCTTCGGCTTCAGCGTGGGCGATCTCAACATTTCCCTGTCGTCGGTGCTGATCGCCGCCATGCTGTTCACAGTGGGCTTCACCGTCACGCGGGTCATCCAGCGCTGGCTCGACAACACCTTCCTGCCGGCCACCGATCTCGATGCGGGCCTGCGCAACTCCATCCGCACGGCGGCGGGGTATGTGGGCATCATCACTGCCGGCGTCGTCGCCTTCACCTATCTGGGCCTGAGCCTCGAGCGCATCACCATCGTGGCCGGTGCCCTTTCAGTGGGTATCGGTTTCGGCCTGCAATCCATCGTCAACAACTTCATCTCAGGTCTCATCCTGCTGTGGGAGCGCCCCATCCGCGTGGGCGATCTCGTGGTGGTGGGCGACGGCGAAGGCTATGTGCGCCGGATCAATGTTCGCTCGACCGAAATCCAGACCTTCGACCGCTCGACCCTGATCGTGCCGAACTCGAACCTGATCTCGGGCATCGTCCGCAACCGTGTGCGCAACGACCGCGTCGGACGCGTGATCGTTTCGATCCCCGTGCCCCGCGCCACCGATCCGGATGTGATGGCGGAACTCATGAAGCGCGCGGCCCTGGCCCATCGCGAAATCATGAGCGAGCCTAATCCGCGCGTGGTCTTCAAGAAGGTCACGGAGAACACCATCGATTTCGATCTGGTCTGCTTCGTGGACGATATCGATTCGGCGGGCCGGGTTTCGAGCGATCTCTATTTCGAGGTCTTCCGCGAGATGCGCAAAGCCGGCATCGGCGTTCCTCCGGGCGCGGTGCCTGCGCCGGAGGAGAACGAGGAACCGAGAGACGATTCATCCAAGAAGGGCGGGGAAGAGGACGAAACCTTAACCCTTCTCAAGGATAAATCGCCGGCATGATCCGTCTTGCCATCTTCAGCCTTTGCGCCCTTGCCCTTGCCGCCTGCCAGACCGAGCAGCGCCAAGCTCGTTCTCAGACGCCTAGCTTCTACGCCTCAATGGCCCAACGCGGAGCCGTGGTCGATGGGGCCATGGCCCGGGACATGATCGGCGCCTACCGCCGCAACAATGGCCTGGGGCCGCTCACCATCGATCCGGACCTGCAGGCCCTGGCCGAGGCCGAGGCGCAGGCCATGGCGTCCGCCGATAAGCCGAGCTCCACTGACGCCGTGAAGGCGCGCCTGTCCTCCGCCGGCTTTGCGGCGCCCGGCGCCAATCTTTCGGCCGGTTATCATACCCTGGCCGAGGCCTTCTCCGGCTGGCGCGAAAGTCCTCAGCACAATCGCGTGCTCCTCGACCGTTCGGCCACGCGGATCGGCATTGCCACAGCTTATACGCCGAACTCCAAGTACAAGGTCTATTGGGCCCTCGTCGTCGCAGCCGACAGGCTCTGAACTGAGGCATATGCGCCGCAGAGCGCGCATCAGGGAACCGAATGCGAAGCGTAGCGCTTTAGCTCCATGCGCCAAGACCGGCGCATGGAGCAGTGTGCGTCGGTTACCATGCCGGATTTCGATCCCAAACTGGGCAAGCAAATGCCCCCACCGCCCGCGACGGGCACAGATCCCGATGTGGGTCCAGGGCAGGATAATACCCTGGCGAAAGAAGCGGAGATCGCTGCTGTTCACCAAGCCGCCGAGCATCATGAGCGTGATATCCATCCCGAGCCCGCGCCGCGCATAGGCCGGGAGCTGTTCCTGCTGTTCCGGGATATGTTCCGAAATCGCAAGGGCTGGCCCATGATGCGGCTGACGATCGCCATCGTCGTCATCCTCGTCGGCAACATGTTCGGGCAGATTAGGCTCAACCAATGGAACGGCGCCTTCTTCGATGCGGTGGAGAACCGCGATACCGCGACCTTCTTTCATCAGCTTCTCGTCTTTCTGGTCATCGTTGCCGTTTTGCTGGGTCTCGTCGTGGCTCAAACATGGTTGCAGGAGCGGCTGAAGATCCGCCTGCGGCAGCGCCTCACGCATGTGCTGCTCGATATTTGGCTCAAGCCCAATCGTGCTTATCAGCTCGGCTTCATGGGTGAATCCAGTGGCCAGCCCGACCAGCGCCTTCAGGAAGATTGCCGGCTTTTCTCGGAGCTTTCGACTGAACTTGGCGTTGGCATGCTCCAGGCCTTTCTCCTGCTCGTCAGCTTCATCGGCGTGCTTTGGACATTGTCAGGCACGACAACGTTCATGTTCAAAGGCGATGAGGTCTCCGTTCCCGGCTACATGGTCTGGGTTGCCATCGGTTACGCCGGTATCGGCTCAGGGCTGACATGGCTCGTCGGCCGTCCGATGATCCGTCTGAACACTTTGCGCTATGCACGCGAGGCCGATTTGCGCTTTGCCCTGGTGCGCGTGAACGAGAGCGCCGAGAGCGTTTCTCTCTACAAAGGCGAGGCCGATGAGCGGCGCAGCCTCGATGGGTTCGTCGAGGAGGTCTTGAAAGCCACGCGCCGCCTGTCCGGTGGGCTTGCGCGTCTTACCTGGATCACCTCGGGCTATGGCTGGCTTGCTATCGTGGTGCCGATCCTCGCGGCAGCACCAGGCTATTTCAGCGGCCGCCTCTCCTTCGGTGGCATGATGATGGTGGTTGGCGCGTTCAATCAGGTGCAGGCAGCCCTGCGCTATTTCGTCGACAATTTCCCTAAAATTGCGGATTGGCGCTCGGCGGTCTTGCGTGTGGCGACATTCCGCCAGGCGGCCATCGATCTCGAAGAGGTCACCGCTGAGAATGGCCGCATCGATATTCAGCCCCATGAGAAAGGGTGGCTCAGCTTTGACGGTCTGTCCATCGCGCTTAATGACGGCAGCATCCTGATCGAGGATGCAACGGCGGAGATTAGGCCCGGCGAGCGCGTGCTGATCATGGGCGAGTCGGGAGCCGGCAAAAGCACGCTCTTCCGGGCGATTTCAACTCTCTGGCCCTGGGGCTCGGGACGCATCCGCATTCCTCCCCAGAAAGAGATGATGTTCCTTCCGCAGCGTCCGTATCTTCCGCTGGGAACGCTCCGAGCAGCGCTCAGCTATCCCGCCGCGCCGAATACGTTCGCCGATGACGATATCCGCGCCGCGCTCACGCGCTGCGGCCTGGATGAGTTCGTCGACATGCTCGACAAATACGAGCGCTGGGACAGGACCATGTCGCTCGGCCAGCAGCAACGCGTGGCCTTCGCACGGGTTATCCTGCACAAACCGCGCTGGGTCTTCTTGGATGAAGCGACGTCTGCTCTCGATGAGGACAATCAGGCTTCCATGCTGACCCTGTTCGAGAACGAGCTGCAGGGTGCAAGCGTCATGTCCATCGGCCATCGACCGGGTCTTGAGGAGTTCCATACGCGCACGCTTCACATCCGCAAGACGGAGGAAGGCGCGATTCTCCTAGCCAAGCCGCGCCCCCCCCAGACGCACCGGCCCCGGCATCGATGGCTGGGCTTGCGCAAACCCTTCAAAAAGCCGGCTCCCACGGGGGTATGAGGTGCGCATGGGCAGCGGGCTTGGCTTCTCATTGAAATGGAGCTACGCAACTCTCTATCGGGAGCGGAGATCCTATGACAGGCTCCGCCAAGTTTGCAGGTCAATCGCATGCGGCTGATCAGGCTTTATGTGCGTGTTCTGAGCCAGCTGGGATCCGATCTTCGGGTCGGCGCTATCCTTTCCCTGGCGAATATTGCGCTGGCGATCTCGGCTTTTGCCGAGCCCATTCTGTTCGGCCGCATCATAGATGTTCTCACCCGCGGCCAGATCCCCGGAAGCACTCCGGTCACCTTCGCGACCTTGACCCCGCTGCTCCTGGCCTGGGTGGCCTTTGGTCTGTTCTCCATCGGTGCTGGTGCATTGGTCGCGCTCCATGCGGATCGTCTGGCGCATCGCCGTCGTCTGGCGGTGGTAGCGAGTTACTTCGAGCATGTGCTCGAGCTGCCTCTCGCCTTCCACACCACGACCCATTCCGGCCGCGTGCTGAAAGTCATGCTGGAAGGGTCGGGCGGCATGTCCTGGCTCTGGCTCGGCTTCTTTCGGGAGCACCTTTCCGCGCTCGTCGCGCTTGTGGTGCTTCTGCCGCTCACGGTGTTTCTCAATTGGCGCCTGGGCCTGCTGCTCGTGGCGCTAGTCGCGGTCTTCACGATGCTCACCGCGATTGTGCTGCGTAAGACCGAGACCCTGCAAGGCTCTGTCGAGCGCTATCACTCCAGCCTCGCGGAGCATGCCTCCGACGCGCTCGGCAATGTGCCGGTGATCCAATCCTTTACAAGGATCGAGGCCGAAAGCAGGTCGCTCCGCACGATCATCCAGCAATTGCTGCAGGCGCAGAACCCGGTCCTGTCCTGGTGGGCGCTCGCTTCTGTTGCCTCACGCGCATCCGCCACGATCACGGTGACGGCCATCTTCGTGCTCGGTACCTGGCTCCACCTGAACGGCCTTGCCACCATCGGTCAGATCGTCACCTTCATGAGCATGGCGACCATGCTGATCGGGCGGCTGGAGCAGGCGGTGAGCTTCATCAACCAGCTTTTCATGCAGGCACCGAAGCTGAACGAGTTTTTTGAGATTCTCGACACGGCGCCTGCCGTTCACGATAGGCCCAATGCCAAATATGTGGAGCGCTTCATAGGTGAAGTCGTGTTCGACAATGTAAGTTTCTCCTATGACGGCAAGCGCGCGGCCGTGCAGGATGTGAACTTCGGTGTTCGCCCGGGCGAGAATGTCGCTCTCGTCGGTTCGACCGGATCGGGCAAATCCACCACCCTGGGCCTTCTGCACCGTGCGTTCGATCCGCAGTCCGGATGCATCCGCATCGACGGCGAAGACATTCGCGATCTGGCGCTCGCCTCGCTGCGCCGAAACATCGGCGTCGTGTTTCAGGAGCCCATGCTGTTCGCCCGCACTATCCGCGAGAACCTTCAGGTCGGTCGTCCCGATGCGACGGATGCGGAAATGATCGAAGCGGTGGAGCGCGCGCAGGCCATCGAGTTCATCTCCCGTCAGGCGGAGGGGCTCGATACGGTCATCGGCGAGCGCGGGCGATCCCTCTCCGGCGGCGAGCGTCAACGCCTCTCCATCGCGAGGGCACTCCTCAAGAATCCGCCGATCCTCATTCTCGACGAGGCGACCAGCGCACTCGATGCCGCGACGGAGCAGAAGCTTCAGAAGGCGCTCGACGAGGTCATGCGCGGCCGCACGACCTTCGTGATCGCGCACCGCCTCGCAACCATCCGCAATGCGGATCGGATTCTCGTGTTCGATCAGGGAAGGGTCATCGAAACCGGTACCTTCGACGAACTGGTTGCGAAAGGAGGACGCTTCGCCGAATTGGCCCGCGCGCAGTTCATGGCTTCCGAGGAGCCTGCACCTCGCAAGGGTGCGCGGGAAATCAGCGCCGTACAGGCATGAGACCTGCCTGCTTGAGTACAGCCGGCAGCAAAATTTCTCAGAATGAGGGGTCTATTCTTCCCTTGCCCGCATCGGCCCGAGCGGCGTGATCCTGAGCGCCGTGATGCGGTTGCGTGATTTGCGAAGCACCTGGAAACGGCAATTGTGGAAGGTGAAGATCTGGCCTGTATCGGGAATCGTCTGCGCCTCGTGAATGACGAGGCCCGCGATGGTGGTGGCCTCCTCGTCAGGCAGGTGCCAGTCCATGGCGCGGTTGAGATCGCGCACCGGCACCGATCCGTCCACGTTCACCGATCCGTTCGGCTGGGGCCGAACTCCCTGCATGGAAAGGTCGTGCTCGTCCTTGATGTCACCAACGATCTCTTCGAGAATATCCTCGAGCGTTACGAGACCCATTACCTCGCCATACTCGTCTACGACGAGGGAGAAATGCGTCTTCTTGGCAAGGAAGGCCTTGAGCTGGTCACGAAGCGATGTCGTGTCCGGCACGAACCAGCTCTCCAGCGCAATCGCCTCTACCTTCAGCTTGCCCGCATCCCCGCCGACCGCGTCGAGCGCGCGCAACAGGTCCTTGGCATGGAGCACCCCGACGATGTTCTCCTGGCTCTCGCGCCACAGAGGCATGCGCGTATAGGGCGAGGCGAGGACCTCGCGCACGATCTCCTCGGAGGAGAGATCCGCATTGATGGTGCGCATCTTGGTGCGGTGAACCATGACCTCTGAGACCGTGAGGTCTTCGAGGTCGAGCAATCCGCCCAGCATGTCGCGCTGAATCTTCGCAACGCCGCCTTCCTTGTGCAGCAGATCGACCTGCCCGCGAATTTCCTCGGAGGCGGAAAGGATCGGCGTGTTCGCGCCGATATGGATGCCAAAGGGGCGCAGCATGAGCCGAACCAAGCGCTCGATGGCAATCGCGATCGGACCGAGCAAGGCCACCACCCATGAGATGGGGCGGGCGAGAAAGAGAGAGACGCTGTCGGGCGAGGAAATGGCGATGGTCTTCGGCATCACCTCCGCGAAGACGATCACCAGCACCGACATGATGGCGGTAGCATAGAGTGCGCCGCCATCGCCGAAGATGGCGACCAGCACGCTCGTAGCGAAGGCGGAGACGCCGATATTGACGATGTTGTTGCCGATCAGAACGGTGCCGATGAAACGCTCGCGAATGTCGAGCATGCGGTTCACCAGTTTCGCGCGCCGGCTGCCGTTTTTCTCCAGCATCAGCATGCGGGCTCGGGATGCGCCGGTGAAGGCCGTCTCACTCGCCGAGAAGAAAGCCGAAAGCAGAAGGCAGAAGACGACAACCAGGGCTGCGATCCAGAGATCGCCGAGGGAGGATTCGTCGATCATGGCCGTGACGTGTGAATTTCATCCTGCAGGAAAGCATGCACCTTATCGGCTTCGATGCCGGGCGCGATAAAGCTCTGGCCGATCCCGCGCGCGAGAATGAAGGTGAGGGCGCCGCTCTTCACTTTCTTGTCCTGCGCCATGGCATCGAGCAATTCGTCTAATGTTCCGCAGCCGCCCGGCACTTGGGCAAGGCGCGTGGGCAGGCCGACCTCAGCGAGATGCGTCTCGACGCGCTCCGCATCCGCTTGTGGGCAGAGGCCCAACGCAGCCGAGAAGCGGAAGGCGAGGTTGAGGCCGATGGCCACGCCTTCGCCGTGAACGAGGCGCGCGGAATCGTAACGCGTGATGCGCTCCAGCGCGTGGCCGAAGGTGTGGCCTAGATTGAGGAGCGCGCGATCGCCGTTCTCGTGCTCGTCGCGAACGACCACGGCGGCCTTGGCCCGGCAGCTCTGGGCCACGGCCTCGTCGCGCTCCGGCCCGCCCGAAAAGATGCCTCGCCAGTTTGCCTCACACCAGGCGAAGAAACGCACGTCATCGATGAGGCCGTATTTCACCACCTCCGCATAACCAGCGCGCATCTCTCGCACGGGCAACGTGTCGAGAAGGGCCGTGTCGGCCAGCACGAGGCTCGGCTGATGGAAAGCACCGACGAGATTTTTGCCGTGGCGCGAATTGATGCCGGTCTTGCCACCGACGGAGGAATCCACCTGGGAGAGCAGGGTGGTCGGCACCTGCACGAAACGCACGCCCCGGCGAACCACCGCGGCCGCGAAACCCGCAAGGTCGCCCATCACGCCGCCACCGAGCGCCACCACGAGGTCGCCGCGCTCGATCCTGGCTTCCAGCACCGCATCGCAGACCTGTTCGAGGCTCGCATAGGACTTGGTCGCCTCTCCGGGCGGCAACATCACCACGGAGGTTCGCAGACCGTGCGCCTGCAGGGAAGCAGCGAGAGCCTGCGCATAAAGAGGCCCCACATGCGCATCCGTCACAATGGCGGCGGCGCGGGTGTGCAAGTCGGCGATCCGTGCGCCCGCCGTCGCGATGAGGCCGCGTCCGACGAGTATGTCGTAGGCCCGGTCGCCGAGCGGCACCGGCACGGTGATGGGAGAGGAGGCCTCTGCCTGAGATGGCGCAGCACTCATTCGGCGCTCCCCTGTGCTGCCTTCTCGAACCAGTCGGTCAGGGCCTTGACGATGTCCGCCACGACTCGGTCATGCGGAGCCTCGTGCGAGTCGATTGTCAGGTTGGCGAGCGCATAGACCGGGTGGCGGATCTCCATCAGGCGGCGCATGGTGCCCTCAGGGTCTGGGTTGCGCAGCAAAGGCCGCGTATCCCGCTTGCGTACCCGCCGCATCAAAATATCGAGATCGGCCTTCAGCCAGATCGAGACGCCGTGCTCGGTCACGTTCTGCCGGGTTTCCTCGTTCATGAAGGCGCCGCCGCCGGTGGCCAGCACCATCGGGCCTTCCTGAAGCAGGCGGGCGATCACCCGGCGCTCGCCATCGCGAAAGTGCTCTTCGCCATGGATCGCGAAAATGTCATGGATCGTCATGCCCGCTGCGGCCTCGATCTCGTGATCGGCGTCGCGGAACGGCAGTTTGAGCGATTGCGCGAGCCTGCGGCCCACGGTGCTTTTCCCTGCGCCCATAAGCCCGACGAGCACGATGGAGCGCGCGCCGAGCTTGCGGCTGATGGGGTGTCCGCGCCGGCTTCCAGTGTCATGCCCGCCAGCTTCATCGAGCGTATTGAAGCGGCTGATATTGTTCATGCATCAGTCCTAGCACGGGGGCGATGCCCTGTCACAAGGCTAATGTCACCCTCTCCCACAGCGAACTTTCCCCTGGGACAGGGTCTTTCCTTTTGGGTAAGAGCTTTACTTTCGGGCAGGACTTGCCTTTGTGGCTTTTGCATGGTTCTAGCGTTATGACGCTTCAAGAGGCTTCCTTTGCCAACGTTATTCCGGTTCCTTCTCGTCGTTGCCATTCTGGCTGGTCTTGGCTTTGCCGCGATGTTCGCGCTCGCGACCTTCGTGCAGCCCGATCCGCGTGAGATCACCGTGCCGGTGCCCAGCAACCGCATGCCTTCGGCTTCATGAGCGGCGCGCGCCACGCCAGCCTCTTCCTCGACATGCTCGCCGCCGAGCGCGGCGCCTCGAAGAACACTCTCGATGCCTATCGGCGCGACCTCGACGATTATCTTGAATATCTGAAGGAGGCCGGCGCACAGCCCGACAGCGCGGCGGCCGCCACCATCCGAGGCTTCATGGCGAGCCTGGAGGAGCGGGGGCTCAAGGCCTCCTCCGCCGCCCGCAGGCTCTCCGCCGTCCGTCAGTTTCACAAGTTTTTGTATGTGGAAGGCTATGCCTCCGCCGACCCGACGGCGGCGGTCTCGGCGCCCAAGCGCGGCCGGGTGCTCCCCAAGGTTCTTACAATCGATCAGGTCGACCGGCTTCTTCAGGTCGCGCATGATGGCGTCACCCGTCCAGAGGCCACGCCCGGCGAGAGACTGCGCGCCGCCCGCATGGCCTGCCTGCTGGAGCTTCTCTATGCCACCGGCCTGCGCGTTTCCGAACTCATCTCGCTTCCCCGGAGTGCTGCCAAGACGCGGGACCGTTTTCTGGTGGTGCGCGGCAAGGGTGCCAAGGAACGCCTCGTCCCCCTGACGGATGCGGCCCGGGAGGCGGCACAGGCTTACCTCGCTCTCCTGGAGGAGCAGGGGAAGGTGGCAGGCCCCTGGCTGTTTCCGGCCGACAGCGAGAGCGGCTATCTCACGCGCCAGGCCTTCGCCCGCGAGTTGAAGAGCGTCGCCGCTGGAGCAGGGCTTCGCGCCGACAAGATCAGCCCTCACGTCCTGCGCCATGCCTTCGCCAGTCATCTCTTGCAGAACGGCGCCGACCTGCGCGTGGTGCAGGAGCTGCTGGGCCATTCCGACATCTCGACGACGCAGATCTATACTCACGTGCTGGATGAGCGCCTAAAGAGCATGGTGCGCGATCTGCATCCGCTGTCGTCGGGGGAATAGCGGCTCACCGCCGCTTCAGCAGAAACACGCCCTGATCGCCGAGCAGGTTCCAGACCCACCAGGGCAGGCTCACCTGCATGGGCTTTCCGCCCGCATTGAGAGCGACGGCCTTTTCCATCTGCGCGCCGACTTCGCGGCACAGTTCCACGAAATCGCGGATGGTGCAGAAATGGATGTTGGGCGTGTCGTACCAGGAATAGGGCAGGTTGTCGGTCACCGGCATCCGGCCTTTCAGCGCAAGATCGACGCGCACGCGCCAATGGCCGAAATTCGGGAAGGAGACGATGGCCCGGCGGCCGATACGCAGGAGATGCTCCAGCACGACTTTCGGCTGGCGCGTCGCCTGGATCGTTTGTGAGAGGATCACGTAATCGAAGGCATCGTCAGGATAATCGGCAAGATCCGTATCGGCATCGCCCTGGATCACGGGCAGGCCCTTCGTGAGGCAGGCATTCACGCCCTCGCGGGAGAGCTCGATGCCGCGTCCATCGACGCCTTTGCGGTCGCGCAGCAGGGTGAGAAGGTCGCCGTCGCCGCAGCCGACGTCGAGCACGCGGGAACCGGGCTCGACCATGTTGGTGACGAGCAGGAAATCGAGCCGGTGGCCGGTCTCCAGATCCGTGGCGGGAAGAAGCGAGAGAGCGGACGTCATGCGATTCCTCTCACGCGCGCCGCCGCATCGATGAAGCCGCGCGCCGCCGCGAACATTTCCGGCTCTTCGAGCAGGAAGGCGTCGTGCCCCTTGTCGCTCTCGACTTCCACGAAGCCCACCGATGCGGCGGCCGCGTTGAGCGCATGAACGATGGCGCGTGAATCCGACGTCGGAAACAGCCAGTCGGAGGTGAATGAGATCACGCAGAAGCGGGTAGTCGAACCCTTGAAGGCTTTGGCGAGCGAACTGCCATGCTCGGCTGCTAGATCGAAATAATCCATCGCACGAGTGACGAAGAGATAGGAATTGGCGTCGAAGCGCTCGACGAAGGAAATGCCCTGGTAGCGCAGGTAACTCTCGATCTGAAAATCGGCGTCGAAGGAGAAGGTCGGCGCGAGACGGTCCTGGAAATTGCGGCCGAACTTCCGGTGCAAGGCCATCTCGGACAGATAGGTGATGTGTGCGCCCATGCGGGCAACGGCGAGGCCTTTCGAGGGGCGCGTGCCTTCCAAAAGGTAGCGGCCTCCGCGCCAGTCCGGGTCCGCCATCACGGCCTGACGGCCAACCTCGTGGAAGGCAATATTCTGGGCCGAGTGGCGCGCTGCGGTCGCAATGGGCAGGGCCGCGAAAACGCGCTCGGGATAGGAGGCCGCCCATTGCAGCACCTGCATGCCGCCCATGGAGCCGCCGACGACGCAGAACAGGCTCTCGATTCCGAGCCGGTCGATCAACGCGGCCTGCGCCTTCACCATGTCGCGGATCGTGACGACCGGAAAGTTCAGGGCATAGGGCTGGCCCGTCGCCGGATCGGTGGAAGCCGGACCTGTGGTGCCCATGCAGCCGCCGGTCACATTGGCGCAGATCACGAAGAAGCGGTTGGTATCCACCGGCCTGCCGGGGCCGACCATGGTGAGCCACCAACCCGGCTTGCCCGTGACCGGGTTGTCGTTGGCCACATGCTGGTCGCCGGTGAGCGCATGGCAGATCAGAACGGCGTTCGATCTGTCGGCATTGAGCGTGCCATAGGTCTGGTACGCGATCTGCCAGGGTGCCAGCGCCACGCCCGAATCCATGATCAACGGCTCGTCAGCGCCGAAACGCATCACCAGGCTCGACGGGTCGTCAGCCTGGCTTCGTGCTTCGGATGTGAGCGGGGAGGATGTCATGGCTCTCGCGGACGCGTTCGATTTTCCGAACAAGCGGTAATTCGGACAGGACGCAAGGTCAATGAACAAGAGAGTTCATCAGGCATGTGCAAGGTGGAACGGGTTTGTCTGTCAAAGAGCAAGCGGGAACGGCCTCGCGGCGTGTGGCCCGAGGTTTGTTCAGTCGAGGGAGGGCGCGAGGAGGCGTCCGGCTCGTGTGTGTGTTTGTGTTGAGAACCTGACGGCTCCCCGCGCACGGCTTTTTTAGGCGTACACCGCGT
>NZ_JBFRFB010000009.1:0-159756 GCF_052114605.1 Microvirga sp. 2YAF29
ACGGAAACCTGCCTCCGCGTCGGCGGCCGCGTCCGCGCCGAGATGCTGTATCTCGAGCCGCAGTCGCGTCTCGACGACTCGATTGGCTTCCGCGCTCGTGGCCGCATCCAGCTCGACGCTCGTACCGCCACGGCTTACGGCCTGCTGCGTACGTTCGTCCGCTTCGAGATGACCCGCCAGACCGGTTCGTATGGCTTCTCGTCCACGACCGCCAACGTCGATCAGGCCTTCGTGCAGTTCGGTGGTCTGACCGCCGGTCGCTCGATCTCGGTCTTCGATAACGGCGACCTCCCCACCGGTCACATGGGCACGCTCCGCTTCTCGGACGCCCCGAACGTGAACCAGTTCGCTTACACCTTCTCGTTCGGCAATGGCTTCTCGGCCACGGTCTCGGTCGAAGAAGGCCGCTATGCTGGTAATGAGTTCGGCGACTTCGTTGCCTTCACGGAAGCCGGTCAGCGCATGCCCGACGTGGTTGCCAACGTGAAGTACGCTGGCACCTGGGGTACGGCTCAGCTCTCCGGTGCTGCGCACCAGCTGCGTAGCGCTGTCATCCCCGGCGTCTCGGCCGTTGGCGTGATCCCGGATACCGATTACGGCTTCGCCGTGTCGGCTCAGGGCAGCGTCAACCTGCCGATGCTCGCTCCGGGCGATGCTCTCTGGATCGCCGCGACCTACGCTGACGGCGCCCTGGGCTACCTCGGCTTCGGCGGCAGCAACACCGTTGGCCGTACGACGACCGACATCGTCGACGCCTATATCGGCTCCGACGGCGACATCAAGACCGGCCGCGGCTGGTCGGTTGCCGGTGGTCTGCGTCACTACTGGACCCCTGAAGTTCGTCAGAACGTCTTCGGTTCGTATGCTCGCGTCGATTACGGTGCAGACGTTCCGGTCGACTTCGACTTCAACGAGTGGCGCGTCGGCACGAACGTGTTCTGGCAGCCGGTGTCCGGCCTCGACCTCGGCGTCGAAGTCCTGTACGCCAGCCAGGATCCGCGCGGCCTCGGTGTCCGCTCGGGCGATTCGTGGGAAGGCCGCGTCCGCGTTCAGCGCGACTTCTAATCGGACCTATCCGATCTGAAAGGGAAACCCCGGTGGCAACACCGGGGTTTCTTTTTGCGTCTCAGTATCGTGCGGACAATGGCTTCCGACTCAATGCCGGAAGTGAGAGCCGCGCAGGACGCGCGGCTGCCGGCCTTCGCAGTGGCTGATTGGCGGGCGTGAGATTTTATGGAGAGGCGTCAGCGCCTGTTTCAGCTTCCGCGATGAGATTGCGGATCGCCGCGACGGCATCTCCCGTCAATGACGGTGCATGGCCTTGGCCTGGCACTGTGAGTGCCTTGAGCCGCGGATGCCGCTCCTGCATCTGCGCAACGGTTTCCACTGTCAGCAGGTCTGAATGCTCACCCCGGATGACAAGCAACGGAAATGGTTTCAATCCCTCAAAGAGAGGCCAGAGGTCGGGCATGGGCTTGTCGAGATCGAGCGCTTCGAGCGGCTTCATAAGGTTTGGATCATAGCTGAGGGCAAGCCGGCCATCCTGTTCATGCCAAGTTCCCTTCGCCATGTCCTCCCATTGCTCCTGGGTATAGCCAGGAAACTGGTCGCCCGACTGGCGCCTCAAAATCTCGCCACCTTCCCGGATCGTCGTGGGCAGGGGGAGCTTGCCGACATAGCCGCGAATCCGCATGAGCGCCTTCACCTCGATCACCGGCCCTACATCGTTGAGCACCACACCGGCGAGCAGTTCCGGACGTGATGCGCCAAGCGCCATGGTGATCAGCCCGCCCCTTGAAGTGCCGACGAAAACGGCTTTCTCGATTCCTGCCGCCGCCAGCACTTGCAATGTGTCGCCGACTTCGATGCCGATATCGTACTTGCGCCAATCGCTGTCCCACTCCGAGCGCCCGCGCCCCCGGTAATCGAGGCTGATAACCCGGCGGGGGTGGAATGCATCCATACTCAGAGCTTCTGCGAGCGCATGGAAATCCTGCGAGTTCCGGGCAAGGCCGGGCAGGCAAACGACGGGAAGGGCCGTGCCGCCGCTTAGGCCGTAATCGCGCGCATAAAGGCGCAGGCCGTCAGAGGCCGAAGCGAAAAGATCCCGGTACGTGCTGCTCATTTCAAACTCAGATACGCATTGGCTTCAAAGGAGCAGCATCCTGCCTCAATACGCGGACTTTGTCGCATCCGCCGTCGCGGCCTCGGGCGTCACCGGAGCCTTCTTTTCTTTCAGGCGCTGCCGGTAGACGTGCAGGTTTTCCATCACACGCTGCACGTAGTTGCGGGTCTCGTAGAAGGGGATGCGCTCGACCCAGTCGATCATGTCCACATCGGCCTTGCGTGGGTCGCCATAGGCTTTGACCCATTTATTCACGTTGCCGCCGCCCGCATTGTAGGAGGCGAAAGCGAGAATGTAGGAGCCCTTCCAATCTTCCATCAGCTCACCCAGATGGGCGGAGCCGATTTTCGCATTGTAGGAGGGGTCCTCCACGAGCCTGTTCAGGTCGAAATCGACCTTGAAGCGCTGGGCCGTCCGCTTGGCGGTGGCGGGCATGAGCTGCATGAGGCCGCGGGCGCCCGCGCTCGAGACCGCCTTGGGATTGAAAGCGCTTTCCTGCCGGGCGATGGCATAGACCATGGCGGGCTCCACCTCGTCGCCGACCGGATTGAAATCCGGGATCGCGGCTAGCGGATAGGCATGCTGGTCGAGAGGAAAGCCGCGCTGCAGGGCGATCTTGCCGATGGACAGCACGGCACGCGGGTTCTGCTGGCCGGTCGCCAGGGCGGCGAGCGCATCGAGCTGGCCCGGGTCATTGAGCGTCTGCGCGAGGTCCGAATAAAGGGCAAGCGCCAGCTCGCTCTCGCCGACCCGCTGGAGAAGGCTTGCAGCCTGAACCGGAACGAGCGTCTCGAATGCCTTGCGCTCCTCATCCTTCAGCGGCTCGACCGAGCGCAATTCCACCGCCTCGCCGAGTTTTTCACGGGCGAGCTGCCCGTAATAGGTGGTCGGGTGCGCGGCCGCCTTACCGTAGAAAATCCTGGAATCGGCAGCCAATCCGCCGGCTTCCGCCGCGCGGGCCTGCCAATAGGCGACGCGCGACAAGGAGATCGGGGTCGAGGCGATCTGCGCGACGGTCGCGAAATGCGTTGCCGCCTTCGCAGAATCGTTCAGGAAGCGCAGGGCGATCCAGCCGGAATGGAACTCCGCCTCGATCTGTTGGGCCGGGGATTCGGCGGCATGGTGGCTCGCGACGTTGTAGGCGTTCTGGAAGTCGCCCATGTCGAGCAGTTCACGGGTCACCAGGCGCTGCTCGGCCCACCATTCATCGCCGTCGACGCGCAGTTCATGGTCGCGGGGCGCTTTTGCGATGATGGTGGCGGCCTCGACGTATTTCTTGGCCCGGCGCAGGTAGAGTGCCCGTGAGAACATATAGGATGGATCATCCCTTAGGGACGCGGGCACGGCACCGAAGGCCTGCTCGGCCTTCTTCTTGCCCTGGTAGATGCCCATGCGCGCCTTCACCAACGTGGCGTAATCCTTACCGGCGAAACCGGCCGCGCGCTGGGCGCCACCCCAGGATTCCTTCAGGAGCAGCCTCTCCATGCGGTAGCGATGATCGGCCTGGCTGAGCACGCCCGGGAAACGGTCGAGGATGCGGCTTTCCGTCTCTGCGCCAAAATTGTCCTCGCGCCAGATCTGGCGGGTTAAGGCGGCGGCTTCGTCATCCTTCCCGTCGCTTTTCAGCGCCAGGGCCAACGCGATCCGCCCGGACGCGGTGACGGGAGGCTGCTTTTCGAAATAGGTGCGGATCTGGGATGGCGAGCGGCGCTCGGCGAGGAGCGTTTCCTCCAGCCGCCGCCGGATCTGGTTCGTGACGGGCCAATCCGGGTAGTCCTGCCGGAAGGTCATGATCCGCTCGAAACCGACCGGGATGCCGCTGCGGATGGCGAACCACTCCGCCGCTGCCAGGGCTGCCGGATCGGAAAGCTTGGACTTGAGGACCGTGGCCTCGGTGGTGTCGCCCTCGCGGTAGGCCTTGAAGATCAGGGGCAACTGTTCCAGGTCTTCCATGGCCTTCACCGGAGGCGTGAAGGTCTCCAGGGTCGAAGGCTGGGACGACGGCGCGGAAGAAGGCTGACTGGCCTGGACGGCAAGGGTGGAGAGCTGAACGAAGGCGACGCTCGCCAGCAAACGGATCGAAGGACGCATTGTGAGGCTCACCCGCTACCCCCTCGTTGGACGCCGCCTCTGGTTTTATGGCGACGTTACTCTTGAGAAAACACCAAGTGCCGCGCTAGGACAACTCCTCAAAGGTTTGTTTGCGCCCATGCGCCGCACCTCTTATGTGTTATGCCCCTGACCTTTCTAGCATTGTCCGCAGTTTTTCGAGGAACATCATGTCCCGCTTCCAAGGCTCCATCACCGCCCTCGTGACTCCCTTCAAGGACGGAGCCGTGGACGAGAAAAGCTTCCGCTCCTTCATCAACTGGCAGATCGAGCAGGGTACCCGTGGCGTCGTGCCGGTGGGCACCACCGGAGAGAGCCCGACGCTCAGCCATAAGGAGCACGACCGGGTCATCGAGATCTGCGTGGACGAGGTAAAGGGCAGGGTGCCGGTGATCGCGGGCGCGGGTTCCAACAGCACGGCGGAGGCCGTGGCCTTCTCCCAGCACGCTGAGAAGGTGGGGGCCGACGCGGTGCTCATCGTCACGCCCTATTACAACAAGCCGACCCAGGAAGGCCTTTATCAGCACTTCAAGGCGATCAACGACGCCGTCGGCATTCCGATCTTCATCTACAACATCCCCGGCCGCTCGGTGATCGACATGTCGGTGGAGACGATGGCGCGGCTCTATGAGCTGAAGAACATCGCCGGCGTGAAGGACGCCACCGCCAATCTCGCCCGCACCAGCCTGCAGCGCCAGTTCATGGGGCCGGACTTCATCCAGCTATCCGGCGAGGACGCGACGGCTCTGGGCTTCATGGCCCATGGCGGCCACGGCTGCATTTCTGTCACCTCCAACGTCGCGCCGCGCCTCTGCGCCGAAATGCAGGAGGCCTGCCTGAAGGGTGACTACGCCAGCGCCCTGAAGGTGCAGGACCGCCTGATGCCGCTGCACACCAACCTGTTCATCGAGACCAACCCGTCGCCCGTGAAATACGCCGCCTCCGTGCTCGGCCTCATGGAAGACACGGTCCGCTTGCCCATGATCCCGGTTTCCGAGAGCACCAAGAAAGCGGTGCGCTCTGCCATGGTTCATGCAGGCCTGATCAACGCATAAAGAGACACATGGCCAAAGACCCGAAGAGCGTGAACCGCGTCGTCGCCGATAACAGGAAGGCGCGGTTCAATTACGAAATCGTCGATACCTACGAAGCCGGCATCGCGCTCACCGGCACGGAGGTCAAATCCTTGCGCACCGGCAAGGCCACCATCGCGGAATCCTATGCGGGCCCGTCGGGAGAGGAGTTCTTCCTCTTCAACGCCTATATTCCGGAATACCTCCAGGCCAACCGCTTCAACCACGAGACGAAGCGTCCGCGCCGCCTGCTGCTGCACAGAAACCAGATCAACAAGCTTCTCGGCGCCACCCAGCGCGAAGGCTTCACGGTGATCCCGCTCAAGATCTTTTTCAACGAGCGCGGAATGGCGAAGGTGGAACTCGGGCTGGGCCGCGGCAAGAAGCTCCACGATAAGCGTGAGACGGAGAAGGAGCGCTCCTGGAACCGCGAAAAGGCCCGCCTCATGCGCGACAAGGGCTGACGAAACGCCTTTGTGCGCTAACTGCCTCCTGACATCTGGAGAAGCAGCATGGCATCCGTCGCATTGGTTTCCGTTCTTGGCCCCGACCGTGTCGGACTTGTCGCCGCGATTGCGGAGCATCTGTTCGATGTCGGGGTGAATCTGCGGGACACGACGTTCGCGGCCCTGGGCTCCGGCGCGGAGTTCGTGGCGATCTGCGAGTTGCCGGCTGGGCTCGAAGCGCGGGAGATCGAGGCGGGCCTCAAACAGCTGTCAGAACTTGAAGGCGCGGAGGTGAGGGCGGTGCCTTACGCCTTCGATCCGAGCCCTGGCCCTGCGGGCAGCATCACGCACCGCATCACCATCAGCGGCGGCGATCAGCTCGGGCTCGTGGCGCGTCTGGCGGAAGTGTTCAAGCAATACGGCGCCAATATCGTGCGTCTGGAAGCGCGCAAGCTCTCGGAGGCGGAGGGCGGGCTGTATGTGACGCGCTTTGCCGTCTTCATTCCGGAAGAGCAGGTGAGCCTGTGCCTCGCCACCGTGAGCAACACGGCAGGCTCTCTCGCATTGGACTGCGAAGTCGAGGCAAGTCGGCTCTGAAAAGAAAATAGCCGGGCGGACCCGGCTATCGCTGCATTCTCTTGCGAAGGTTTACAGGTCGAACTCGTCGTCCTGGCCCCTAGTCTCTAGATTGGCTCATGGGTAAGGGACAATCAATTTGGAGGACCCAATTAGCTTGGTGTTCCCCTCAGAATTGCCTCAGTACCGGCGTCGAGCATCGAGGCGAGAGCGATACGAAACTGATCCAGGGCAGCGTACTCGGTGATGAAGCAAAGAACCGCGCTTTGTTGAGGCTCACTTCGGTGCGTCGCCTTAAGAGGGTCGGTCGCCAACTCCATACGTACCAACAATGTACCCGTGATGTCGGCGGGGGCAATGGTGATGCCGATCTGTATATGCCCAGGACGGTCGGCCGCAATGGCACCTACGCCACCGAATATCGCTACGGGAGCATGCGCTGGGAGAGGGTATTGGCCGAGAGCGCGGCTGAAGCCGATGAGTGACTCACGACTGAACCATGCTGAGCCCGACCCTATAAAATCCGAGGCATGTGCAATTGCGTGCAATTCCCCATGCCACTCATCATCGGGCTCATAGGTCAAGCGCAGCATGTTCATCTAAACGATCCAGGCCGAGTCCACCGATGAGGCAGCAAATGCCACCTCGAATAGAAGCGATGGACGAGCAGCTAACCTTACAGTTCGAACTCGTCGTCCTGGCCCTGGCGGATGCCGTAGCGGCTCTCGAGGGCGCCGTTCTTCGGCTGGCCCGGCTGCGGGCGCGGAGGACGATCCGGGCGGTCGTTACCCTCTCCGGGTACGCGCTGCGGACGATCCGAGGGATCGCGGCCGATGCGTGAGGAGAGTTGCGACAGATCCAGGAATTCGTCCGCCTGGCGGCGCAGCTCGTCGGCCACCATGGGCGGCTGCGTGGTGATGGTGGAGACCACGGAGACGCGAACGCCCCGACGCTGCAATGCCTCGACCAGGGAACGGAAATCGCCGTCACCAGAGAACAAAACCATGTGATCGATATAAGGGGCGAGCTCGAGCGCATCGATGGCGAGCTCGATATCCATATTGCCCTTAACCTTGCGGCGGCCGGCGGAGTCGACGAATTCCTTCGTCGGCTTCGTGACCACCCGGTAGCCGTTGTAGTCGAGCCAGTCGATCAGGGGGCGGATGGAAGAATATTCCTGGTCTTCTACGAGCGCGGTATAATAAAACGCGCGAACCAGAGTGCCTCGGCCCTGAAATTCCTTCAGCAGGCGCTTGTAGTCGATATCGAAACCAAGCGTCTTTGTCGTAGCGTAAAGGTTGGCTCCGTCAATGAAGAGCGCTATCCGCTGCTGGGTGGACATAAGTATTCTCTGTTTGCGTCTGCCTGGGTGGCATAACAACCTTCTTTGTCAAAGCGACATCCAATATTTACGCTAACAATTCACTTGCGCGGTAAAACATGACGTGCCCAAAATCAGGCTGCTATTACCCTTCAGACGAGATAAAGCGACAACTTCAAATACTTAATGGCGTGTGCGCGCCAAGAGTCAAGTTGGCGGAATAGGGGCAGTCAACCCATTCGTTCGAAATTAAACAGATTTTTGTGATTTCAGGCTGCGGCTGCCTGGTTTGATGGCCGGAAGGGCTGCCAGTTCGGGCGGCAACTGGTCTGCCGGATAGGCCGGAATGTCGAGCTGGACCAGGGAAACGAACGGCACGCCGAGATCCGCCTTGCCGCCGGAGCGGTCGATCAGACAGGCAGCGCCCAGAATCGTTCCCGGATGTTCCTTAAGGGAAGCAAGGCATTCGCGAGAAGACAGGCCCGTGGTGACGATGTCCTCCACCATGACCACCCGCGCGCCTTCCGGAATCGTGAAGCCGCGCCGCAGCACGAACTCGCCATTCTCACGCTCGACGAAGATCGCCTTGGCGCCGAGATGCCGTGCCGTCTCATAACCCGGCACGATGCCGCCGACCGCCGGCGAGACCACGTAGTCCACCTTCCCGAAAGCCTGCTCGATCTTCTCGGCCAGCGCCTTGCAGACGCGCTCCGTCCGCGCCGGGTCCTGGAACACGAACATCTTCTGCAGGAAGACCGGGCTGTGCAGACCCGACGAGAGAATGAAGTGCCCCTCCAGCAACGCTCCGGCGGAGCGGAATTCATCGAGGACGTCGTTCTGGGTCATGGCTGTCTCTCCTGCATAAGCGCTCTTTGGCAGCCTGTCCCTGAACAGGCAAGTGGAAAGGGCTGCTAGCGGGACATTCCTGCCGCCTGCACGAAAGCGTCGAAGAGCTTGTTGCCAGGATGATCATTGCCCGTGAAAAGCTCCTGGTGCCACTGTACGCCGATGGCGAATGGCTGCGATGGTAGCTCGATAGCTTCGATGATGCCATCCGGCGCTGTAGCGCCCACAACGACACGATCTGATGGCTCGACCACGCCCTCGCGGTGGAATGTGTTCACGGTGATTTCATGCACACCGAGGATGCACGCCAGTGCCGTGTTCGGTTTCACCGACACGGGATGCATGTGTCCGCGCTTGTCGTGTTCCATCACATGAGAGCCGAGCGCGCGGATGTTCGGCGACAATCGGCAGCCGTTGATGCCTGCGAGAATCTGCATGCCATTGCAGATGCCAAGTATCGGCTTTCCGCGTTCCAGAAAGCCGCGCATGATCGCGATTTCCACATCGAGCCGCTCGGATTCAGGCGCGTGTGATGTCTGCCCTGCAATGAACCATTCATCCGGAAAGGCGAAACGTCCACCGGTGCTCAGGAAACCGTCGAACTCGCTCACGACGGATTCGACCATGTCCATGAAATAGGGAATGCCGAAGGGCAGGCCGCCCGCTTTGTGAATGGCGGCGAAGTAATGCTTCGTCATGTCATAGCGCGTGCCGTCGACGCTGGTATTCTCGTCCATGATGACGGCGATGCGCGGTCTCATTGGCATGGCTGCTTATCCGGTGACGCGGTCCACGCGGCTTACCACGCGCTTTGCGCGCAGTTCCGCGATGATGGCGTTGAGGTGTTTCAGGTCCCATACGGTGAGGTCGATGGTGACATCCGTGAAGTCTTGCGTCCGGCGGCGCATGTTCACGTTGTCGATGTTGCCGTCGTGATCGGCGATCACCTGGGCAATCTGCGCAAGCGAGCCCGGCTCATTGATCGATTGCAGCTTGATGCGCGCGGGGAAACGCTGCGATGAGCCGGATTCCATATCCCAGCGCACGTCGATCCAGCGGTCCGGCTCGTTGTCGAAATCCGCAAGCGCCGATGACTGGATCGGATAGATCGTCACGCCTTCGCCCGGCGTCAGGATGCCGACGATGCGGTCGCCCGGCACCGCGCCGCCCTCCGGCGCGAAGCGGATCGGCATGTCCTTGTTGAGGCCGCGAATGGGGATGCCGTCCGCCTGGTCGTCGGCGGTCTTCGAGGTATCGCCGTCGGGCTTGCCGGCACTACGCCGCTCATCCTTGTAGTCGGGATACACGGCCCGCACCACATCGCCGGAAAACATCTCGCCGCGGCCCACGGCCGCCAGCACGTCCTCGATGGAGATGCGCGCGAGGCGGGGCAAAGCGCCTTTCAGCTTCTCGTCCGAGAAGGCGCGGCCCGCGCGCTCAAAAGCACGCTCCAGGATCTGATGGCCGAGACCGGTATATTGACGGCGCACGGCGGCGCGGGTGGCGCGGCGGATCGAGGCGCGCGCCTTGCCGGTGACCACGAGGGATTCCCACGCGGCCGGTGGCGTTTGGCCCTCGGAGCGCACGATCTCCACCTCGTCGCCGTTCTGCAATTCGGTGAGCAGGGGCGACATGCGTCCGTTGATCTTGCAGCCGACAGCCGTGTTGCCGACATCGGTGTGCACCGCATAGGCGAAATCGATGGGCGTCGCGCCGCGGGGCAGGGCGATGAGGCGGCCCTTGGGAGTGAAGCAGAAGACCTGATCGTGGAAGAGTTCGAGCTTCGTATGCTCCAGAAACTCTTCCGGATTGTCGCCTTCCGCCAGCAGGTCGATGGTGCGGCGCAGCCACTGATAGGCGCGGCTCTCGGTGGCGAGGCGCGAATTGTCGTGGACGCGCTCCTTGTAGAGCGCGTGCGCGGCGATGCCGTATTCCGCCACCTTGTCCATGTCCGCCGTGCGGATCTGCAGTTCTACACGCTGGCTGCCGGGTCCGATCACGGTCGTGTGGATCGAGCGGTAATCGTTCTGCTTCGGTGTCGAGATGTAATCCTTGTAGCGCCCCGGCACCATCGGCCAGCTGGTATGCACGGTGCCGAGCGCCCGATAGCATTCGTCGAGGGTGCCGACGATGATGCGGAAGGCGAAGATGTCGGACAATTGCTCGAAGGAAACGGATTTGCGCTCCATCTTCTGCCAGATCGAGTAAGGCCGCTTCTGGCGCCCCTTCACCTCCGCATGGATGCCCTGCGCCTCCAGCTTGGTGGTCAGCGTCCGCTCGATCTCCTCGACGAGCTTTTCGTTCTTCGTGGACAGTTCGTGCAGGTGGCGCTTGATGGCCTCATAGGCTTCCGGGTCGAGGTTCTGGAAGGATAATTCCTCCAACTCCTCGCGCATTTCCTGGATGCCCATGCGGCCAGCAAGCGGCGCGTAGATCTCAAGCGTCTCCTGCGCGATGCGCTGGCGCTTTTCCGGCGGCATGAAGCCGAGTGTGCGCATGTTGTGCAGGCGGTCGGCAAGCTTGACCAGCAGCACCCGCACATCGTCGGCAATGGCGAGCAGGAGCTTGCGGAAGTTCTCGCCCTGGGCCGCGCGCTTGGATACAAGGTCGAGCCGCTTGATCTTGGTGAGGCCGTCCACCAGCGCGCCGATCTGAGGGCCGAAGGTCTTGTTGATCTCCTCGAGCGTCGCCTCGGTATCCTCGACAGTGTCGTGAAGCACGGCGGCGGCGATGGTCGCCTCGTCGAGCTTCATGTCGGTGAGAATGGCCGCGACTTCGAGGGGGTGGCCGAAGAACAGATCGCCGGAAGCGCGCTTCTGGTTGCCATGAGCCATCATGGCATAGACATAGGCCTGATTGAGAAGCGCCTCGTTGGCCGACGGGTTGTAGCGCTTGACCCGTTCGACAAGTTCGTACTGGCGCATCATACGGCCGCCATCTCCTTCACACCCGGTCTATCTGGCTGAAATCAGAAGAGTTTAGGATATTGTACAACATCTTCTGACCGCAAGCTGAATACCAGCGCATCGTGCGAAAAAGTGGATCCGGTTTTTCGCTAAGACGATGCGCTAACTAAAGAAAGAGAGCATTGGGTCTGATCCCAAAAGTGGGGTCCACTTTTGGGTCCAATGCTCTTGCCGCAGGCGGCATAACCCGCCCTTGGTTAAAGCAATAACGAAAAAGCCCGGCACTTGGCCGGGCTTTTCCAAAAAACTTTATGTCGCGGGATTATTCGCGGTCGTCGTCGTCCGCGCTGCTGCTCGGGGGGACCAGGCCCTCCAGGCCGCGCAGGAGGTCGTCCTCGCTCATGCGGTCGAACTGGACTTCCGCGTCGTTGTCGCTGCTGGTGGAAGTGGCGGCTGCGGTGTTGGAGAGCATCGGAACGGCCTCGGCCTCCGGCTCGTCCACCTCGACATATTTCTGCATGGAGTGGATGAGCTGCTCCTTCAGGTCGTCGGGAGCAATCGTCTCGTCCGCGATCTCGCGCAGCGCCACGACCGGGTTTTTATCGCGGTCACGGTCGATGGTGAGCGGCGAGCCCGAGGAAATCAGGCGGGCGCGGTGGCTGGCCAGCAGCACGAGCTCAAACCGGTTGTCGACCTTGTCGATGCAGTCTTCGACGGTCACGCGAGCCATGCGGGCGCTCCTTCTTCAGGTTCGTGAAATAGCGGAAGAGCGATCGGATACACCGGATGCGAGCGGAAAACAAGAGGAAGCGTTCCCACACAGGGGCTTAAGAGGCCCGTGGCACCGAATGACACCCAGGTCTCGGGTAATGACACCAAGGTGCGCCGCCGCACGCCGATGGGGAGGCGGCGTAGATACGCTGTATCGGTCATCGCACTGGGGACAATATGGGAAACGTCATGGCTTGCCTGACCAGCTTCGCACAGAAACCAGGCCGCGTGCTGGCCAGATGGCTTTCCCGGCCCCGGCCATTCGACCGGAGCCTGCTGAGGGGCTGGAGGCAGCTGATTTGAAGGCTGGATAAGCCTTTAGGGGACACGCATTGCCTTGACTCCGGGCCTCACGGGTGCGACTTCCGCCCGGATTCGATGCAATAAAGGTTCCGCTCCCGATGATGCGCGCATTCATATTCCCGGGCCAGGGAAGCCAGGCCGTGGGCATGGGCAAGGCCCTCGCCGAGAACTTCCCTCAGGCCAAGGCCGTGTTCGACGAGGTGGACGAGGCCCTTTCCCAGAAACTGTCCGCGATCATGCGGGAAGGTCCTGCCGAGGACCTGACTATGACCGCCAACACCCAGCCGGCGCTGATGGCCGTGAGCCTTGCCGCGATCCGGGTGTTGGAGGCCGAGGCCGGTCTCGACCTGAAGAAGCATGCGGCCTTCGTCGCCGGCCATTCGCTCGGCGAGTATTCCGCGCTCGCAGCCGCCGGCAGCTTTTCCATCGCCGATACGGCACGCCTCCTGCGCATCCGCGGCAACGCCATGCAGAGCGCGGTTCCCGTGGGGCAGGGCGCCATGGCGGCGCTTTTGGGTCTTGAATTCGACGCGGCTCTCGAAGTGGCTCGCGCCGCTGCTCAAGGCGAAGTCTGCGACGCGGCCAATGACAATGGCGGCGCGCAGGTCGTGGTCTCCGGCCACAAGGCCGCCGTCGAGCGCGCCGTCACGATTGCCCAGGAGAAGGGCGCCAAGCGCGCCGTAATGCTGGCCGTGTCCGCCCCCTTCCATTGCGCGCTCATGCAGCCCGCCGCCGACGCCATGCGCGAGGCGCTGGCAGGCGTGACCGTGAATGCCCCGGTGGTTCCGGTGGTCGCCAATGTGGAAGCGGCTGCGATCATGGACCCGAACGCGATCCGCGACGCGCTGGTCCGTCAGGTCACCGGCACCGTCCGCTGGCGCGAATGCGTGGCTTATATGGCAGCGGGGGGCGTTGAATCATTTTATGAGGTTGGCTCGGGTAAGGTCTTGACCGGACTCGTGAAACGCATCGCTTCCGGAACCACGTCCACCGCCATCGGTACGCCTGAAGACGTCGCCGCCTTCAAAGCTTCCTTCCAAGGATAAAAGGAGAGCCTGCATGTTCGATCTGACCGGCCGCAAGGCTCTCGTCACCGGCGCCACCGGTGGTATCGGTGGTTCCATCGCCCGCGCGCTGCATGCCCGTGGGGCAACCGTCACCCTGTCCGGCACCCGCCGCGCCGCCCTCGACGAGCTCGCCTCTTCCCTCGGCGAGCGCGTTCATGTGGTCGAGGCGAATCTCTCCGACAAGGATTCGGTCGAAGCGCTCGTTCCCGCTGCGGAAGCTGCCATGGACGGCCTAGACATCCTCGTGAACAACGCGGGCGTGACCAAGGACAACCTGTTCATGCGCATGAAGGACGAGGAATGGGACACGGTGATCGCCGTCAATCTCACCGCTTCCTTTCGTCTCTGCCGCGCCGCCGTGAAGGGCATGATGCGTCGCCGCTATGGCCGCATCGTCAATATCGGCTCCATCGTGGGCTCCACGGGCAACCCGGGGCAGGGCAACTATGCCGCTTCTAAGGCTGGCCTCATCGGCATGACCAAGGCGCTCGCAGCCGAGGTCGCCAGCCGCAACATCACGGTGAATCTGGTTGCTCCGGGCTTCATCGAATCCCCGATGACGGATGTTCTCAACGACAAGCAGCGTGAGGGAATCTTGGGCACGATTCCTATGGGAAGGCTTGGCCAGGGCGATGAAATTGCTTCGTCCGTTGTGTATCTCGCATCCAACGAAGCCGGCTACGTGACGGGGCACACCCTGCACGTAAACGGCGGAATGGCCATGTTCTAGAAAGACTTAGTGGCGGTTGCAGAATATGTGAGCAGCCGCCGCTGGCCTCTCGCCAGAGAGGATAAGCCTGTGTTAATCATGAGCCCGATCAAGCCAAAGGGGTTGACCGGCGCTTAAAAATGCGGCTTTGCACGGCGCAAGGTAGCCGCTTCAGCGTTGTCAGCTGAGCAGCTGATCTACTTTTATTTCTAAATCCGCCCGATACCCGAGGCGGCAGCCACTGAGGAAAAAACGATGAGTGACGTCGCTGATCGCGTGAAGAAGATTGTTGTCGAGCATCTCGGCGTCGAAGCCGACAAGGTCGTCGACAATGCCAACTTCATCGACGACCTGGGCGCGGACAGCCTCGACACCGTCGAGCTGGTGATGGCCTTCGAAGAAGAGTTCAACGTCGAGATTCCGGACGATGCCGCCGAGACCATCGTCACGGTTGGCGACGCCGTTCGCTTCCTTGAGAAGAACGCAGCCTAAAGAGCTAGCCGGGCGTCGGGTGAGTCACCTGACGCCCGATTTTTATTCAACGATAGGGTAGAACGTTATGCGCCGGGTTGTTGTTACGGGTCTTGGCATGGTCACGCCGTTAGGCAACGGGGTCGATGCCACGTGGTCGCGCCTCATCGAAGGCCAGAGCGGCGCGGGGAAGATCTCCAGCTTCCAGGTTGACGATCTTGCCTGCCAGATCGCGTGCCAGATCCCCCTCGGTGACGGCTCCAACGGGACATTCAACGCCGACGATTGGATGGAGCCCAAGGAGCAGCGCAAGGTCGATCCCTTCATCGTTTACGCCATGGCGGCTTCAACCCAGGCCCTGCGCGATGCAGGCTGGGCTCCCAAGACATACGAAGAGCAATGCGCCACGGGCGTGCTCATCGGTTCCGGCATCGGCGGCATCGGCGGCATCTACGAGGCTTCCGCTACCCTCATCGAGCGCGGCCCGCGCCGCATCTCGCCCTTCTTCATTCCCGGCCGTCTCATCAATCTCGCAGGCGGCTACGTCTCCATCGAGCACGGCCTCAAGGGCCCGAACCACGCGGTGGTCACCGCCTGCTCCACCGGCTCGCACGCCATCGGCGACGCAGCCCGTCTCATTGCGCTCGGCGATGCGGATGTGATGGTGGCCGGCGGTACGGAATCCCCGGTCAATCGCCTCTCCATCGCGGGCTTCGCCGCCTGCCGTGCGCTTTCCACAGGCTACAACGACACCCCCGAGAAGGCCTCGCGCCCCTACGATAAGGACCGTGACGGCTTCGTCATGGGCGAGGGCGCCGGCGTCGTGGTGCTGGAAGAGTACGAGCACGCCAAGGCGCGCGGCGCCAAGATCTACGGCGAGGTCATCGGCTATGGCCTCTCGGGCGATGCCTATCACATCACCTCACCGTCCGAGGATGGCGATGGCGCCTATCGCTGCATGGCTGCCGCCCTCAAGCGCGCCGCGATCCCGGTCTCCGAGATCGACTACGTCAATGCCCACGGGACCTCGACCCCGCTCGGCGACGAGCTGGAGCTGAAGGCCGTCGAGCGCATCGTCGGCAATGCGGCGGGCAAGCTCTCCATGTCGTCCACCAAGTCGGCCATCGGCCACCTGCTGGGCGCGGCAGGCGCGGTCGAGGCAATCTTCTCGCTCCTCGCCATGCGCGACGGCATCATCCCGCCCACCATCAACCTGGACAATCCGTCGGTCGAAACCGCGATCGATCTGGTTCCCAAAGTGGCCAAGCGTAAGGAAGTCAACGTGGTCCTGTCGAACTCCTTCGGGTTCGGCGGCACCAACGCCTCGCTGGTCTTCCGTCGCGTATCCTGAGGATAGACCGCGCGACGTTACGGCTTTTCGCCATAATCCCCATTAGGGTGTCGGACGAGCCGGTTTGAATCGGCCGGCACCAGAAAAGCAGCGTGATGTTCGGACGAAAGAAAAAGAACAACCTGATGGCTGAGCACGAGGCCGAGGCGCTGGATCCCCAGCAGCCCCGTCTCTCCCCGCGCTCGCCCAGCGAGGCCATCAAGCCGTCGCTGGCTCCGCCGCCGCCCCCGAGGCTGCGCCGCCGCCGCAGGGGCATGCTCTCGCTCATGAGCGGGCTGATGACCCTGTTCGTCGCCCTGGCGATTGCCGGAATCTTCGGTTTCACCTTCCTGGAGCGTGAAGTCACTGCGGAGGGTCCGCTCCAGAGCGACAAGGTGGTCGTCATCCCGCGCAATACGGGCACCGGCGAGATCGCCAGCATCCTCAAGCAGGAGGGCGTGATCAACCAGCCGTTCCTGTTCGAGGCCTATGCCCTCATCAACCGGCAGCGCGGCCAGCTGAAGGCGGGCGAATTCCAGTTCAAGGCCGGCACCAGCATCGAGGACGCCATCGATACCCTGGTTCAGGGCAAGGCGATCCTTCACACCGTCACGGTGCCGGAAGGTCTCACGAGCGAGCAGATCGTGGCCCGGCTCTACGAGAACGAGACTCTCAGCGGCGACGTCCTTGAGACGCCTCGTGAGGGCACATTGCTGCCCGATACCTACAAGTTCGAGCGCGGCACCACCCGCCAGCAGATCGTCAACACCATGCAGACGGCCCAGCGCCAGGCGCTCACGCAGATCTGGCAGCGCCGCTCGTCGGAACTGCCCATCAAGTCGCCGCAGGAGCTGACGATCCTCGCCTCCATCGTGGAGAAGGAAACGGGCCGTGCCGATGAGCGCACCCGCGTTGCGGGCGTGTTCATCAATCGCCTCATGCGCCGCATGAAGCTGCAATCCGATCCCACCATCGTCTACGGTCTCGTGGGTGGAAAGGGCACCCTGGGCCGGGGCATTCTGCGTACCGAGATCGAGGCTGCCACGCCCTACAACACCTATGTGATCGAGGGCCTGCCTCCCGGCCCCATCGCCAATCCCGGCCGCGCCGCGCTCGAAGCGGTGGCCAACCCGTCGCGCACGAAGGACCTCTACTTCGTCGCCGATGGTTCGGGCGGTCACGCTTTCGCCGAATCCTACGAGCAGCACCAGCGCAATGTGAGCCGCTGGCGCCAGCTCGAGAAGACGCGCGCCACAACCGAGCCGGCCGAGGTGGACCGTGTGGATCCGGAAACGGAAACGCGCGGCCAGGTCGATACCCCGAGCAACGTGGCTCAGGAGTTGCGCGGCACGGCCAACGCTCTTCCGGGCCCCCGGGCCGGCGGCCGCGGCCGTGGCTTCGATGCCAGCGAGGGGACGGACAAGGATCCGCTCAAGAACAAGACTTTCGATCTCTCGAATCCGAAGAATATTCCGAGCCTTCGCCCGCCAGGGCAGTAATCTCGTGCCGTGGGTTCATGAGTACAAAAAGATCGAGAGCCGGTTCCATCTGCATGGAACCGGCTCTCTTCTTATCTGCTGCGTCTTTTAACGCCTGAGGGATTGCTGATCGACTCCAGGAACGGCGCGCATTATGGTCGCGCCGATTTCAAGTGCCCGATGGTGTGGCGAGGTTTTCGATGTCCATTGCGAGTATGACCGGCTTTGCCCGTGAAGCCGGCGTTACCGGTCCCTATCAATGGGCCTGGGAGATCAAGACGGTCAACGGGCGTGGGCTCGAGGTGAGGGTGAAAACCCCCTCCGGCTTCGACGCCTTGGGTGAGGAAGCGCGGGGCCAGATCCTCAAGGCGCTCACCCGTGGTCAGGGGCAGCTGAACCTCTCCCTGTCGAAGGCATCCTCCACGCCGAAGCTGCGCGTCAACCAGGAGGTTCTGCAATCCCTTCTGACCGCGATCGGCAATCTGAACCTTCCCGGCAACGTGCAGCCTGCTTCGCTCGATGGTCTTCTCTCCGTGCGTGGTGTCGTCGATTACGAAGAGGACGCGACCGAACCGGGGCAGGACGAAGCGCTCTCCATAGCGCTGAAAAGCGCCGTGGGGCAGCTCGCCGAATCCCTGAAAGCCGCGCGGTTGAAGGAAGGGCAGGCGCTTGCCGCCGTTCTCAACCAGCAGCTCGACGGGATCGCGGCACTTGTCACTGAAGCCGATAACTCCCCGGCGCGTCAGCCCGAGGTTATCCGGGCGCGGCTGCAGGCGCAGATCGCGGAGCTCATCGACGGCAAGGCCGCGCTCGATCCCGCGCGGCTGCACCAGGAGGCCGTGTTGATCGCCGCCCGCGCCGATATCCGCGAGGAGATCGACCGCTTGAATGCCCATGTGGAATCAGCCCGCGGACTGCTCCAGGAGGGCGGCAGCGTTGGCCGTCGTCTCGACTTTCTGGCTCAGGAATTCGGCCGCGAGGCGAATACTCTGTGCGCCAAGGCCAATGATGTCTCTCTCTCGCGAATTGGCCTTGAACTGAAAGCCGTTATCGAGCAATTCCGCGAGCAGGTTCAGAACGTGGAGTGATGCGGTGAGCGAAGTTTCCAAACCTCTGGTCGGCCGGCGCGGCCTCATCCTCATCCTGTCCTCGCCCTCCGGCGCGGGCAAGACCACGCTGACCCGCAGCCTTGTGGATGAGCGCGCGGGCGTTCTCTCCGTTTCCGTCACCACGCGCCCCAAGCGCGCGTCCGAGATCGAGGGCAAGCATTACCACTTCATCCAGGTGGAAGAGTTTCTGGCGATGCGCGACCGCGACGAGTTGCTGGAATGGGCCGAGGTTCACGGCAATTTCTACGGCACGCCGCGCAAGTCGGTGGAGAAGACGCTCGCTTCCGGCCAGGATATGGTGTTCGACATCGACTATCAGGGCACGCGTCAGGTGCGCCAGAAGTTGCCGGACGATGTCGTGACGGTTTTCGTGCTGCCCCCGAGCTTCAAGGAGCTGAAGGCGCGTCTCGAACGCCGTGCCGAGGATGCGCCAGACGTCATCGCCAAGCGCCTCGCCAATGCCCGCGTCGAGATGGAGCGTTGGGTCGAGTACGACTATGTGATCGTCAACGAAGACCTCGGTGACTCCTTCGAGAAGCTCAAGGCCATCCAGGCAGCCGAGCAATTGAAGCGTGACCGCCTCGTGGGATTATCCGAGTTCGTCGAAGGGCTTCTGTCGGAAAAGCTCGATTGAGCCATGGCCGCTTCTGACGCTTCCCGCAGCATCGGCGCGGTAACGTTTCTCGTTCGTGACTATGAGGAGGCTATCGCCTACTTCACGCAAGCCCTGAGTTTTGCGGTCGTGACGGACACTCCACTCGGTGAAGATCGACGCTGGATCGTTGTTGCTCCTCCTGGAGGACCTGGGCTTATTCTCGTTAAGGCCGAGACGGCGGAGGAGAAAGCGCAGGTTGGACATCAGGCGGCAGGACGGGCCTTCCTTTTCCTCCACACCAATGACTTTCATCGCGATTACGACGCGATGTGGACACGCGGTGTTTCTTTCTGCGAGGCGCCGCGAAACGAGCCCTATGGTACGGTCGCTCTTTTTCGGGATCTTTACGGAAATTACTGGGACCTCAAGGGACCCCCGCAGGCAAAGTCTACCTAGGACTTAGCCTTCATGGCATCGAAGGCATTGGCCAAAGCCACATAGCTTTCCACCGGCACGTTCTCGGCGCGGATCGTTTCCTCTAGCCCAGCCGCAGCGGTCATACCCGTGGGATCGGGCGTGATCGATTTCAGGCTCTGGCGCAGCATCTTGCGACGCTGGCCGAAGGCGGCACGCGTGACGGCCTCCAAGGCGCCGATACGGCAGGGGAGCGGCGAGGCTTTCGGTGTGAGGTGGACGATGCTCGATGTGATCTTTGGCGGCGGCACGAAGGCGGAGGGCGGCACGTCGAAGAGGATGCGCGCATCCGTTCGCCAGCCGCAGAGAACGCCGAGCCGGCCGTAATCCTTCGGATCGTCTTCCGTCGCCACGATGCGCTCGGCCACTTCACGCTGGAACATGAGGGTCAATGAGGCCCACCAGGGCGGCCATTTCTCGACCGTCAGCCAGCCCGTCAGCAACGCCGTACCGACATTGTAGGGAAGGTTCGAGATGATGCGCACCAGCCCGTCGCCCGCCATGGGGCGCGGATCGAACTGGAGCGCATCCGCTTCGATCACCTCGAGGCGGCCGGGGTAATGATCGGAGATTTCCGCGAGCGCCGGGAGGCAGCGGCTGTCGCGCTCGATGGCGATGACCTTCTTCGCGCCCGCCGCCAGGATGGCACGGGTGAGGCCGCCTGGGCCGGGGCCGACCTCGATGACGGTTGCCTCTTCCAGCGGTCCTGCGGAGCGGGCGATGCGGCTCGTCAGGTTTAGATCGAACAGAAAGTTCTGGCCGAGCGACTTTTTGGCCATGAGGCCATGCGTGCGCACGACCTCACGTAGGGGGGGAAGATTGTCGATCTGGCTCATGATTTCGCGCCCTTTGGCTTCGCAGCCTTTCCCAGGCGGGCGGCAAGCTTGATGGCGGCGATCAGGCTGTCGGGACGGGCGATGCCCTTGCCTGCGATGTCAAAGGCCGTGCCGTGATCGGGCGATGTGCGCACGAAGGGCAGGCCCAGGGTCACATTCACCGCCTCGTCGAAGGCGATGGTCTTGATCGGAATGAGAGCCTGATCGTGGTACATGGCCAGCGCCGCATCGTAAGTTTTGCGGGCGCGGGCATGGAACATGGTGTCCGCCGGAAGCGGACCGGCGACCTCGATGCCGTCGGCGCGAAGGATATCGACCGCAGGTGCGATGATGTTCTGGTCCTCCTTGCCCATAGAGCCGCTCTCGCCTGCATGCGGATTGAGCCCCGCCAGGGCAAGCCGCGGCTTGGCCAGACCGAACCGCTCCCGAAGCTCACGCGCTACGATCCGCCCTGTAAGAACGATGAGATCCGTCGTGAGATCCGTCGGCACCCTGGAAAGCGCGACATGCACGGTGACAGGCACGACGGCAAGTTCCTCGCTCCAGAGCATCATGACGGGATGATAGGTCTTGCTACCGCCGCCGGCGGCAAGGTCCGCGAGAAACTCTGTGTGGCCAGGATGCCTGAAGCCGGCATCGTAGAGGACATGTTTCGCAATCGGGTTAGTGACGAGGGCTGCCGCATCACCGCTTTGCACGAGGCTGACCGCTCTCTCGATGGACTCGATCACGGATGGAGTCCAGGCCGCGTCGGGCTTTCCGGGAATGGCCGCGACTCTGGCGGTCAGCGGAACGATCGGCAGGGCCTGCGCGAAGGTCGAAACGATGCCTGATGGTTGGACGGATGTGATGGGAACGTTCCAACCATGATCCTTTGCAATCCGCTCCATATGAGCGGGATCGGCAATAACCGCGAAGGGCGGAAGGTGCTCCTCGTTTCGCTGGAGCCAGGCTTTCAGGGTCAGTTCCGGTCCGATGCCTGCAGGGTCGCCCTGGGTCAGCAGGAGAGGACGCTCAAGGCCGGCCACTAGTTGGCGATACCTTCTTGCCCAGATTCGGAGCCGTCCAGTCTCTGGGAGATGTTGGCTTCGCCCAGCGTCCGCAGCTCGAGGCGCAGCATCACCGTGTGGTTCTGGTTCTTCTCGCCGGCTGTGGTCGTCAGAGCCTGCGGGGTCATGATGTAATTGACCGTGAAGGTGGTGCACTCATCCATATAGCCAACGCCCAGTGACATGGAGCTGACATAAGCCGTTTCCTGCCTGTTGTAGACGGCATTGGGATTGGTGGCATACTGGATGGCATAGTTCTCTTTGGCGAGCAGGTAACGATCGAGATCGAGCAGCACCGAACCCGAGAGGAACCAGTTTGGCGTCACGTTCCAGGTGGCAGAGCCGAGCAGGCCTTCGCGGCGGCGTGGGAAGCCGATCTCCGGCTGCGCCGCGTAGCGTGCATAGGTCAGCGAGGTCGAAAGCGGCAGATAAGGGTTGAAATTGGCCCTGACGCCAGCTTCGACGCGATTGAGGCTGAAGTCGTCCTGGTCGAACCGCGCGCGAGAGACGAAAGAGAAGTTTGAGTTGGGCGAAACTTGCAGGCGGCCGACATAGTCGGAAGCGCGGGAATCGAGGCCCGAATCCAGGCCCACATTGGCCAGATCGGGCTGGCGGAACGAGTTGCGGCCGGCAATCTGATAGGACTGACCGAACAATACGTTCGCATAGAAATTGTCGGCGCCGGTGACCGTGTACTGGATGCCGAGGTTCGCGCGAACGCCACCTTCCGCACGGTCATAGCCGGAGTACTTGTCCCAATCGAAAAGGGATGTATCGTCGAAGATGAGGCTCTGCGCATCCTCATTGGGAAGGTGGCCGATCTTGGTCTCGTTCGGACGGGCGATGATCTGGGCGATGGGCTCGATCACCTGGCGGCCCGAGGTGCCGAGATCGGCGACGAAGGGATAGCGGTATTCGAGGCCGACGGCCGGCATAGCCCGGAACAGGTAATCGTCCTCGTCCTGGAGGTAGTTGCCGAGATTGGCGTTCTGGTAACCGTTGAAATCCGGAGCGATCCAGAAATTGTCGGCTCGAAGATAGGCGAAGGGCGTCCAGACCTGACCAGCCGGATCGACGAACTCGCGACGCCACGACGCCATGACGGAAGCGCGGGAGGTCGAGCCGCTGATGCCGCGGACCAGGCACTGCTCAGGCTCGAAGATGACGCAGGTCTGGTAAATGCCGAAATTAGCCCGATTGGAGGTAGTCAAAGGCTCAAACTGAGCGGCCTCACGGGTTAGGCTGGTGACATTCACATTGATGTCGAACTCGCCGCCAATGACGGGAGGAGTGATGCGCTTGTCGTAGTCGAGGACCGGGGCAACGACAGGCAACTGCTTCTGCCAGTCCTGCGTCGACAAGCCCTGGAAATAATAGCCGCGCATGTCGAAGAATGAGCGGTCGCCCTGGCCCTGCAGATACAGGGTCGAGATAGCTTCCCTCAGGTAGATCGTACTGATGCTCTCGCTGCGGATGCTGTAGTTCGTCAGGAACCACTTGTCCGAGACCAGGGCGATATCCCAGCCCCAGGTCCAGCGGTCGTTGAGGTAGAACTTGCCGGTCGTTTCCAGCGAACCGCGGAACTCCCGATCCCCAGGCCCATAGGGGCTGTCCAGGAAGGCGTCTGGGTCGAGCTGCGAAATCCCCGCCACGCGGATGTTATAGGACCCGGTCTCAAGACGATGCCGCCACTCGGCTTGGCCGAGAAGTCCCTGGCGCGTAAGAGCGGTCGGCGTCACTGTCAGGTCGTAATTGGGAGCGATGGCCCAGAAAAATGGGACGCCTAACCCGAAACCGAGAGTATTCGAAACAACGTAACGGGGCGAAAGGAAGCCTGTCTTGCGCTTGACCGTGGGGTCCGGCGTCCAGAAATAGGGCAGATAGGCCACGGGCAGGCCGAGGATCTCGAGGGTTGCATCCTCGTAATAGATCGTCTGCTCGCTGTTGTTGTGAATGATCTTGGCGGCCTTCACCTGCCAGAGGGGCGGCCGTTCCGGATTGTCCTTGCACGGTTCGCAGGCCGTGTAGGTGCCCCGTTCGAAGGTCGTCGTCTCGCCGCCGGCGCGCTCGGCGCGGGGAGCCGAGAAGCGGGTCGTGACCGGACGGCCATTGTCGACCGTGCTCTGTACCACCCGAAGCGAATCGATGAAGCCGTTCTTGAAGTCGTCTGTCAGCTCGAAGCGGTCGCCCGTGACGACCGCGCCGCTGGCGTCCGTCAGCCGGGCATTGCCATCGGCGAAGACGCGGCCGGTATTGCGGTCATAGGTTACCCGGTCGGCCTGCAGGGTCCGGCCCTGGTAATTCATCTGGACGTCGCCGGAGGCGGCAATGGTGTTCCGGTCGTTGTCGTAGACGATTTCCTTGGCGTCGACGAGGAGGCGGTCCTCCCCGGACTGGGACTGAGCACGAGCACTGAGGGTGTCATTCAGCGACTGGGCAAGGGCCGACCCTGACCCTGCGGCACATAAAAGTGCCACAGCGATCGCAGATATCGCGACCGATGTCTTGAGCCGTTGAATCCCCACGCTTAACCCACGTCCCTTATATGAGAACGGGGTCAGCCGTCCTCTTGGTATAATAATGCCAAGGTTCCTAAAAGACTGCCTACTACAGCAGGGAACCAGGCTGCAACTCCCGAGCTGATGATGCCGGAGGCACCAAGCTCCGCCATAAGCTCAGTGGCGACATAAAGCATGAACCCAGCAGCGACGCCACCCAGAACTAACATTGCTACACCGCCAAATCGAAAGAATCTTAATGAGACGGAAGCGGCTACGAAAACCATCGCGATGAACAGCAGAGGGCGGGCCATCAACAGGTCGTAATGCAGTTGGTATGTGGTGGCGTTGATATCCGAATTTTTCAGGCGATCGATGGTGTCCGGCAAATCCCAGAAAGGCACTGAATCAGGGTCGATGAAGCTCTGACGGAGCTGCGATGGCTGGAGGCTGGAGGCGATCAGATAGCGATCATGTGATTGGGGTTCCTCCGTGGCCGAAAGGACACGGGCATCCTTCAACTCCCAGAACCCTTCATGAAGGGTCGCTTCCTTCGACTCAATTCGATGAGTGAAGGCTCCGGCATCGTCGAACATATAGATCGTGACACCCACCAGCGTCGCCGAATCGTTGAGGCTTCCGTCTGCCCGAAACACGGCTTGCCCGTCCTGGCTCTTCTGACGCAGCCAGATGACCTTCTCGGAGACCTGGCCTGATCGGGAGGCGAAGGCCTTGGCTTCCAGGTCGGAGGCCTGCTGCTTCAAATGGGCGGAAACAGGGTTGTAGACCGTGACGGACAGGATCCCGAGGGTCAGGGCCACCAGCAATCCCGGTTGAAGAAACTGCCAGGCGGAGACGCCGGCAGCGCGGGCTACCACGAGTTCCAGCTTACGGCTGAGCTGAAGCAGGGCCGCCATGCTTCCGAAGAGAACGGCGAATGGCATGACCTGCTCGGCAATGGCCGGAGTACGGAACAGGGCCAGCTGGGCCATGAGGGCAGGGGTGGCATTCTCCGTGTCGCCCGCGCGGCGCATCAGCTCCACGAAATCCAGGGTGTAGACGAGGGTGAAGACCGTCGCGAAGACGATGAAGATCGTCTTGATGAACTGACGGGAGAAATAGAGTCCGAGGGTGCGCCCGATCAGCATTGTCTCAAGCCCCCTGAGCCGCTGCCCTGCGCGAGGGGCGCAACGCACGGAAAGCGTTGCGAACCCTGGCGTTGAACGAGCGCATGGCCGGACCCTGGAAGATCTGCATCAGGCAGATCACGATGGTGCCGATGGGAACCGCGTAGATGGCGATCACAGCGGCCGCCGAGCGTGCCGCCGCGCTGGATGCGGCGAATCCGAGGATCCTCAGCACCACTACGCCCACGATGGCAGCCGCGATGGCGAGGCCCCGTCCCTGGCGGGTCGTGCGTGCCTCGCCCAGGGCAGCGAAGGCGATGGCCATCATGGCGAGCGGATAGAGCCAGGATGAAAGCCTCTCGTGAAGCTCGGCCCGGAAGCGGCCCGGCTGTAGCTGGTAAAGCGGCTCGCTCTTGTCGGGGAACAGGAGCTGCGTGGTGCTGCGCTCGCGCGGCTTGTAGATCACCTCGCCGTCCTCCCGGTTGAAGGCCGAGAGATCGACTGCATAGCGCTCGAAGGCCACGATGGATGAATCGCGGCTGTTCGGCTCCTTGCGCTGAACGCTGCCCTTTTCCAACACGAGATAGGCCAGCCCATTCGTCTCGACGGTCTGGCCGCGTTCGGCCAGGTAGACGATGGGCTTCTTCTTATCCCGTTGATCTTCCATGAAAATTCCGAGCAGTGCATCGCCCGAACGCTCGCGGTAATGGAAGGTGATGCCGTTCTCGAGGGTAATGAACTGGCCTTCCTTGGCCATGGTGGCCACGAAATCGGCTCTGATCTTGGTGAACAGGAGGCGCAATTCCTGGAAGCTCGCCGGCATGATGTAGACCGAGATCATGCCCACCACGATGCAGATGAAGGCCGCGAGGGCGATAAAGGGCCGCATCAGGCGCTGAGGGGCCATCCCGCCCGCGCTCATGACGATCAGCTCCGAGTCGCCGTTCAGCCGGTTGAGGGTATAGATGACGGCCATGAACAGGGCCACGGGCGCGATGACGTTGATCAGCGCGGGCAGGGACAAGCCCGTCACCGTCAGGAAGATGAAGAGCGTCTGGCCCTTGCCGGTCAAAAGATCCAGCTCGCGCAAGGCCTGCGTGATCCAGATGACGGCTGTCAGCGCGACCAGACACGCGACGAACGCGCTGAACGAGATTTTCAAAATATAGCGTTCGAGAAGTGTCATGAAGCTCTTCGCCCTGGCTGGCGCCAACGGCCTTGGGTACCTTGTCACGTCGTCTTAAGGCAAGACGGGCGTTTTCAACAGCCCGAGATTTGCGCCTATTTCACGGCGACGCCCCGTATGCCCTATATGGGGTAAGTCATTCTCCGGGGCGCCCGCGAATCCGGCTCCCATACAGTCAAACTACGAGGGTTTCATGGCCGACAGCTTCAAGATCGACTTTCAGCCGCACGGAAAGGTCGAAACCGGCGATCTCATCGTCTTCGTCGGAGAGGATCTTAAACCCTCTCCGGCGGTCGCGAAGCAGCTCGGCTCCAAGGCGGTGGACCTGATCGCCAAGGCGGCTGCGGCCGAGAGCTTCAAGGGCAAGGCGAAGTCGGCCATGTCCATCGTGGTGCCCAACGGCTTGAGCGTGGACCGGCTCATCGTGGTCGGCGTCGGCGGCGAGAAGGACAGGGCCTCCGTCGATTTCCTCCAGCTCGGCGGCCTCATCGGCGGCAAGGCCAACGGCAAGGCCATGACCGCGATCCTCGACCTGCCGAAGATCGACGTGACTCCCGAAGCCGCCGCCGACATCGCGCTCGGCGTCCAGATGCGCCGCTACAGCTTCGACACCTACAAGACCAAGAAGGACGATAACGGCCCCAAGGGTCCGACCCGTCTCGTCCTGAACGTGGCCGATGCGACCGCCGCGAAGCGCGCCTATAAGGGCCGCGAGGGCGTCTACCAGGGCATCGCGGTGGCCCGCGACCTCGTCAACGAGCCGCCGAACGTGCTGGGACCGCAGGAATTCGCGGCCCGCGCTCAAGCCCTGACCAAGCTCGGCGTTGAGGTGGAGATCCTTGACGAGCGGGCCATGAAAAAGCTCGGCATGGGTGCGCTTCTCGGCGTGGCTCAGGGCTCCGCGCGTCCGCCGCGCGTGGCCATCATGCGTTGGAACGGCGGCAAGGCCGCCGACAAGCCCATCGCCTTCATCGGCAAGGGCGTGGTGTTCGATACCGGCGGCATCTCGATCAAGCCTGCCGCCGGCATGGAGGACATGAAGGGCGACATGGCGGGCGCGGCCTGCGTGGTCGGCCTCATGCATGCGCTGGCCTCCCGCAAGGCGAAGGCGAATGTGGTCAGCGCGATCGGCCTCGTGGAGAACATGCCCGACGGCAACGCCCAGCGCCCCGGCGACATCGTGACCACTATGTCCGGCCAGACCATCGAGATCATCAACACGGATGCCGAGGGCCGTCTCGTGCTGGCCGACGTGCTCTGGTACGTGCAGGACCGCTTCAAGCCCAAGTTCATGATCGATCTCGCGACGCTGACCGGCGCGATTCTCGTGGCGCTGGCGCAGGAATATGCGGGCCTGTTCTCGAACAACGACGAATTGTCGGATCGTCTCGCCGCCTCCGGCAAGACAACGGGCGAGCGCGTGTGGCGCATGCCGATCGGGCCGGAATTCGACAAGATGATCGAATCCAAGTTCGCGGACATGAAGAACACCGGCGGCCGCTTCGGCGGTTCGAGCTCTGCAGCCGCTCTGCTCCAACGCTTCGTCAACGATGTGCCCTGGGCGCATCTCGACATCGCCGGCACCGCCATGGGCTCGCCGCAGACCGAGACCAGCCGCGGCTGGGCATCGGGCTGGGGCGTGCGCCTGCTCGACCGTCTCGTGCGCGATCATTACGAGGGTTGAAGCTAAGAACGTCATCCCGGGGCCGCATCCGCGGAGCCCGGGGTCGTTCAACGAGTCTGGCGCTTTATTCTGACAACGATCCCGGATCGGCTTCGCCGTCCGGGATGACAGGAAAGAAATGGCTGAGGTCCTGTTTTATCATCTCCAGCAGCAACCGCTGGAATCCGTGTTGCCCACGCTCCTGCAGAAGACGCTGGAGCGCGGCTGGCGCGCGGTGATTCAGGTGACTACGGATGAGCGCCTGTCCGCCCTTGACGACCATCTCTGGACCTTCAGCGAAGAGAGCTTCCTGCCGCACGGTACGGACCGCGAGGCCCACGCAGCTGACCAGCCTATCCTCATCACGCTCGGCGCCGACAACCCCAACGGCGCCGCGATCCGCTTCCTCGCTGAGGGCGCGGACCTGCCCCAGGACATCGCCTCCTACCAGCGCCTCGCGATCCTCTTCGACGGCAACGACGTCCAGGCGCTGGCCATCGCCCGCGACCAATGGCGCGCGGTGAAGGAGGGCGGCCACGACGCGACCTACTGGCAACAGGACGAGCGCGGACGCTGGGAGCGGAAGGCGTGATATATCCGCCCGCGCTTTTCTGAACAGTTGGGAAAGCACGAATACCTCTCTCACGTCATGGCCGGGCTTGTCCCGGCTATCCCGATCCGAAAAGCGCGGCGCTAAACCTGATCGGGATCTCCGGCAAAAGGCCGGTGATGACGGGCGAGACACGAAGTGCGCGTCGTATCCATTTTGGATCGTTGAAAGGGAACAGGCTTGCGCCTGAACACAATTTCTTCATCGCCCAAAAGCTTGCATCGGAAGCCGAAGCCTCCAGTTTCACCGAAGCCACAAGGAATGTCGTGATGCTCCGAGCCTTTCGCCTGCCTCTCTACGCCGCACTTTGCTTGTCCATCGCCATGTCCCTCGGGGCAGGAGCGCAAGAACGGCAAGAGGCTGGACAGCAGGAGCAGCGGCGGCCGCGGCAGGAGGCACAAACCCAGGCCCTCCCGCCGGAATCGGTGACGCGCCAAACGCTGCAATTGCCTGGACGCACCCTGCAATTCACCGCGACGGCGGGGCATTTCACGCTCACCAATCCCGAAGGCGCGCCGCAGGCTGAAATCGGCTTCGTGGCCTATACGCGGGACGATGCGGACCGGGCGTCACGTCCGGTGACGTTTGCAGTCAATGGAGGACCGGGTGCATCCTCGGCTTATCTCCATCTGCTCGCCATCGGCCCTTGGCTTCTGCCGCTCGATGGCAGCACCATCAGCCCCTCGGCGCCCCCCGCGCTCGTGCCCAATGCGGAGACGTGGCTGGACTTCACGGATCTCGTCTTCATCGATCCGCCGGGCACCGGTTACAGCCGCGTGGTCGGCGGTGATCAGGTGCGCGAGCAATTCTATTCCGTACAGGGCGATATCAACGGACTCGCCGCCTTCGTCATGCGCTGGCTGAAGGAGAAGAACAGGCTCGACTCGCCGAAATTCTTCGCCGGCGAAAGCTATGGCGGCTTCCGTGGGCCGCTGCTGGCGCAGAAGCTGCAGAACGATCAGGGCGTCGGCTTCAGCGGCCTCGTGCTCGTGTCGCCGGTGTTCGATTTCGGCTGGCTCGGCGGAAGCACCGGCGCGCCCTGGATCAACGCGACGCTTCTGCCGTCGCTCGCCGCGGCGCAGCAGTCGCGCAAGGGCCCGGTTTCTCGTGAATCCTTGCAGGCGGCCGAGAATTACGCGTCGGGCGAATATCTCGTCGATCTGATGAAAGGGCCTCAGGACAAAGCCGCCGTAGACCGCGTGAGCACCCGCGTCGCGGAGTTTTCCGGGCTCGATCCCGAGCTGACGCGGCGTCTTGCGGGGCGCATCGACATGCGCACGGCGCAGCGCGAATTGCGTCGCGGCACGTCGGAGGTCGTCAGCGCTTATGACACCAACATCGCGATTGCCGATCCCAATCCCAATTCGCAGATGTCGCGCTTCGATGATCCGGTGCTCGATGCGATGACCGCGCCTTTGTCCAGCGCCATCATCGGCCACCTGAGCCAGACCCTGAACTACAAGGCGGAAGGCCGCTACAACCTGCTGAATACCAGCGTCAACGGCAACTGGCGTTGGGGCAATGGGCGCAACAGCCCTGAGAATCTGGACGAGCTGCGCCAAGCGCTCTCGCTCGACGGCAAGATGCGCGTGCTCGTCGCGCATGGCTTCACCGATCTCGTGACGCCTTACTTCGCCTCCAAGCTGCTGCTCGATCAGCTCCCCGCGCTTGGTCCCGAGAACCGTGTTGCTTTGAGTGTTTACGAAGGCGGCCACATGTTCTATTCGCGACAGGCGTCGCGGCAGGCTTTCCGAAACGATGCGCAGAGGCTTTTTGAAGAAGCCCTGCGAGCCAGAGCCGCCAACAGGGATTGATCGATGCGCCTAAAGGTTCTGTCGAGTGCGGCTCTCGTCGCCATGATTGCCGCCGCCTGCACCAGCACGTCCTCCGCACCGCCAGTTGCGTCCTATACGCCCGCGCCGCCGATGACATCCGTGCCGACCGGCCCGACCTTCGACGGCCCGCTGCTGGGCCCTGACGGACGCTGCACCGGTGTCTCGACAAGCACGGCCACCGTGATCGAACCCGGCATCGCCGAATGCGACCTCGTGCGCATCAAAGGCAAGCCCGCTACCGACGTGCTTGTCGGCGAGAGCGGGAAGGGGCAGCGTGAGGTGCAGGTGCTCTATTCCGAGCCTGGCGGACGCGAGCTGTATTTCTTCGTGAACAATCGGTTGGACCGGATCGCGAAGCCGTAAACTTTAGAAAATCGTGCTATGCCAAAAAATGGGCCCTAATCTAGATGGTGGATTTAGAGCTTAACTTTCTACACTTGGTTTAGAAGATATTTGTCGAGGAGGAATATTGGCTGCCATATTTTTTGTTCTGTATGGATAGATATATATGGAGGCAATCAAGCCTTCTAATAGATCTAGTAGCACTGAGAGAGTTGCTTCATCAGGCTTATATGCCCGGTGCATAGCAGCGTGACCAGCTTCGATCATAAATGATCTAAAAATATCCTGCTGTTTTGGGGCAATATGGCCGGATGCAAAGAATGCATCGATATTTTTGCCTATGCTTCCATGATCGCCGTTTTGATCGATCATAATAATTTCGAGCAACGCCCTTGTGCCCATTGCGGCCAATCTCAGAGAATCATTTTCTAGGGCTCTATAAATTTCCGACAGTAATTGGCCGATGTCCGAGGTGAATGCCCAGAATACAGTGTCTCGTGCAGTCATCCACTCTGGTCGCCGTCGAGCTTCAGCTGGCGGGTAATAAGTAGTTGATGGCTGTGGCACGCCATTGTCATCAAAGGTATGGTTTGAATAAAAATCATGACGCAGATGGATGTAGTCGCATCCTCCACATCGAATAAAGAAATATCTGTCTAAGAACCATCCTGCGTCTTCAAGGTCTTCTTTGACATCATGTGCAAACAAAACGTCGTGTTTACGTAGTCCCCCGCATCTGTTGCAATGCGCGCGAATGATAGAAGGTTGTTGAGGGCCGCTCGTAACGTCAGTCATGTGTATACGTTACACATAAGAATTATGAGGAGTCTAGAGTATTTTAGAGATTAAAATTCTCTCTCTCTAGTACTCTTGAGTTTAGAGGCAATAGTATTGGCTGATCAGGTTCCCACCTCCTCAATCTCCCCGCTGACCAACAGCCATTCCTCTTCCAGAGCAGCCAGCGTCTCCGCCGCGTCGGCGCGCATTTTCGACAGTTCCGTCGCCTTCGTGGCATCCTTCAGAAATGCCGTGCCGTCGGCGAGTGCCGTGTCCACCTTGCCGATCACGTCGGTGAGCTTCGCCATGCGCGCCTCAATCGCCTCCAGCTTCTTACGCAGAGGTGCCAGCGCCACACGCCTCTCGGCGGCGGCGCGGCGCTCATCGATCTTCGATGCGCCCGGCGCCTGCGGCTTGTCGGAGCGCTTCTGCGGGTCGAGATCGCCGGAGAGGATGAGCTGGCGGTAATCGTCCATGTCGCCGTCGAAGGGTTTCACGCTGCCGTTGCCGACGATCCAGAGGCGGTCGGCACAGGCCTCGATGAGAAAGCGGTCGTGGCTGACTAGGATCACGGCGCCGTCGTAATCGTTGATCGCCTCCATCAGCGCCGTGCGGCTGTCGATGTCGAGATGGTTCGTCGGCTCGTCGAGGATGAGCAGGTGAGGGCCGTTGAAGGCGGCAAGGCCCATGAGCAGCCGCGCCTTCTCGCCGCCGGAGAGCGAGGAGACCGGCGTGTCGGCCTTCGCGCCCGGAAAGCCGATCTGCGCCGTGCGGGCGCGGATTTTCGCGATGGGCGTATCGGGCATGCGCTGGGCGACATGATCGTAGGCGCTCGCTTTCGGGTTCAGCTCGTCGAGTTGGTGTTGAGCGAAATAGGCCACGTCCATGCGGGTGGGCGTGCGCATCTCGCCCTTCATGGGAGCCAGCCTGCCGCCGATGAGCTTGCAGAAAGTGGACTTGCCGTTGCCGTTGGAGCCGAGGAGCGCGATGCGGTCATCCGGCGCGATGGTGAGGTTCAGGCGGTCGAGCACGATGCGCTCGCCATAGCCGACCGCGCCACTCTCGACCGTGATCAGCGGCGGTGCCGCAGGGCGCTCTGGCCCCGGCAGGTTGAAGGGCATCACGTCGTCTTCGACGATGGTGGTGACGGCCTCCATCTTTGCGAGACGTTTTACGCGCGACTGTGCCTGACGCGCCTTCGAGGCCTTGGCCTTGAAGCGGTCGACGAAGGCTTGCAGGTGCTTGCGCTCGGCCTCCTGCTTCGCGGCCATCTTCGCGGTAAGCTCGCGCTTTTCCGCATATTGCTTGGCAAACGACGTATAGCCGCCGCGATAGATCGAGAGCTTGCCGCGATCGAGATGCAGGATGTGGTTGACGCAGGTGTCGAGCAATTCGCGGTCGTGGCTGATGACCAGGACCGTATGCGGATAGCGCCCGAGATAATCATAGAGCCAGAGCGTGCCTTCGAGATCGAGATAGTTCGTCGGCTCGTCGAGCAGCAGCAGGTCGGGTTCTGTGAACAGCACGGCGGCGAGCGCCACACGCATGCGCCAGCCACCTGAGAAATCGGAGCAGGGGCGCCCTTGAGCCTCCGCATCGAAGCCGAGACCGTGAAGAATGGTGGCGGCGCGGGCGGGTGCGGAATGGGCGCCGATATCGGTGAGCCGCATCTCGATTTCCGCGCGGCGGATACCGTCGGCCGTTTCAGCCTCCGCGAGGAGGGCGGTGCGCTCCTTGTCGGCGGCGAGAACGACCTCGATGAGGGTCTCGGGGCCGCCCGGAGCCTCCTGCGCCACCGCGCCGATACGCATGCCGCGGGGCAGGGTGATGCCGCCGCTCTCCGTAGGCAGGTCGCCCTGGATGATCTTGAAGAGGGTGGTCTTGCCCGCGCCGTTGCGCCCGACGAGCCCGACCTTCGCGCCGTCAGGCAGGCTGAAGGTGGCATGGTCGAGGATGAGGCGGTCGCCGATGCGGTAGGTGAGGTCGTTAACGTGGAGCATGCCGCCTTTTGGCGCGAGGCGAGGGCGCTGGCAAGGTTTTTGGGGCTCGGTGGGTGACGTTGCGGCAAGTTGTGCCGCCAAGCTGCTGACCTACGTAACGACTCCTGATACAGCGGGTAAGAAGCTGAAAGGGCCTTGAGATGCCAGCCGCACAACCGCCGAACGTCTCTGCCGATGTTGCCTCCTTGCTGGAGCGCTTCACGAAACGCCAGGCGACAATCGGCATCATCGGGCTCGGTTATGTGGGTCTGCCGCTGGCGCTCACTGCCGCCAGGGCCGGGTTCACGGTGCTCGGCTTCGACATCAACGCGTCCTATGTCGAGCGTCTGAACCGGGGCGAGAGCTATATCAGGCATATCCCCGAGGCTCCCATCAAAGAGGCGGTTGCGGAAAAGCGGCTCGAGGCCACCACCGACTTCACCCGCCTCGGTGAGCCCGATGCCATCCTTATCTGTGTGCCGACGCCCCTGACGAAGCATCGCGAGCCGGACCTGTCCTATGTGGAGAACACCGCCCGCACCATCGCGGCCACTTTGCGCAAAGGGCAGCTGATCGCGCTCGAATCCACCACCTATCCCGGCACGACGGACGAGGTTCTGAAGCCCATCTTCGAGGCCACGGGGCTGAAGAGCGGGCAGGATTTCTTCCTCGCCTTCTCGCCTGAGCGTGAGGATCCCGGCAATCCGGATTTCGGCACCTCCACCATCCCGAAGGTCGTCGGCGGCGACGGGCCGGATGCGCTTGCGCTGGCCGATGCCCTCTACACTCAGCTCGTGGTGAAGACTGTACCTGTCTCGTCCGCCGCCACGGCGGAGGCCGTAAAGCTGACGGAAAACATCTTCCGCGCGGTGAACATCGCCCTCGTGAACGAGCTTAAGGTGGTCTATGCCGCCATGGGCATCGACGTGTGGGAGGTCATCGACGCCGCCAAGACCAAGCCCTTCGGCTTCATGCCGTTCTATCCGGGGCCGGGCCTGGGCGGGCACTGTATCCCCATCGACCCGTTCTATCTAACCTGGAAAGCGCGCGAATTCGATATCACCACCCGCTTCATCGAGCTGGCCGGGCAGGTGAACACGCACATGCCTTATTACGTGGTCGAGAAGCTCGCCGAAGCGGTGGACAGGAGCGGCAAGGCCTTCAGCGGCTCGCGCATTCTCATGCTGGGCGCTGCCTATAAGAAGAACGTGGACGATATGCGCGAGAGCCCGTCCTTGAAGCTCATCGAGCTGATCGAGGCGCGCGGCGCGAGCGTCGATTACCACGATCCGCACATTCCGGAGCTGCCGCCTACCCGCAAGCACGGGCTTCTGGCCGGAAGGCGCTCGGTGGCCCTGACGGCGGAAACGCTGGCGGCTTACGACGCCGTCCTGATCGCGACCGACCATGACAATGTCGATTACCGTCTCGTGGCGGAGCATGCCCGGCTCGTCGTCGATACTCGGAATAGCTTGGCAAAGGCAGGCCTGAAGAATGACCGCATTGTGAAAGCCTGATAAGGTCGGGCCCCAAGTCCGGATGGACTTGAAATGACATACAGTTATATTCGCCGATCGTGGTCGGGGGAGATACATGGGACGGCTCGCCGGAATACATCTGTTCAGAGGCCTTGAGATCGACCTTCCTCTGTACGAGGCGCGGTCCAATTGGCGCCGCTTCGAGCCGGAGGAGGTTCTGGTCGATTTCGACGAACTCTCCACGGACGTCTATTTCCTTCTGTCGGGCGAGGTACGCGTTCTCATGCGGACGGCCTCGGGCAAGGAGATCATCCTCAACGAGATGCGCCCCGGCGAGGTCTTCGGCGAACTTGCGGCGCTGGATGGCATCAAGCGCTCCGCGAATGTCAGCGCGCTCACGCGGGGCGAGGCCTGCGTGATGCCGGCTCTCGTGTTCAAGGAACTGCTCTTTTCCAACCGGGCCGTCGCCGAGCGCCTGTTCTGCCTCATGGCTTCCCGCCTGCGCGAGCTGAACGCGAAGTTCATGGAGCAGACGGTGCTCGATCTCAGGCACCGGCTCTATTCCGAACTTCTGCGCCTCTCCGTGCCGCGCGGCGACAAGGGCATCGAACGCGTCATCACCCCGCCGCCCTTCCACCACATCGTCGCCGCCCGCATCGGCTGCCGCCGAGAGCAGATCACGCGCGAGTTCACGATGCTCACTCAGGAGGGCCTCATCGAGCGCACCCGTGGCGCCCTGGTGCTGCGCCAGCCGGATGTGCTGAAGGCCCGCGTGGCCGAGGCGCTGCGGACGGATCACTAACCGACCGGCGAGTGCTGCCAAGGCAAAGCCCTGGATCGATTCAGGTTTTGGACCCATACGCCGCGAAGAATACCTTGATGGCGTTCTCCACATTGCGCTCGATCTCATCCTCGGTCGGCAGCTCGCCAACGGAGAAAAGAAGGCGCCGCAGGATTCCGGATTGGCAGAGATCGAGGAAGTGCTGTGCCGCGACGTTCGTGTCGGTGATGGTGAGGCGTCCGGCTTCGTTCTGGCGGTCGAGATAGGCGGCAAGCCGGGCGGTACCCTGGCAGGGGCCTGCTTCGTAGAAGGCCTGGCCCAGGCGCGGGAATTTCTCAGCGACGCCGATCACCATGCGGATCGAGGAAATATGCTCCGGCTTGCTGAAATGGCCGATATAGGTTTGGCCAAGCTTGCTCAGCACATTGCGAACGTCCGGGTCGTCGGCATCGAGCTTGAACAGAACTTCCGCAAGGCCACGCTTCTCCTCTGTGGTGAGCGCTTCGAACAGGCTCTCCTTGCTGTCGAAATAGACATAGAGCGTGCCCTTGGAGACGCCCGCAACCTTGGCGATTTCCCCCATGCTCGCGCCATCGAAGCCCCTTGCCAGGAAGACTTGGCGGGCACCCTCCAGAATCTGGCGGCGCTTGGCGCTTTCTGGGTTCTCTTCCCCTGAGGCTTTCAGGGCGAGAAGCGGTGCAGGCGTGCGAGCGATGTCTTTAAGGTCGCTCATGTGCGTTTTGTTACCTCCGGGCTATTGACCGAACGGTTCGGTCAAATCATATGTAGCTCACTTAGTCATTATAGTTCAATGCCGCAAGGATGGAGCCTAAGCATTCCATTCGGGCGGCTGTGCTGTGGAAAGAAGATCAGCATGGCTTACCGGGAAGAGTTCGAGCAGGGCGCAAAGGGCGTTTCCGGGCCCGTCGTGGATCGGCAGCCTGCTCCGGCGCTGGAAGCTGAAATGGCCACGCAGGAAGCGGGGCAGGGAGATGCAGCGCCCAAGGCTGCCCCTGCCAAGGCAAAGTCTCGCAAGAAGCCGGTGATCCTGGCGGTTGTCGCCGCTGCCTTGGCTTTCGGCGGCTACGAGGGCTTCCAGTGGTGGAAGGATGGGCGCTTCATGGTCTCGACCGAAGACGCCTATGTCCAGGCCGAAATCACGATTCTGTCCGCGAAGATTTCAGGCTACGTGTCCTCCGTTGCCATAACCAACAACCAGAACGTCAAGGCCGGGGATCTGATCGCACGGATCGACGACGGCGATTATCGCTTTGCCCTGCAATCGGCCAACGACAAGCTCGCGACGCAGCAGAGCACCATCGCGCGCATTGGCCGTCAGATCGAGGCGGCGCGCGCTTCGGTTGCCCAGGCTCAGGCGCAGATCGCTGCCGCTCAGGCCGATGCCGAGCGCGCCGGGGGCGATTTTGCCCGCCAGCAGCAGCTTGCCCGTTCGGACTACACCAGCAAGGCCTCCTTCGAGACGGCCAAGGCCGAGCGTGATCGTGCCGAGGCCAATGTGAAGAGCGCGCAAGCCGCGCTCGCGGCTTCTGAGGCGAATGTCCAGGTGCTTGCGGCTCAGCAGGTCGAAGCGCAGCGCGGCGCCGCCGAGTTGCAGACGGCGGTCGACAAGGCGGCGCGCGATCTTTCCTTCACGGAGATCCGCGCACCGGTGGATGGCGTGATCGGCAACAAGGCCGTCGAGGTCGGCACTTTCGTGCAACCTGGCGCGCGTCTGGCGGCTCTCGTGCCGCTTGGCAACGTGCATGTGGATGCGAATTTCAAGGAAACGCAGATCGCGTCGCTCAAGGTCGGCCAGAAGGTGAAGATAGAGGTCGATGCTTTCCCGGATGCCGATATCGTCGGCACGGTGCAGAGCGTTTCGCCCGCCTCCGGCGCGGTGTTCAGCCTGCTGCCGCCCGAGAATGCCACCGGCAACTTCACCAAGATCGTGCAGCGCGTGCCCGTGCGGGTCTCCGTCAATCCGGAAGTCGTGCAGCAGGGCATCCTGCGTCCCGGCCTCTCCGTGGTCGTGGATGTCGATACGCGCACATCCGCCGACACCAAGACGGCAGATCTCAAAGAGTAAGGAACCATGGCCGCTTCCGCCGCCATCTCAGGCAGCCCAAAGGCTGGCATGCCGGCCGCAAAGCCTGCGCAGGTCAGCCGGCGCAGGACCTTTGCGTTCTTCTGCATGGTCTTCGGCATGTTCATGGCGATTCTGGACATCCAGATCGTCTCTGCCTCGCTTGCCGAAATCCAGGCCGGCCTCTCCGCCTCCTCGGAGGAGATCTCCTGGGTACAGACGAGCTACCTGATCGCGGAAGTGATCATGATCCCGTTGTCGGGAACGCTCTCGCGCGTGCTCTCCACTCGCTGGATGTTCGTCATTGCGTCGGGCGGCTTCACGTTCATGAGCCTCATGTGCGCGACGGCCACCAACATCGACCAGATGATCGTCTACCGCGCGCTGCAGGGCTTTATCGGCGGCGGCATGATCCCGACGGTGTTCGCCTCGGCCTTCACCGTCTTTCCGCCCGAGAAGCGGCCCGTGATCTCGCCGCTCATCGGCCTCGTAGCGACGCTGGCACCCACCATCGGCCCGACGCTCGGCGGCTACCTGACCGATCTCATGTCCTGGCACTGGCTGTTCCTCGTGAACATCGTGCCCGGCATCTTCGTGACGGTTTCAACTTATCTGCTGGTCGATTTCGACGAGCCGAATTTCGAGTTGTTCAAGTCTTTCGATTGGGCGGGGCTCGGCTTCATGGCAGCCTTCCTCGGCAGCCTCGAATATGTGCTTGAGGAAGGCCCGCTGAACGACTGGTTCCAGGATGGCATGGTGCTGTTTCTGACCGTCGTCTGCGTTGTCGGAGGGGTCAGCTTCTTCTATCGCGCTTTCACGGCCAAGCATCCTATCGTGGACCTGCGCGCTTTCGCCGACCGCAACTTCCTCGCGGGCTCGTCCTTCAGCTTCGTCATGGGCATCGGCCTCTATGGCCTGACCTATCTCTACCCGCTCTATCTCGGGCATGTGAGAGGGTATTCGTCGCTGCAGATCGGCGAGACCATGTTCGTCTCGGGCGCCTGCATGTTCCTCATGGCTCCCGTCGCGGGCATTCTATCCCGCAAGCTCGACCCGCGCGTGATGATGGGGATCGGCTTTGCCGCCTTCGCCGCCGGTACATGGATGATGAGCGGCATGACGAAGGATTGGGATTTCTGGGAGCTTTTCGTGCCTCAGATCCTCCGCGGCGTCGGCCTGATGATCTGCATGGTGCCGATCAACAACATCGCCTTGGGCACCTTGCCGCCGGAGCGGATCAAGAACGCGTCGGGGCTCTACAACCTTACCCGCAACCTCGGCGGTGCGGTCGGGTTGGCGCTCATCAACACCATCGTCAACAATCGCATGGACCTGCATCTCCAGCGCCTGCGCGAGCATGTGACATGGGGCAGTTCGACTGCGGTCGAGACGTTGAATGCCATGACGATGAATTTCCAGTCGCTCGGCAGCGACGCGTCCCAGGCGGCGCTCAGGACGTTGTCCAACATGGTGCGGCGGGAGGCTCTGGTCATGTCATATGCGGATGTGTTCCTGCTGCTGACCGTACTATTCGTTGGATTGATCTTCGCTCTGCCATTCATCAAGAAGCCGCGCGCGGCTCCTGCCGGCGGTGGCGGCGGGCATTGATTTCTCCAAACCTCCAAGCAATTTCAGCCCGGCCATTGGCCGGGCTTTTTTATGGTTTGCTGGGCTTAGTTACGGTTTCATACGTGTCTTCAAAATCTAGTCGGTAAAAAATTATGGCACATGTTTCCCTCCCCCTTGTGGGGAGGGCCAGGGTGGGGGTGGCGGCGCCGGACCCAAACAGGTTATCGCCAACATCCCCACCTCCAACTCCTCCCCACAAGGGGGGAGAAGGGCTGGGCGCCGCTCTATGAAGCCTCTTAGCCTCACCGTTTCGCGACCGCATCCTCGCTGCTGGGTTGGACCTTCGTATCGACGCTCACGACGACCGACATGCCCGGCGCAAGGCGATCCGTAAGCTCCTGCTGCGGGTCGATCTGGATACGCACGGGAATGCGCTGCGCGACTTTGGTGAAATTGCCCGTCGCATTGTCCGTGCGGATCACGCTGAACTCCGATCCGGCGGCGGGCGAGAAACGCTCGATGTGCCCGCGAAGCTGCGCGCCATGAAGAGCATCGACCGTGAACGTCACCGGCTGGCCGACCTGCATGTGAGGCAGTTGGGTCTCCTTGAAGTTCGCAACTACCCAGATCCGGTCCGGCACCAGGGTGAGAAGCTGGGTACCCGCCGCAACATATTGCCCGAGGCGGGCACCGACCTCGCCGAGCTGGCCGTCCTCCGGCGCGGTAATCCGCGTGTTCTGAAGATCGATCTCGGCGAGGCGCACGGCGGCTTGAGCCCCTTGAACGGCGGCTTCCAGGGACTGGCGGCTGACCAGCGTCGATGCGAGCTCCTGGCGCGAAACTTCCACCGCGGCGTCAGCCTGATGCAGCGCGGCTGTCGCCTGATCGTACGCGGCGCGGGCCTGATCGGCTTGGCTTTGCGTGCTCACGCCACGCTCCAGAAGCGGCTCGATACGCTTCCAGCTCGCCTCGGCTGCGGTGAGAGCGGCCTGCGCGCTTTCCACCTGGGCCTGGCTCGATGCGATGCCCGCTTCAGCCGTACGCTGCCTCTGCTCGGAATTCGCTAAAGCAGCCTGCTGGCCGGCGAGCGTAGCCTTTGCCTGCTGCAGTCTCTGCTCGTAGATTCGATCGTCGATCTTCACAAGAAGCTGCCCGGCTTTCACATGCTGGAAATCCTGCACATCGACCTGCGCTACGTATCCGGCGAGCTGCGGTGCGAGAGTCGTGACCTGTCCGCGCACATAGGCATTGTCGGTCGTCTGCACCGAACTCGTGAACGGCGGCAGCTGCCACGCATAGAGCACGAGGACCACGCCGGCGATGCCGAGAAGGGCTGCGAGGATGGTAGCGGATGATCTGAGAAATTTTAACATGACGATACTAGCTGGAAACCAATTGCGGTTCGGGTGAGAGATGCCTGCCGATGGCGCGGATCGTGAGATGCAGGATCATCGCGGCCAGCGTGCAGGCAGCCAGAAATGCGATGGCGATGAAGACATCGTTGTAGGCGAGAACCGTGGCTTCGCGGGTCGCCTGCTGGCCGAGCAGCACCACGCCTTCGGCCTTGAGGAGGCCCGTGTCGGTGATGACACGGCCATAGGTCGCGGACAGCTGTGCAAGCCGCTGCGTCACGCCCGGATCGATGAATGTCAGGTGCTCGATCAGCGACTGGAAATGGAAGCGTGTCCGCCATGTGATGAACGTGCCGACGATTGCCGATCCGATGACACCGCCGAGGCTTTGCGTCGTCAGGAAGATGACGATGAAATTCAGGATGAAGGCCGGGCCTCGCTTGAGGGCAAGGGTTAAGCCTGCCGTCATGGCTGGCGGCAGGAACAGCACACCTGCCATGGCGATCAGCCCCTGACTCACATACATCTGCTCGGGCCGTGTCAGGCTCGTCGCGTTGCTGTCCATGTATGCGCCGATCATGAGAAGGGCGAGGGCCGCCATCTGAATGATCGGGTCACGGCCCGGCTTGTAGGTGAGCAGGTAGGTAAGCCCGCCGCAAATGCACGCCCCGACGACCACGAGCGACAGGGTCGCCATCTGATCGTTCTGCAAGCCGATGGCCTGGAAGAAGCCGAAGGCGCCGGCGGTCTGCTCCGACATAAGCAGGCGGAAGATGAACAGGGTGCCCGCGAGGTGCAGGATTTCCTTGCTGGTCAGCCAGCGGATATCGAGAAACGGCGCTTCACGATTCAGCTCGATCACGACCGCAACGGTGAGCGATGCGACGCCGATGGCGAGCATCACGCCAAGCCATGGGGCCTCGAACCACCAATAAGCTCGTCCTAAGCTGAACACGATGGCCATGAGGCCGAAGCCGACCGCGATGAAGAGATAGCTGACCACATCGAGCCAATGGATCACCTTGGCGCGCGGCGGCGGGACGAGGGGGAGCAGATACACGGCGGCGAAAGCCATCATGGCAAGGGCGATCTCGAAGAGATACAGGCCGTGCCAGTCGCCGAGCGTCAGAAGATCCGGCGAGATCAGGCGCGCGAGGGGCGCACCGAGGGCGATGTTCATCAGGACGAGAGGCTGCGCGACGGCGAGTTTCTTGGCCGGGGGCAGAGGCTCGAGCATGTAGAGGAAGGCAAGCGTCGAGATGGGAGCCGCCGCAATGCCGCTGAAGAAGCGCACCACAAGGGCCGATTGAAGATCCTGCACGAAGATATGCAGCAGCATCACGAGCACGAAGAGCAGAATGCTCAGCTCCGCGAAGTGCCGCAGGCCGAATTGCGTCCGAACCTTCACGAGGATCAGCGACAGGCTGACATTGGGCGCCATATAGGCGGCCACCAGCCATGCTGCCTCATTGGCGGTTGCGCTGAGCGGGCCCTGAATCTGGGTGATGTTCGCCGCGACGAGGTTCATGCCCAGACCTTGCGTCAGGGACAGGAGCAGCGAGGCTAGCATGTAGAGGGACGCTCGCGGCCAGGGCATGGGGGGAGGCATGGCAGTAGTCGCCGCAGAGGGGGTGGGCGGCGCCTGCTGCTCCAGGCTCGCCGGTTGCCCTGAAGGGGTCTCTTCCTCAGAGCTTCGGGCGCCGGGAGGGTTCTGGTTCGAGGTTGTCATGAAAGGCGCGTCACGCTTGAGGAGCGGCCTCGATGTTGCGGGCCATGGCATGGAAAACGCGGATGGCGGTCTTTAGATCATCCTCGCTCACATCCTTCATCACATCGTTCCGAAAAGCCTTCACGATGCCATCGACGTGAGACGCCTGCTCCTGGCCGGCAGGGGTGAGGGCGATCTGCTTCGCTCGCCTGTCGCCATCGACGGGACGGCGCTCGATGAGAGCCTGCTTTTCAAGCCCGTCGAGGAGGGGAACGAGCGTCGGACCCTCGATCTCCAGGGCATCGGCCAGTTCCGTCTGGGTCATCCGGTCGGCCTTGGCGAGCAGCATCAGCGCGCGAGCCCTCGCCAGGGTCAGGCCCTCGGCCCGCACACGGGCATCGAAGAGCGTGCGCATCTTGCGGCTCAGCTTGAACAATTCCTCGGAGAAGATGGCTTTCGTGGTCATGGTCGCGTTTGATTAGAGGGCATATTGATAGGGTGCTAATGATATGGGCGCTCTATAGCCCTTGGGCAAGACGGATGCAAGAAGAGAGGCCTTGTCGGAGGCGGTGGACGCTACTTTTAAACTGTTGTTCTTAAAGCCTGAACATCATAGCTTGCGCGGCAGGTTTTCTCGCTTGGGTAAAGTTCAAAAATCTTGCCTCCTCCTTCCCGTCAGTCAGCCTCCGTCGGCGCCGTACGGCGCACCTTTGCTCCCTGGTCCGATCCCGGCGCCAAGCCGTTGATCCGGGTTGAGAACATCACCAAGCGGTTCGGCGATGCGATGGCGGTCGATCATCTGTCGCTGGATATCTTCCAGGGCGAGTTCTTCTGCCTGCTCGGCCCCTCCGGCTGCGGCAAGACGACCCTCATGCGCATGCTCGCCGGTTTCGAAAGCCCGAGCGAGGGCTCTATCACTCTGGCAGGCCAGAGCCTCGCCGGCGTGCCGCCCTACCGCCGCCCGGTGAACATGATGTTCCAGTCCTATGCGCTCTTTCCGCATATGAGTGTCGAGAAGAACATTGCCTTCGGACTGAAGCAGGATGGTCTCCCTAAGGCCGAGATCGCGGATCGCGTCGGCGAGATGCTGCGCCTCGTCCAATTGGAAAAGCTCGCGAAGCGTTATCCGACCCAGCTCTCCGGTGGCCAGCGGCAACGCGTGGCGCTGGCGCGCGCTCTGGCGAAGCGGCCGAAGGTGCTGCTGCTCGACGAGCCGCTTGGCGCCCTCGACAAGAAGCTGCGCGAAGAAACCCAGTTCCAGCTCATGGATATCCAGCACGAACTGGGCATGACCTTCGTGGTCGTCACCCACGACCAGGAAGAGGCGATGACCATGGCCGACCGCATTGCGGTCATGAACCATGGCCGGATCGTGCAGGTCGCCGACCCCGGCGAGATCTACGAGCAGCCCAAGACCCGCTTCATCGCGGAATTCGTCGGCGACGTGAACATTCTCGACGGCCATGTGATGGGCCAGGAGAATGGCCTCTGGCGCGTGGCGACACCATCCGCCGAGGCTCCGCTCACCATCGACGATCCGGACGAGGTGCTGAACACCGGTCAGGCCGTCGCCATTGCCGTGCGTCCGGAGAAGATGGCGATCCAGCGCGAGAAGCCGGGGCCTGAGGCCGTGAACGTGCTCACGGGAGAGGTCTGGGATATCGGCTATCTCGGCGATTGGACCGTCTATCGGGTCAAGCTCGCCACCGGCGAGATTTTGCGCGTGACGCGGGCCAACGTGTCCCGCTTCGTTGAAAGCCCCATCGATTGGGACGAGCAGGTCTACATCACTTTCGCGCCGGGTGCGGCAGTGATCCTGGCGGAATAGCCATGCAGAAACGCTCGATCGTAAAGAGGCTGACCGATAATCTCGTTCCTGCCGTGCCATTCCTGTGGCTCGGCGTGTTCTTCCTCGTGCCGTTTTTGATCGTTCTCAAGATCAGCCTGTCCGATCCTGCGGTCGCGCAGCCGCCCTACAGGCCGCTCTTCGAATGGAGCGATATCGCGGGCTTCTTCGCCGGCCTCGATCTGGAGAATTTCAGCCTGCTGACCGAGGACGACCTGTATTTGAGGGCAACCTTGTCTTCGGTGCGGATCGCCGGGCTTTCGACGCTCTTGCTGCTGCTCGTCGGCTTCCCCATTGCCTATGCCATGGCCCGCGCTCCGGAGAGGCACCGCTCGCTGCTGGTGGCGCTCATCATCCTGCCGTTCTGGACGAGCTTCCTCATCCGCATCTACGCCTGGATCGCGATCCTCAAGCCCGAGGGCCTGCTGAACCAGGCGCTCATGGGGATCGGGCTGATCTCCACGCCGCTCGACATCCTCAACACGGAAACGGCAGTCTATATCGGCATCGTCTATGCCTATCTGCCCTTCATGGTGCTGCCGCTCTACGCGACGCTGGAGAAGATGGACGACACGCTGCTCGAAGCCGCGCTCGATCTCGGCTCGCCGCCGTGGCGCTCCTTCTGGACGATCACCGTGCCTCTCGCCATGCCGGGCATCATCGCAGGCTCGCTCCTGTGCTTCATTCCGGCGGTGGGAGAGTTCGTGATCCCCGATCTTTTGGGCGGGTCCGAGACGCTCATGATCGGCCGCCAACTGTGGAGCGAGTTCTTCTCGAACCGCGATTGGCCGCTCGCTTCCGCTGTCGCCATTCTCCTGCTGCTTATTCTCGTCGTCCCCATCGTGGTCTATCGCGATGTGGAGGCTAGGCGCGTGGAGACGCGGCCATGAGGCGTCTTTCCCTCTTCAACGTCACGTCGCTGGTATTGGGCTTTGTGTTCCTCTACCTGCCGATCCTGCTGCTGGTGGTCTACTCGTTCAACGCGTCTCGCCTCGTCACCGTGTGGGGTGGGTTCTCGACACAATGGTACGGCGCGCTCTTCCGCAACCAGGCGCTCATGGAGGCGGCGTGGGTCACCTTACGCATCGCGCTTCTCTCGGCGAGCATCGCAACGGTCCTCGGCACGCTCGCGGCGCTTGCACTCACGCGCTACGGACGCTTTTTCGGACGGGCGCTTTTCACCGGCATGGTCTATGCGCCGATGGTCATGCCTGAGGTCATCACCGGCCTGTCGCTGCTGCTGTTTTTCGTCGCCATCGACCTGGATCGCGGCTTCTGGACGATCACGCTCGCCCATACCACGCTCACCATGTGCTTCGTGACCGTGGTGGTGCAGGCGCGTCTCATGACCTTCGACCGCTCGCTCGAAGAAGCGGCGATGGATCTCGGCGCGCCGCCGCTGCGCACGTTCTTCGCGGTGACGCTGCCGCTGATCGCGCCGTCCATCGTGGCGGGCTTCCTGCTCGCCTTCACGCTCTCGCTGGATGACTTGGTGGTGGCGAGCTTCAACACGGGGCCGGGCGCGACGACTCTGCCGATTAAGATCTACAGCCAGGTACGCTTAGGCTTGTCGCCGGAGATCAATGCGGCCTCGACCATCCTGATCGGCCTCGTGACGCTCGGCGTGATCTCGGCGACGCTTATCAGCAAGCGCTCCTTGATCCGCTCGCGCCGTAACGCTCACTGAGCGACGGCCTGCGGACCCTGGACGTCTGCGGGAACACGGGCAGGAAAGAGGGGCTTTGCGGCGCCGGAGCGCTCGATCAGGGAGCGGGCATTTGGCATGACAGAGATGTTGTCCCAGCCGCCGCCGATATCGAAACCGATCCTGATGGGCGCATCCTGGGGCGCGCCGACGGCGGAGACATCCGCCTTCAGGTCAAGGGTGCGATCGACCATCAACACCTGACCTCGCATTCGCAGGATGAGGTCGGCGGAGGTGAGGGTGGCATCCGAGACTTGGCCCACGCCGTCCTTGATTGCGATTTGCGCCTGCGCTTCCCCAAACGGCGTGCGGCCGCTCTTCCAGTTGAGGGAGGCGAGAAGGGGATGCTTCTCGACACGCTGCAGGGCGTCGTCCAGGGACAGGCCGATCAACTCTCCATTCGTAACTGTGATCGAGCTGTTGCCCTGAGCCATGCGCACGACTTCGACAGGGTTGGGTCCCTTACCCTCGAACGCGAACTGGCCCTTGGCTCGGCCGGTAATCCAGCGCGGTTGGCCGATGCTGCCCAGGAAGGGCGCGATGTCCACCCCCGCGAAGGTTCCCTGGCTGCGGAATTCCGTCTGGCCGTCGATGGTTGCAAGCGACAGCCGCCCTTTAAGCGTGCCGTCGAGGAACCCGGCACGGCCGATGGAGGCTTCGATTTCGCCCGGACGGACGAGAACATTCGCCGCCATATCGTCCAGGTGCAGCCGTCCCAGGCGCGCTTCGGCGGCTGACAGGCGCAGATCGAGGTCGCTGCCGGTGACTTGTGACAAGTCCACCACATCTGCGCTCCAGGCGCCGTCCGCACCCTTGACCTGAGAGAAAGGTGCAAACAGATCGGAGAGGTTCAGGTCGTCGGCGGCCAAGGTGCCGGTGATGAGCGGGCGGGCCGCATCGAAGCGGACTGCCAGCGCGCCTTCAAGTTTGTCGCGACCCATTGTAACCGCAACGGACGGCCAGGACAGCCGGCGCCGATCCATGGAAAAGTCGCCACTGATGGAAAAGGCATGCACGAGGGAGCCGAAGGGCAGCCCCATGCCGCTCCAGCGGGTGAAATTACTAAGCGAGCGGGCCTGGATCACGCTCTCGCCGGTCATGCGCGGATTGGGCCCGAGCTGAGCTTCGCCCTTCAGGCGGATCCGGCCCGAAGCGGTCGAGGCGTCCAGCGCAACCGGGCTGAGCTGTCCTGCTGCGAGCAGGGTCGGATAAGCGGAGACTCCGTCCACTTGGATTCGCTCGCCGCGCCAGTCCGCCGCGCCGGAGACGGTCATGGGCTCATCGGCTGCGACCCATCGGATGACGAGGTCGAGATTGTCCAGATCGGCATCCTTCAGGTCGGTCCATTGAAACGAGGACCGGCTGAGGATCAGGCGGCGGGCATAGGTGGCGTTGGCACGGTTCCCGGCCAGCTCCGTCCATTTGACGGCCCGGAGCGCCTGATAGGATGCGTTGACGCGGGTTTCCCTCAGCTCGAAATCCGACAGCTCGACCCGGCCCAGGAGCAGCGGAAAGAGCCGCAGCTCACCTTTCAGGGTTCCTCCCGTGGCGGTCAGCGCCTTGTCGGGGAAGTGGAGTGTCACATCCTCGAACTTTACCTGGGGGATGGGCAGAACGGCGAAGGTGCTGCGTCCGGCGACCGTCAGGTCGAGCCCGTAGCGGGTCTTCATATGCTCAGTGAGAGACGACGAGAGGCCGTTCTCCCTGAGGGTCCAGGGAGCTGCGGCCATTCCGAGAACGGCGACGACGATCAATGCGATAAAGACGACGATGCGGCGAGGCATGAGTTGTGTTGTGATACCTTGTCCTCCGCCTCGCAAGAGACACCAGGCGAACGGCCTGTGGGCGGCGGAACCCTTATTTATCAATTGTTCCCATATATCCATAGGAAGGGATTGTCTAAAATGAGGCCAGGTTGCAGGGTGCGGCTCTATTGCATGGCACACCCTTTCAAGGGCAGGCCCATGCCTAGGAGGAATCGTTGATGGATAAGGTTTACAGCGACGCGCGGGCGGCGCTCGCGGGTGCGATGAAGGACGGCATGACGATCATGGCCGGAGGATTCGGCCTGTGCGGCATCCCGGAGACTTTGATCGAGGCCATTCGTGATTCGGGGGCCAAGGGCCTCACCTTCATTTCCAACAATGCAGGCGTCGACGGCGTGGGCCTGGGCCGCCTGTTGGAGACCCGCCAGATCAAGAAGATGATCTCGTCCTATGTCGGCGAGAACAAGCTGTTTGCCCAGCAATACCTCTCGGGCGAGCTCGAACTCGAATTCAACCCGCAAGGCACGCTGGCCGAGCGCATCCGCGCCGGCGGCGCGGGCATCCCGGCCTTCTATACCAAGACCGGCGTGGGCACACTCATTGCCGAGGGCAAGGAAGTGCGCGAGTTCAACGGCGAGCAATACGTCATGGAGGCGGGCCTGTTCGCGGACATCTCCATCGTCCATGCCTGGAAGGGCGATACGGAAGGCAATCTCGTCTACCGCAAGACCGCGCGTAACTTTAACCCGATGATGGCCACCGCCTCGCGCCTGACCATCGCCGAGGTCGAGCATCTGGTGCCGGAAGGTTCGATCGACCCGGACTGCATCCACACGGCGGGCATCTTCGTGAAGCGCATGGTGCACGTGCCCAACCCGGTCAAGCACATCGAACAACGCACGACCCGCAAGCGCGAGGAGACAGTCTGATGCCCTGGACCCGTGAACAGATGGCCGCCCGCGCGGCCAAGGAGCTGCGCGACGGCTACTACGTCAATCTCGGCATCGGCATTCCCACGCTCGTGTCGAACTACATCCCCAAAGGCATGCGGGTGCAGCTGCAATCCGAGAACGGCATGCTGGGCATGGGCCCGTTCCCGTTCGAAGGCGAGGAAGATGCGGACCTGATCAATGCCGGCAAGCAGACGATCACCGAGCTGCCGACCACGAGCTATTTCTCCTCCGCCGATTCCTTCGGCATGATCCGCGGCGGTCACATCGACCTGTCGATCCTTGGCGCGATGCAGGTGGCCGAGAACGGCGATCTGGCGAACTGGATGATCCCGGGCAAGATGGTGAAGGGTATGGGCGGCGCCATGGACCTCGTTGCCGGCGTCAAGCGCGTGGTCGTGGTCATGGAGCATGTGGCCAAGGCCAAGGACGGCTCGGAAGACCCGAAGCTGCTCAATGCCTGCTCGCTGCCGCTGACAGGCGCGGGCGTGGTGGATCTGGTCATCACGGATCTGGGTGTGTTCGCCATCGACAAGAAGGGCGGCACGGGCATGACCCTGATCGAGCTGGCGGATGGCGTGACGATTGAGGAGATCAAGGCCAAGACGCAGGCCGCGTTCAAGGTAGCGCTCGACGGCAAGCAGGCTGCTTGAGATTCAGACGATAGGATTGACGGAAAGCGGCCCATGTGGCCGCTTTCCTTTTATGACCCAGAGCCGTCCTGAACCTTCGGACGGGCCTCGGCGCTGCGAACGAGCTGGATCACGGGCAGAAGGCCGATCAGGACGATGACGAGGGCGGCGAGCGAACCATCTTCGAAGCGTCCGCGCGCCGCATAATTGTAGACCTGTGTCGCCAGCGTTTCCGTGTTGAGGGGACGCAGCAGCAGGGTCGCCGGCAATTCCTTGATGCAATCGACGAAGATCAGCAGCGCTGCGCTCGCCAGCGCAGGCCGCATGAGCGGAATCTGAATGCGCCAGACCATTTCGTGGCGTGAGGCCCCGAGCGTGCGGGCCGCATCCTCGAGGCTCGGCGAAACGCGGTCGAGACCCGCGGAGAGAGAGCCCGTTCCAATCGTCAGGAAGCGGATGACATAGGCGATGACGATACCGCCCGCCGTGCCCATGAGCAGCAGTCCGAGCCGCTCTCCCGTGAGATTGCGCCAGAGCGTGCCGATCAGGCCATCGATCCGCACCAGCGGCGTCATGAGGCCTAGGGCGAGCACCGTTCCGGGAATTGTGTAGCCAAGGCCTGCGAGGAACAGCGTGCCTCGCGTGAGCGAGGACTTGGCGATGCGCGCCGTCGAGACGAGGAGGGTGGCAATCGCGAGGATAATGACGGTCGCTGTGACGGAGAGCGTGATCGTCGTCATGAAATGCGAAAGGAACTCGCCGTTGAGCTGATCCGAAAAACCGAAGCGCAGGAGTTCGCGCAGCAGGAAGGCGAGGGGCAATCCGAAGCCGAGAATGACCGGGATGGTGCAGAGAACGCTCGCCAGCCATGCGCGCCCGCCGAAAAGCGGTACCGGATTCGTCACACGCGGACGCTTGGCGGAATTGGCGTAGCGCCTGTCCTTGCGGCCATGACGTTCGATGAGGATCAGCCCCACCACGAGAGCGAGCATGACGCAGGCGATCTGCGCCGCGCCCGCGAGCGAACCGCGGTTGAGCCAAGTGTTGAAGACCGAGACGGTGAGCGTGCGCACGCCGAGATATTCGCTCGCTCCGATATCGTTCAGCGCTTCCAGCAGTGCCAGCGAAAGGCCGACGGCCAGGGCGGGGCGGGCGAGCGGCAGCGCGATCACGCGGAAGAGCTTGATGCGGCTCGATCCGAGTACCCGCGCGACCTCGATCATGCTCGCGCTCTGCGTCAGGAACATCGCCCGCGCGGCGATATACGCATAGGGATAGAGCACGGCGGACATCACAAGGATGCAGCCGTAGAGCGAACGGATTTCCGGAAACCAGTAATCGCTGCGGGACGTCCAGCCTACGAGATCGCGCAAGGCCATCTGCACGAGGCCGGCGGAATCGAAGACCTCAACGTAAATATAGGCGGTGATATAGGTCGGTACTGCGAGCGGCAGCGGCAGAAGCCAGACGAGAATGTCGCGTCCCGGAAAGCGATGGGCCGTCACGAGCCATGCGGAGGTGATCCCCATGGACCCGGCGACGATGGCGATGCCGGCGAGCAGCGCAAGCGTGTTGACGATGCTTGCGGGCAGGACGTTCTCGATCAGATGCGGCCAGATCTCCGCATCGATCTCGGACGCGATGCCGAGCAGGGAGATGACAGGCATGAGCACGACAAGTCCCACCGCTGCCACGGCGGCGGAGAGCCACCATGGAATGCGTTTGATGCCGCGCCGCCGGGTGGCGCTTAGGAGGGCCTGTGTCTCTGCTGCGATCGTCAATGGAAACGGCGCCACCATGACCGGCAGCGCCTCCTTGTTATGAAAGAGGCAGCGCCAGGCGCTGCCTCCGGGTTTGCCGTTTCAGGCTTACTGATCGAAGCCCACCTTGTCGACCAGCTCGCTGGCCTTCTTGCGGTACTTGGCGATCTCGGCGATGGCGATGTTGTCCGGCTTCAACTCGCCGAAGGAGGCGATGGTCGGGTGAATCTTGATGCCGGCCTTGAGCGGATATTCGGAGTTGATGTTCGCGTGGATGTCCTGGCCCGCATCCGAGACCATGAACTCCATGAACTTCTCGGCAGCGGCCTTGTTTGGCGCGTACTTGGCGAGGGCGATGCCTGAGATGTTCACATGCGTGCCGCCGCCTTCGAAGGTCGGAAGGATCACGTTGATCGCCTCGCCCCACTTCTTCTGCTCCTCGTCCTTGCCGTTACGCATGAGCGAGACGTAGTAAGTATTGCCGATGGCGATGTCGCAGACGCCGGCCAGGATGTCCTTGGCCTGCTCGCGGTCGCCGCCGGAGGGCTTCTTGGCGAGGTTGGCCTTCAGGCCCTTCAGCCATTCCTCGGCCTTCGCTTCGCCCTTGTGAGCGATCATGGCGGCGATCAGGCTGATATTGTAGAGGTGCTGGCCCGAGCGGATGCAGACCTTGCCCTTCCACTTGGGATCAGCCAGCTCTTCGTAGGTCATCGAGGTCTGCTTGACGCGGTCCTTCGAGGCGTAGACCACGCGGGCACGGGTCGAGACGCCGAACCAATGACCCTCGGGATCGTGATAGGTGGCAGGCACCGCCTTGTCGATGGCGTCCAGCTTCACGGGCTGGGTGATTCCGTAATCCTTCGCCTGCTGCAGGCGGCCGATATCGACGGTCAGGATGATGTCGGCGGGGCTGTTCGCGCCTTCCGTGCGGATGCGCTCCTCAAGGCCGTTACTCAGGAATACGGTGTTGACCTTGATGCCGGTTTCCTTGGTGAACTCGTCCAGCAGCGGCTTGATCAGGCCCGGCTCGCGGTAGGTGTAGATGTTCAGCGTCTCCTGGGCGGATGCGCCCGACGCGACCAGGGTCCCCATCGCTACGGCGCCAAGCATCAAGCCGCGCGCGAAAGTCGTCTTCACCATTGTATATGCTCCTCCAGCAAAGGTCCGTGACACTTTGACCGCGTCCAAACTCAAGCGCAAGAAGCATCCAAGGCTCGTGGCGTCAACTAAAATCGAAGCGATTTCAATAACTTAGAACTGTTTTAATCTGCGTGTAATTTGGAAAAGGTCTAAGCTGAGACGGCCTGCCGGGCGGATGTCGCTGCGGTTTGCTCCTTCAACGTCTCGATCTCATTTTCGAGCTTGCGCATGTTGTTGAACAGCCGCTCGCTGGTAAGCCGCAGGAAGTAGAAGCCGAATTCCGGGTTCTGGAAGTAGAGCTGGCGGAGCTCGTCATAGGAGATGCTGAGCACTTCGCCCCCCTCCAGGCACTCGAGAGTCTGGGTACGCTTGTTCTCCGGCGACATGAAGCCCATCTCGCCGACGACCTGGCCCTGAAGCAGCTCGATGTTCAGCTCCCGCAGGCGGTAGCGCCCGGAGAGGGTGTAGAACATGCAGTTGGCTACATCGCCACGTCCGAACAGAATGTCCCCCGTCTTCACCGCGCGGCGCGTCATGAAGGGCTTGAGCCAGTCCATGGACAGATCGCTGTTCGATGCGTTCTTCACCTTCTTGATAAGGCGCAGCATCTGATAGAGGCGGTAGGCATTGAGAGGCAGCAGGATCAGGTTGACCGTCATGCTGGGGTAGAGCCCCATAATCGACGCATAGGTCAGCGACACGCCATTGGTGGCGATCCCGACGCAGCGCAGCGGAATGATCGTCTTCATCGCGCTGCCAGTGATGGCCATGGCTGCTCCCAGCCAGCCGAGTGCTTCCACCCAGGTCATGGAGAATCTGTTCCCGTTATTTATGCCGTATGGGCATATATCACTAAGCCGTGTGAATGGGACAGACATAACTCTGAAACAGATTGTCCCAGTGTATCAGGCTCGCAGGGCTGCTGATTCTACCGGGTTGCAGAGGGGCGCGGCGGGACGAGGCGATCGGGCACGCTGAGCCCGCGGCGCTGCTGGACGGCAGTGCCTGTGGTGTTCGCGCCGCTCGGGCGCGACGGGGCGCTCCTCTCGATGGATGGCGGAGGCGGAACGTCCGTTCGCGGCAGGACGCCCTCGGCAGAAGGAGACGTTGAGCACCCGCCGAGAGCAAGGGCGGCGAGAGCGAGGGCAGGGACGATCACCTGGATGCGCATGGTCTAACTCCGCAATTCTGCCGGAGAAGCTAGGCCTTAAGGTGCAGAAGTCGAGTCTCTGAAATTCGTGAAAAATAAGGGCGCAGGCCTCCCCACCTGCGGATAAGTGCCTACCTGATAGGGAAGAGTTCATTACAGGATCGAGAGGAGCTTCATGGCTTTGCGTCGCGTGCTGAGAGTTCCGCAATCAGGGTCCGGAGCGATCCGTATGATCGGAGGTGTGGCCCTGTTCCTGTCGTTTCTGACGGGCGCTGCGCAGGCGAAATGCCAGGACGGTCCGCAGCCCAATGTGGATTGGTCCGGCTGCTCCAAGGCCCGCCTGATGCTCACCGACGATGATCTCACCGGCGCTCAGTTCCAGCGCTCCCTGCTGACCTTGAGCGATTTCGCCTCATCGAAAATGGCAGGGGCCAACTTAAGCGAGACGGAGGTCAGCCGCACCCGCTTCGAGAAGGCTGACCTGTCCAAGGCGGACTTCACCAAGGCCTTGGGCTGGAGGGCTAATTTCGCGCAGGCCATCCTGGTCGAGGCCAATTTCGGCGCGGCCGACATGAGCCGTTCCAACTTCGCTCAGGTAAAGGCAGCCAAAGCGGATTTCTCCAAGGCGGAGCTCAACCGGTCCGACTTCAGCGGAGCCGATTTGGAGGGCGCGAACCTGTCCAAGGCCGAGCTTGCACGGGTCATCTTCCAGCAGGCCAAGCTGAAGGGCGTGGATTTCAGCTACTCCAACCTCGCCCGCGCCAACCTGGAAGGAGCCATCCTCCAGGGCGTCAACGTGACCGGTTCCTACCTTTACCTGACGCAGCTCGGCGGAGCCGATCTCAGCGGGGTCACCGGCCTCACCCAGGCCCAGATAGACATCGCCTGCGGCACAGCCCAGACGAAACTGCCCGAAGGCCTCAATGCGCCGAGTGGCTGGCCCTGCAAGGAGGGCGTGGACTGAGCAGGCTCAAAGCCCATGCAACCAAGGCATGAGCTTAACCGTTGGATTCCTTGAGATTCCTTAGTCCGATCCTTCGATGGTCCGGGCTGCTTTGCGGGAGTACGACCAACGTGACCACGCTCAAGGAGTTCGAGGATGCCCTTCGCGAGCAGGGCATGCACATGGCTCTCGCGATCCTGCAGAAGATGCGGGATCGGGACCGGGAGAAGCGGACCGTCTCGCCGGGACGCCGCATCGCCGGCCGCAAGATGACGCCCGAACTGGCCCGCGAGATTCTCGATCTTCACGGGACGACGGATATGACCCAGCAGGAGATCGCCTTTCAGCTCGGCGTGAACCAGGGGCGGGTCAATGAGGTGATCAAACGCGGCAAGTGGCTCGCCGATAACCCGGCCTCTCCCGAGGCTCAGGCCCGCGACAAGGCGAAGGCCAGAATGGCTGAAGCAGTGCTGCCGCGTAAGAAGGCACCAAAGGCGGCCCTCAACGCAGTACCCAAGAAGCAGAGGGCTCGATCCATCGGAAATCAGGCTCAGCTTTCGCTCGGCGACCTGTAAACGATGACACGGTCGGCCGCGACCGTCCTATTATAGGGATCTGGTCGCGGCCTTAGGCCCGTGTTTTGCCCCCACGGGAAGCTAAGCCTAAACAGCTGAAACTTGGCCTGAATGAGGCCTCATCCCGATATTGAAAATTTTTTAGATTTTTATGGAACCAACGCCTGCATTGCGCGTTTTCAGGCATCTCCGGTCCTTTTTGCCCCTACGGCCGGACACCTTCAGAGCACCCTTCGGGGTGCTCTTTTTCTTTGGGGGTCATGGTTTTCGCTGATCGTCGATGACCTTGCCATCATTCGGGAGGGTGCCGGGGGCGACCAGCATGACAATCCCTTTGAGCTTCGTTACGTCTCTGAGCGTCGTTGTGAGAGAGGATACGAGCTCGTCCGTAAGGTCTTCGCTCTCGGCCACCAAGGTCATCACGTCCGCCTCATGCTCCCTATCCACGATCAGGCGCAGCCGGCCAAGCTCCGGATGCCTGCGGCCGATCTCGGCGATCTGCTCAGGACGCACGAACATGCCCTTCACCTTGGCGGCCTGATCGGCGCGGCCCATCCAGCCCTTGATGCGCATATTCGTCCGGCCGCAGGGGCTGATGCCGGGCAGGGTGGCCGTGAGATCGCCCAGGGCGAGGCGGATGAAGGGATGGTGCGGGTCCAAGGTGGTGACGACGATTTCCCCGACCTCGCCCTCCGGCACCGGATCTCCCGTGCCGGGGCGAACGATCTCGACGATGATGTCCTCGTTGACCACCAAACCCTCGCGGGCGGGGGTCTCATAGGCGATGAAGCCGAGATCGGCGGTGGCATAGGCCTGATAGGCCTCGATCCCCCGGACCGAGAATTCTTCCTGCAGGGATTTCGGAAATGCGGCGCCTGAGACGAGGGCGCGCTTAACGGATGATGCATCCCGTCCCGCAGCCGCAGCGGCGTCGAGCAGAACTTTCAGGAAATCCGGCGTGCCGAGGTAGGCGCTGGGCCGATAGGCCTCGATCAGCTCCAGCTGCTGCTCCGTATTGCCGGGGCCGGCGGGAATGACCGCGCAGCCGAGCGCGCGTGCGCCGGAATCCATGATGAAGCCGCCGGGCGTCAGGTGATAGCTGAAGGTGTTGAGAACGATGTCGCCCTTCCTGAAACCTGCTGCATGAAGGCCGCGAGCGGCCCGCCAGGGGTCTTTCACATCGGGCTCAGGCTCGAAAATGGGGCCGGGCGAGGTGAAGAGACGGCCGAACGATCCAGGCAGGGAGGCGATGAGACCGCCGAAGGGCAGGGCGAACTTCTGGAAAGACGGAAGCTCGGATTTACGCAGGATAGGCAGGCTTGCCAGAGCTTCGCGGCTGGTGGTCCGATCAAGATCGATTCCCTTCAGCCGCTCCGCATAGGCTGGAGCGGCTGAAGCTTTACGAAGAATTTCCGGAAGGCGCTGAAACAGGTCCGCTTCACGCTTGGCATGATCGCGCGTTTCGAGAGAGTCGAAATGGTCTGCCATGGGATATCCTCGAACTCCAACAATGGTTGTCATCCGCAGCACATCACAGGCAGACCGTTACACGCCCATCCGGGCGCTGATCAGACTGCCGACTGCGCTTGCGTCAGTGAAGGCTGAGCCGGAAGCGGATCGGCTCCGAAGCGGTTCTGACCGATGGTGCCGCGCGTGCAGAACCATACGATGAGAACGATGGCGCCGACGAGCGGAATGAAGGACAGCAATATCCACCAGCCCGAACGATCTGTGTCGTGCAGGCGGCGCACGGTGACGGCAATGCATGGCAGCAACAGGGCCAGCGATGTGATCAGGTTAGTGATCGGCATACCGGAAAGAACGATGTTGTCCACGATGCCTGTAACGATCGAAACAAGAATGACGAACAAGGTGTAGAACCAGTATTCGGAGCGCGAGGCACGGCTGGAGAAGTCGACGTACTTGGATAGGCCGGACTTGATGGCTTGAGTGAAGTTCATGATTGGTAGCCCCCAATTGGAATCTTGAAGCCGAGCCAACGATGGCTCGGGCGCCGAGATGCTAAGAAGAGGAAATTCCTGAGGTCAAGCATTCGCCCGGTCATTCCCTGGGGGGTACTGTATTTTGTTGCTCAAGCCAGCCAGCGCTTGCGCCGCTTATAGCTCTTCACGGAACGGAACGACTTTCGGTCTCCCTCGGAAACGCCGAGATAGAACTCCTTCACGTCTTCGTTCTCGCGCAGCATCTGGGCCGGGCCGTCCATCACCACGCGGCCGGTTTCGAGGATGTAGCCGTAGGTGGCGTATTTGAGCGCCATGTTGGTGTTCTGCTCGGCGAGGAGGAAAGAGACGCCCTCCGTTTCGTTGAGCTTGCGCACGATCTCGAAGATCTCCTCCACGATCTGCGGCGCGAGGCCCATGGAGGGCTCGTCGAGAAGGATCATGGATGGTTTCGACATCATGGCCCGGCCAATGGCACACATCTGCTGCTCGCCGCCCGAGGTGTAGCCCGCCATGGATGTGCGCCGCTGCTTCAGGCGCGGGAAATATTCGTAGATCGCCTCCAGGTCGCGCTTGATGGCGGCGTTGCCGTCCTTGCGTGTAAAAGCGCCGGTCAGAAGGTTTTCCTCGATGTTGAGATGGCCGAAGCAATGGCGGCCTTCGAGCACCTGAATGCAGCCGCGCCGCACCAGCTCGTTGGGCGAGAGCTTGTCGACCCGCTCGCCCTTGAACTCGATACTGCCTTTCGTCACTTCGCCGCGCTCCGCATGGAGCAGATTGGAAATCGCCTTCAGCGTCGTCGTCTTGCCCGCGCCGTTCGCGCCGAGCAGCGCCACGATGCCGCCTTTGGGCACGGTGAGAGACACGCCTTTCAGCACGAGGATCACGTGATCGTAGATGACCTCGATGTTGTTGACGGTCAGAACGGTCTCGGCGGATGCGGGCTGCATCTGAACGGCGCTCGACATTGATCAGTTTCCTCGATTTCCCTCCCCCTTGTGGGGAGGGATTAAGGGTGGGGGTGTTGGCACCAGACCTTGATAGGCTATCGCCGCCACCCCCACCTCCAACTCCTCCCCACAAGGGGGAGGAGGGCAGGTTGCGCTTGCCTCAGCTTGCCTTGTCGCAGGCTTCCGTGCGCTTGGGCCAGCCGGCGTTCTTTTCGGCATAGTCCTTCGCTGCGGCGTCGAGCTGGGCCTTCGTGCGGTCTGTCATCGGCTCGATGGGGTTGGAGATCTTTGCCCATTTCGTGCCGTCCCATTCCTGCATGAAGGCGGGGCGGTGGCCGTTGTGATCGGCGCAGGAGAGCACGAGCTGCTCGGTGAAGCCCTCGAGACCAAGCTCCTTCAGGCGCGCCGGATCGAGCTTGATGTTCTCCATGCCGCGGCGCACGTCCTCGCCGGTCACGACCTTCTTGCCGGTGATCTTCTGCGCCTGGGCGATGCCCTCGGCGATCAGCAGCGAGTTGTAGATGCCGCGATTGTAGAGAACCTCGCCGACCTTGTCCTTGGCGGCCTTGGAGAGCCCCTTGTCCACCACATGCTTCTGGATGTCCTGGATCGCCGGGAAGTTCGCGCCCACCGCATGCCAGTTGAGGGTCTTGAAGCCCTTGGCGCCTGCACCGCCGGAGCGGGCGTCATCCTCGCTCGGCCACCAGACCGAGTAGAACTTGTCCATGGGATAGCCGGAACGGACCGCTTCCTTCACGGCGGCGCCGTTCATGGAGCCCCAGCCCCACATGATCATGTAATCGGGCCGGTCGCGGCGGGCTGAGAGCCATTGCGAGGACTGGTTCTGCATGTCCTGCGCGGCGACAGGATAGAGCGCCACCTCGAATCCGATGTCCTTCGACAATTCCTGGAGCAGCGGAACAGGCTCCTTGCCGAAGGCCGCGTCGAGATGGATGAAGCCGATCTTCTTGCCCTTCAGCTTTTCGAGCCCGCCTTCCTTCTCGCCGATATACTTGATGATCATCGACAGACCATCCCAGTAGGTGGCCGGCGGATTGAACACCCAGGGGAAAATGTCGCCGCGTGCCGAGGCCGAGAGGCCGTAGGCCATGGACAGGATCGGGATCTTGTCCACGGATGCGCGCGGGATCAGCGGCAGGGTGATGCCGGTGGACCACGGGTTGACGATGACCGGGTTCTTGCCCTTCACCGCCTCATAGCATTCGACGCCCTTCTTGGTGTCGTAGCCGGTTTCGCATTCCTCCAGCACGAGCTTCACGCCGCCGATGCCGCCGTCGCGCTGGTTCAGCATCTGGAGATAATCGTGCATGCCGTCGGCGATGAAGGTGCCTGAGCCCGCGAACGGACCCGTGCGGTAGGTGAAGAGGGGAACGTAGATCGAATCCTGCGCGAAGGCGGGCAGGGCAGTGCCGGCGAGAAGGGTCGCAGCGACCAGTTTCAGGCTCATTTTACGAAACGACATGGTTCGTTTCCTCCCGTTGTTGTCCGGCAGCGAGCCGGTTTGATTTCCCGTCTCCTTGGTAGGCTTGCCGTCAATAGGGGAACGGCCAGGCCAGGAGCTTCTGCTTGCCGATCTGCCAGAGCCGCGCGAGGCCGTGCGGTTCCACGATCAGGAAAAAGATGATGAGCGCGCCGACAATCATGAAGCGCAGGTGCTCGATGACGTCCGCGCCAACCGAGATGCCGAAGGGCGACATCATGGCCGGCAGCACGATGCCGAGAACGATCGGCATGATGAAGATGAGCGCCGCGCCGAAAAACGAGCCGATGAGGCTGCCCAATCCGCCGATGATCACCATGAACAGAATGAAGAAGGACTGGTTGATGTTGAACACATCGTATTCCGCGCCGCCGTACCACATGAAGACCATGAGCGCGCCCGCGACGCCGCAATAATAGGACGAGACGGCGAACGCCAAGAGTTTGGTCTGGAGCGGACGGATGCCCATGAGCTCGGCGGCCAGGTCCATGTCGCGGATCGCGATCCACATGCGGCCGATGCGGCCATGGACGAGGTTGGATGCGAGCCATGTGAGCACGATCACGATGGTGAGCACCACGAGATAGCGCGTCTGCGGCGTGGCGGTGGCGCCGATGATCGGGATGCCGAAGAAGGTGCGTAAGGGCGCATCGAGCGCGCCCGAGACGTTGTAGTTCACGAGCCACGGGATGCGGATGAAGCACCATTGCAGGAAGAACTGCGCCGCGAGCGTGGCGACCGCGAGATAAAAGCCCTTGATGCGCAACGACGGCAGGCCGAACAGCGCGCCGATGGCGGCGGAGAAGAATCCGGAGACGAAGATCCAGACGATCACGTTCACGCCCGGAAACGCCGTCATCAACTTGTAGCAGGCATAAGCGCCCACGCCCATGAAGGCGCCGGTACCGAGCGACAGCAGGCCCGTGTAGCCGGTGAGGATGTTCAAGCCGATGGAGGCGAGCGAGAACACCAGGAAGGGGATCATCACCGCCTGAAGCAGGAAGCTGTTGCCGAGGAAGGCCAACGCATAGGCGGCGATGATGATCAGGCCGATCCCGATCCTGTCCTCGCGCAAGGGGAAGATCGAGGAATCGCTGACGTAGCTTGTCTTGAACTGGCCTGCCTCGCGGTAGAGCACGTCGGCGTCTCCCTAAATCCGTTCGATGATCTTCTCGCCGAACAGGCCCTGCGGCCTGTAGAGCAGGAAGAGGAGGGCGATCACATAGGCAAGCCATGTCTCGATGCCGCCGCCCACCAGCGGGCCCCAGTAGAACTCGCCGAGCTTCTCGCCCACTCCGACGATGAGGCCGCCGATGATGGCGCCGGGGATCGAAGTGAAGCCGCCGAGAATGAGTACCGGAAGAGCCTTCAGGGCGATGATCTGAAGCGAGAAGGACACGCCTGAGCGCGCCCCCCACATGATGCCCGCGACAAGCGCCACGATGCCGGCGGCAAACCACACGATCACCCAGATCTGGTTGAGCGAGATGCCGACCGAGAGCGCGGCTTTGTGGCTATCCGCCACCGCGCGGAGCGCCCGTCCGATACGGGTCTTGGAGAAGAATACCGCGAGCAGCGCGATCATGATGGAGGCGATCACGGCGGCGGCGATGTCGAGATGCTGGAGGCGGATGGAGCCGCCGAACGCGTCGATCTCCGTGGTGCCCTGAGGCAGGAGGAGCTGTTCCGTGATCATCTCGCGCGGAGAACCGCCGAAGATGAGCTCGCCGAAGCCGATGAGAAGATAGGTGAGGCCGAAGGTGGCCATGAAGAGGATGATGTCGGGCTGGTTGACCAGGGGCCGCAGCACGACCCGCTCCACCACGACCGCCAGCACGAACATGGCCAGGACCGCGAGGACGAGGGCCAGGAAGGCAGGGACGCCTTTCTCGTAGAGGCCGACCAGGATCAGGGCCGCGAACACGACCATGATGCCTTGCGCGAAGTTGAAGACACCGGACGCCTTGAAGATCAGCACGAAGCCCAGCGCGATCAGCGCATAGAGAACACCGGAGACGAGGCCCTCCCACAGGGTCTGGATTAAAAGGTCCGGCGCTTCGCCCATGAATACGAAGGGTTCGATGAAGACCTTGTAGAGAATGTCCATCAATCGCCCCTCAATGCGCCACGCCGAGATAGGCATCGATCACGCGCTGGTCGCGCTTCACCTCATCCGGCGTGCCGTCCGCGATCTTGCGGCCGTATTCCAGCACCACCACGCGGTCCGAGAGGTCCATCACCACGCCCATATCGTGCTCGATGAGCGCGATGGTGGTGCCGTATTGCTGGTTCACCTCCAGGATGAAGCGCGACATGTCCTCTTTCTCTTCGAGGTTCATGCCGGCCATCGGCTCGTCGAGAAGCAGCAGGTCCGGCTCCATGGCGAGCGCACGGCCCAATTCCACGCGCTTCTGCAAGCCGTAGGGCAGGCGGCCCACGGGGGTCTTGCGGATGTGCTGGATTTCGAGGAAGTCGATGATCTCCTCCACGAACTTCCGGTGCTCGACCTCTTCCTTCATGGCTGGGCCGTGGCGGAAGAGCTGCCAGAAAAAGTTGGACTTCATCCTGATCGAGCGGCCCGCCATGATGTTGTCGAGCGTGGACATGCTCTTGAAGAGCGCGACATTCTGGAACGTGCGGGCGATGCCGCCGCGCGCGGCCTCGTAAGGCCGCATCTTCGGGCGCTTCACGCCCTTGAAGGTGATGCGGCCGTCGGTCGGGTAATAGAAGCCGTTGATGCAATTGAGCATCGAGGTCTTGCCCGCGCCGTTGGGGCCGATGATGGCGCGGATCTCGCTCTTGCGGATGTCGAAGGAGACATCGGTGAGCGCCTTCACGCCGCCGAAGCGCAGGGACACGTTATCGACCGCGAGCAGCACATCGCCTTTCGAGAGAACGGGATGATCGGGCGCTCTCATTCGGCGGCCTCCGGGATGAGAGTGGCTTTGTCGACGGGATAGAGCTTCATGTCCTTGATCTTCAGCCGAGCGGAGATCACGCCCTTGCGACCGTCTTCGAAGGTCACTTCCGTCGAAATGTCTGCCTCGGTCGAACCGTCATAGAGTGCCTTGATCAGTGGATCGTAGCGCTCGGCGATGAAGCCGCGGCGAACCTTCTGGGTGCGGGTGAGCTCGCCGTCGTCGGCATCCAGTTCCTTGTGCAGGATGAGGAAGCGCTTGATCTGCGCTCCGCCCATTCTCGGCTCCGAGGCCAAGGAGCGGTTCACCTCGCCCACGTGCTTCTCGATCATCTCGTAGACACGGGGATGGCCGGCTAACTCCTGATAGGACGCGTAAGTGACGCCGTTGCGCTCGGCCCAGTTACTCACCGCCACGAGGTCGATATTGATGAAGGCGGCCACATGGTCGCGCCCGTCGCCGAAGCACACCGCTTCCTTGATGTTGGGATAGAATTTCAGCTTGTTCTCGACATATTTCGGCGGGAAGAGCGCGCCATCGCGCATCTTGCCCACGTCCTTGGCGCGGTCGATGATCTTGAGGTGGCCATTGGCATCGAAGAAGCCCGCATCGCCCGAATGCACGAAGCCGTCCGCGGTCTTCGTCTCGGCGGTCTTCTCGTCGTCCTTGTAATAGCCCACGAACACACCGGGTGAGCGATAGAGCACTTCGCCATTCTCCGCGATGCGGATCTCCACCTCGGGAGCGGGGCGTCCTACCGTGTCGGCGCGGATTTCGCCGTCGGGCTGCATGGTGATGTAGACGGAGGCTTCCGTCTGGCCGTAGAGCTGCTTCAGGTTCACGCCGATGGAGCGGTAGAAGCGGAAGATTTCGGGGCCGATAGCCTCGCCCGCCGTGTAGCCCACCTTCACGCGCGTCATGCCGAAGCGGTTGCGTAAAGGGGCATAGACCAGCACGTTCCCGATCTGCCAGAGCAGGCGATCCCAGGCGCTGACGCCGGGCTCCTTGTTCAGGATCTTCTCGCCGACCCTGTTGGCGTGCTCGATGAAGAAGTGGAACATGCGCCGCTTCAGCGCGCTCGCATCCTCGATCCGCACCATGGTGAGGGTGAGAATGCTCTCGAACACGCGCGGCGGAGCGAAGACATAGGTCGCGCCAACCTCGCGCCGATCCTCCGCCACAGTCTCGGGGCTCTCTGGACAGTTCACGCAGAGCCCTGCCAGGAAGGCCTGGGCATAGGAGAAGATATGGTCGCCGACCCACGCGATGGGCAGGTAGGCCATGATCTCATCCGTCTCGTCGAGTTTGTCGAAATCGCAGCCGATGCGTGCTGCGGCGATCACCGCGTCGGAAGTGAGCATCACGCCCTTGGGGCGGCCCGTCGTGCCCGAGGTATAGAGGATGATGGCGAGATCGGAGCCTATCCCGTTCTGCAATTCGCGCTCGATCGCCTCGGCTTCGCCCGCGCTTTTGAGATGCGCGCGCCCTTCTTCGACGACGGAATGAATAGAGTGGAGGCGGGAATGGTCGTAGTCCCGCAGGCCCTTCTCCTCGTCGTAGAGCACCTGAGTCAATTGCGGCAGCTGGTCGGAGACGGAGAGCAGCTTGTCCACCTGCTCCTGGTCCTGCACCGCCGCATGCGTCACCTCCGCGTGGGAGAGCACATAGGCCATCTCTTCGGCCACCGAATCCGCATAGACGGGGATCGGTATCGCGCCGATCCATTGGGCGGCGCAGATGGTCCAATAGAGGTAGGGGCGGTTATAGCCGATGACCGCGATCTTGCCGCCGCGCTGGAGCCCGAGAGCCTGGAGCCCCGCCGCATAGGCGCGGACGATCTCGTGCACTTGCGCCCAGGTCCAGGATTGCCAGATGCCGAGATCCTTATGGCGAAAGGCCGTGCGATGGGGGCGGACACGGGCATTCCGCGCCAGCAGCTTAGGGAACGTATCGTCGCGCGAATCCGCAGCCGCCGGCACCGACGTCTCCTCCCACGATCCACGCGCCTTACAGCGCGCGGTTTGGCTTCGTTTCCTCTGTCGCGCGGTGATCAGGCCCCGCGCGTTTCGCCGGCTTGAACCGGCTGCTCTTTGTCGAGCTTTATGGAGGGTATTGTGTCGTGCCGTTGCACCCGCGACAAGGCGCAGCCCACCAATACCATGGGCTAATATGTTGCAGGCTTAAAGCGTTGCAGGGAGGCGTCGGTGAAGCCGTCAGGGAAGGGACGTGAGGGCGGCGGCCTCGATCTCCTCACTGCGGACAAGGCGCTCGACACCCACCGCATTCTTGATCCGGTAGATTTCGAACCCTTCCGCCTGTGGAACCTGGCAGATGACGCAATAAATGCGGCGATCCCCGTAGCTGGTGGAGGAGTTCGTGATACGGACAAGCTGTCCGACCTGAAATACTTGCTGCATCTGCGCCTCCGTCATCGAACGATGCGACGAATCTTGGCAGAGCGAGGCGGAGTCCATCCGGACACTCCTGCTGCCTGTCGCGCCCTGGGGCGGATTGAGTCTCAAAGCTGCGGCGAAACGATGACAGCTGCGCAACTTTGCGCGAGTTCACGAACGCTGCTCTCTCATCCGTGATCAGAGGACGACGCTATCCAGTCGGGCGCACTAACCTAAGTTAAGCTGCGCTGAAGCCGCCTCCGCGCGTCTTCAGGACGACGCGCCGGATTTCTGGACGGGATGACAATCAAGCTCGAAGCGCTCGCTTATGGCACCGACCTGCGCCACCTGCATGCGCAGGGCCTCGATCCGCTGCTGGCATTGTTCAAGAGAGGTGAAGCGCTCCTGGGCACTTACGGCACCGGGGCGGTTTACAAGAGCGGGATTGTTGACCTGCATGTTCGAAGGCTGCGGCGCGGCGCTCGTTGCAGCGAGGAGGTAATAGACGAGAAGATAGTCGAACATGGGCGCATCCGATCCGGGCGACGAACTTTCCAAGCCTAACAGGAGAGTGCTGGCACCGGCACCTTGAATTCCAATTTGCGTTAATGCGCGGGCATTGGACTCGGAGGCCATGCAGCCTGATGGATCTCGTGTTAAGGAAGCGGCGCTATAACAACGACGATCAATGAGGGGCCCCAATGCGTAATAGAGTAGCTATTGCCGCGCTGCTCGCCAGCGGCTTTGCCGTGTCGGCGCATGCGCAGAACGGATATTCGGGCAATGAATGTCCGCCCAATACTCGCGCCAATGGTGCTCTCTGTCAGATCGGCGTTCCAGGCTCGATCCGCAATCCAGGCTCGTGCCCGGCTGAATATGTCAGCACAGCGGACGGGACCTATTGCATCCTCGCGCCGCGCAAGGAATGGGTGAGGGCAAAGCCGGCATGTCCCTCGAATTACAAGGCGAGTCCCGGCGGAGAATTCTGCGTCAGTCAGTAGGATTGATCACCGCTGCGCGGCGCAATCCGTCATTGGCAGGGAGACCTTGGTCCGATTGTTGGTGTAGGATCTTTTCGCCCGGTCGAAGGTCCACGGCTCGTCCTGGCAATTCCGGCCGAAGGCGCCTGATTGGTTTTCGAACGTTTCCCATTTGAGGTTCGAATTCGGGCACTTCCCCTCGTATTGCGCGGAATTCGCGCCGATACGTACATAGCATTGCGTGCTCTGGGCCTGAGCCGCGCCGATGCAGGTCATCGTCATGAAGGAAGAAACGAAAAGGCGAAACATTGTCGTCCTACGTGATTGCACATCATGTGCTGTATCATCGGCACAAGCTTGACGATAGGGCAGCGAAAACACACAGGTGAGAAAACGCGCCGTCTCGAACAGCGGTCAAGAAAAAGGCCGCGCCCAGCCTTGCTGTGTTCGCGGCCATAGCCGTGTTGCCCCGGCACGGAAGTTGGAAGTCAACTCCGAAGGTCTCTGTCGAATTCAATGAACGCAAACCAGGATGCTCAACCGCCGCAGAGCTCCTTCACGCCAATCACTCAAAACAGAAGAAACGTCATCTCTGCTCCCCAAGCGAAACGAGGCGGTACATCCGCGCCCCGCTTTCACTTGAGAGAGTGCTGATCGAAGGGAAACGATCAACACGATGATGATCGCCGGAACGTGGTTAATAAAGGATTAATGCGCGTTGAATTCTCGGACGAATGGTACGAAAGGGTGCCGGAAAAACCTTCCCTCGTTGGCTTTTGCTAATGAACGAAGAGCCATCCTACGACCATCAGGGGAGCGACGGTGCCGAGCATGAATGAGAGCATGTGCTGTACCATGGGAGCCGTCCTTGCGCCGCGCCCTTGTCTCACGAGGGCGCGCGGCATTCCGTGATGAAGATCACGTTCGGCTCATAGGCTACGGAGTCCGAAGGGGTCACCCTTCAGGCAGCCGACTTACTCCCTCAGAGAATGTGCGCCGCCGCTGTCAACGGATTAGCTTGGTCGTATCATGGGAGTGAGCCATGCAGCGTTTCGACATCGTTCGACACCAGGAAGATCTCTGGTCGGTCATGACCAACGGCCAAGCCGTCTATTATTTCACCACACCTCAGGAAGCCGACGAGGCCGCTCTCGCATTGGAGAGCCTATCCGATGTCTGCTGCCGCCATCACGGCGAGGAGGACGCGCATCGTCGGGTGCTGGAGCCGTGCAGTCTGTTCGGCGGTGCCGCAGGCACATCCTCTCTACCGGCCGCGTGGACAAGGCCGCGCTCCTGCACCTGTCTCACCCTGTCATGGTGGGGCCTGCACAAGCTTCGCCATTCCTAGGCTAAGCGCATGTCGGCCTGATCCGACGCGCTACATTTCGCTGAAATGCCGAAGCATCCGCTCGGCGTCGGGCTCCAGGCCCGTGAACAATCTGAACGCGCCCACGGCCTGAAAGATCGCCATGCCGCCGCCGGGCATGGTGCGGCATCCTCGCGTCCGCGCCATGCGCAGCAACTCGGTTTCCAGGGGGAAGTAGACGATATCCGCGACCCAGAGCTCGGGGCGAAGGAAGCTCACTGGGACAACCGCGCCGGGATATTTCGCCATGCCGAGCGGCGTGGTGTTGACCATGCCGTCTGCCCTGGCGACGGCATCCTCGATCCTTGTCGCGGTCATGGCGTGGCCTGGCCCGAACCGCGAGCAGAGGGCGGCCGCGAGTCTCTCGGCTCGGGCTTCATCCGTGTCGATGATCGTAACCTCGTTTGCGCCGAGGGTGAGAAGCGCGTGTGCCACCGCGGCGCCAGCGCCGCCAGCGCCGAACTGGACGACCCGGCCGATCTTCACATCCGACAGCTCGCGCTTGAAGCTCTCAGCGAAGCCCCACCAATCCGTGTTGTGCCCCATGCGACGGCCATCCTTCAGCACAACCGTATTGACGGCACCGAGCGCTGCCGCATCGGGCGACAACTCGTCGAGCAGCGGGATGACGGCCTGCTTGCAGGGATGGGTGATGTTGAGGCCGGCAAAACCGAAACGCTGGGCTGCCGTGAGCAGATCGGGGAGGGCACTCGCATCGAGGCCAAGCGTCTCCAGATCGATCAGCTTGTAGAGGTAGCGCAATCCCTGCTCCGCGCCTTCGCGCTCGTGCAGCCCTGGCGTTCTTGACGCCTGGATGCCGCTGCCGATCAGGCCGACGAGAACGGAGGCGCTGTCTCGCAATCGCTCGCCTGTCATGGCGTCGAGGCCGGCTGGTCGATCATGTCGAGCATTGCACGAACCGCAATCGGATAGCCGTTGGTGCCGAGCCCGGCGATGACGGCGGTCGCCACCGGCGAGACATAGGATTTGTGATAGATCGGCTCGCGCTTATGGATGTTCGAGATGTGCAGCTCGATCAGGGGACCGGGAAACATCTTGAGCGCATCCATGATCGCCATGGATGTGAAGGTGAAGGCAGCCGGATTGATGATGAGGCCGCTGCCCTCGTCGATGGCTTCATGCACCCAGTCGATGATCTCGTATTCCCGGTTGGACTGGCGGAAGACGATTGTTTGGCCCGGCGCGGCGGCCCGGCATTTCGCCTCGACCTCGGCGAGCGTCGTGCGCCCGTAGATCGCAGGCTCGCGGATGCCGAGACGGTTGAGATTGGGCCCGTTGAGAATGTAGATCGGCTTGCTCATCGGCATGGATCTCTGGAAAACTTATCCCTGGTAGCCGAAGAGGCGCGGCAGCCAGAGCACGGTTTCGGGCACAAAAGTCATGATCGCGAGAGAGACGATCATGGCGAAGAGGAAGGGCAGCGTATCGCGCACGATGTCGCGCAGAGGTTCGCCCGAGATATTCGCCATGATGAACAGGAGCAGCCCATAAGGTGGTGTGATCAGGCCGATCATGATGTTGACGACGACCACGACGCCGAAATGCACGAGGTCGATGCCGAGCGCTTGCGCAGTCGGGATGAAGACCGGCACCACGATCAGCAGGATCGCCGTTCCTTCTAGCACGCAGCCGAGGAGCAGCAGCAGGACGTTGACGAAGATCAGGAAGCCGACCGGGGAGAGGTTCCACCCTTCGAGCATCGCCTTCACACCCTCGGGAATATTCTCGACGGTGATGACGTAGTTGAAGACGAGCGCGCCGGCGATCAGCATGCCGATTGAGGCGGTGGTCCGCGCGCTGATGGCGAGCGACTGATAGAAATTGCGCCAGCTCACGCTGCGATAGAGCCCAGCCGAGATAAGGAGCGCATAGCCTGCCGCGACGGCGGCTGCCTCGGTTGGCGTCATCACGCCGCTATAGATGCCGCCGAGAAGGACGACGGGCATCATGAGTGAGGGGAAGGCATCCCACGTGATGCGCGGCAGCTTGCGAAGCGGCACCGGCTTTTCGACGGGGAAGTTCTTTTGTCGGGCTGTGATGGCGACGATAATCATCTGGCTCAAGGCCATCAGCAGGCCAGGAACGACGCCTCCGAGGAAGAGGAAGCCGATGGAGGCATCGGATACCAGGGCGTAGAGCACCATCGGGATCGAGGGTGGGATGATCGGGCCGATGACGGAAGACACCGCAGTGAGGGCGGCCGCGTAGCTTCCCGGATAACGTCCGTCCCGGGTCATCATGGCCTGCATCATGCGGCCCGTGCCGGCGGCGTCCGCAATGGCCGAGCCTGACATGCCGGCGAAGATGATGCTCTGCAGGATGTTGACCTGTGCAAGACCTCCCCGGAAGCGGCCCACGAGCGCATTGCAGAACGCCATGAGGCGGTCCGTCATGGAGCCGATATTCATGAACTCGGCGGCTAGGATGAACAGCGGCACCGAGAGAATGATGTAGTTGGAATACATGCCGTTGAGCAGCTGCTCGGCGGCGGTTCCCATGTCGAGGCCTGCGAGAAACAGATAGAGGATCGAGCCTGCGATCATCGAATGGCCGATGGGCAGCCCGAGGAAGGCGAGGGCGGTGATCGCGACGAGCGAGATCGAGAAAGGGCTTGTCAGATTCATACGCCGGAGCTCGCTTTGGTGGGATCGAATTCATCCGGCGCCACGCCTCGCATGGCCTGCCAGGCAATCCAGATGTAGCGGATGATCGTGGCGACGGCGAAGATGACGTAGATCGAGAACAGCCAGTCGAACCTGATCTTGAGATAGCTTGTCCGCTCCACCTTCATGAAGGTCACGTAATCGATGACGGCAGGGAGCGAGAGGGTGTAGAGCGCGATCACCGCGAAGGCGCTGATGAGCGCCATCACGCGACGAGGTTTGGGGCCGACCGCGCCGTAGATGATATCGAAGCGGATTTCCTCTTTCTCGGTGACAACAAAGGCCGCGCCGAACAGAACGAGCCAGAGCCATAGGACGACACTGATCTCGTGCGTCCATCCGATGGGAAGGCCGAACAGATAGCGGAAGGCGATCTGCAGGAGGAAGGCCGCGAACATCGTGGCCAGCATGGCGGCGGCGATGTTCTCCGCGCGCTGCGCAAGCCACGAGCCGATTGCCCGCGTTGATGGATTCATGAGAGCGGTTCCGTCTTGAGAGCTTGCCGGAAAAGCTCCGGCAGCCCCCTCCCCACAAGGGGGAGGGGAACATGCGCCTTACATCGCGTTGATCTTGTCCACCATGCCAGCGGGCCAGCTCTTGGCGAGATCGGAGGCGAGATACTTCTTCTGTGCGAATTCGCGGAAGGCCTTCAGGTCGGGCGTGTAGATGTCGAGGCCCTTTTCCTTGAAGAAGGTGGCAAGCTGAGCCTCCTGCTTCAGGTGCTCCTGATTGCTCCACTCGATGGCCTTGTCGGCGGCGGCCTGGAAGGCGGCCTGCTTTTCCGGCGACATGGCGTCCCAGACCTTGTTGGACACGGCCAGAACGTCGAAGCCGACGAGGTGCGAGGTCAGCGCGATCTGCGACATCACCTCGTAGAACTTCATGTTCTGCACGTTCGGCAGCGGGTTGTCCTGCCCGTCGATGGCGCCCGTCTGGAGGCCGGTATAGACCTCCGCATAGGCCATCGGCGTCGGATTGGCGCCGAGCGACTGACCGAGGAACTGCCAGGCGTCGCCACCTGGCATACGCAGCTTGATGCCGGCAAGGTCCTCAGGCTTGTTGATCTTCTTGTTGGACTTCAGGCCCACATGGCGGGCGCCGAAATATGTCGGGCCGAGAATATGGATGCCGAGCTTGTCGGAGGCCATCTGCTTCAGCTGCTTGCCGACATCGCTGGCGAAGACCTTCTTCAGGTGATCGGCATCGCGGAAGAGATAGGCCGAGGTGACGATGGACCACTCGGGAACCTGGTTGGAAATGTCCTGCGGGGCGATGTTGCCCATTTCCAGGTTGCCGCGCTGCATGGCGACGAGTTCGGTGCCCTGCTTGAACAGGGTGCCGCCGTAATAAGGCTGGAGATTGAAGCTCTGTGTCTTCAGGTCGGCGCTAAGGCGCTTCATCATCTCGGCTCGGATGTCCTGCTCCGAGAAGACGGCGGAAAATCTCAAATTCGGTGCCGTTTGCGCCGAAGCCGCTCCGGCCAGGCCGCATGCAAAAACGGCCGCGCCTGCAGCCATCAGAATACGCCGGTTGATCTCAAGTCCCATGGTTTCCTCTCCTTTAGATTGCCGCGCCTTGTTCTGCGTCTTGGGGGCATCATCCGCTCCGATAATCTCGAAATCAATAGGCATTTTAAAAAACATCTGATATTTTTGATTTCAACATATGATGACGCCTTGCCTGTAGGGCAGGGCGGCCTTGGAGAACCTGATGAAGGCTCACAGCCGGGCGGTGGCCCCATGAGCATCGAACTGGTGGCGGCATCCATCGCGGATCGTGCCTATGACCGGATGCGGTCCGACCTCGTGTTCGGCCGCCTGGAGCCGGGACTCCGGCTGCGGCTGGACCGGCTGGCGGCGGAGTATGGAACGAGTGTCAGCACCCTGCGCGAGATCCTGAGCCGCCTGTCTTCGGAAGGACTTGTCCTTGCCGAGGGTCAGCGCGGGTTCCGGGTGGCTCCTGTCTCGCCTGCCGGTTTCGAGGATGTGGCGGCGATGCGCCTGCTGCTCGAAACCTATGCGCTTCCCCTGTCCTTCGCGGCGGGCGATCTGGAATGGGAGAGCCGCGTCGTGGCGGCCCATCACAAGCTCGCTTTCATGGAGCGCCGTATGATCGCTGGCGACCAGGAGGGGACGGAGCTTTGGAAGCGATATGATCGCGAGTTTCATCAGGTGCTGATCGAGGCATGCGGATCCCAGACCCTTCTCGATCTCTATGGCGGCGTCTTCGACCAATATCTCCGCTATCAGATGGTGGCGGTGGTGTTTCGCGGAGAGATCGCGGCGAAGGAACACAAGGTGCTGCTGGAATGCGCCCTGGCGCGGGATGCCGACCGGGCCTGCGCCGTGCTCGAACAGCATGTGAACGGATGCGTGGCCTACACGCTGGAAAGCGGAGCGCTGGCATGAGTGACGATGTGCTTATTGCGCCGCCCGCCACGGTCGGAGAGAGCGCCTATCAGAAGATCCGGGCCGATATCATCTTCGGTCGCCTGCCGCCGGGCAGAAAGCTGAAGCTCGAACAGCTGAAGGGCGGTTACGGTGCGAGTGTCAGCACCCTGCGCGAGATCCTGAATCGTCTGCATTCCGAACGGCTCGTCGTCGCCGAAGGTCAAAAGGGTTTCGAAGTGGCGCCCGTTTCCATTGCCGGTCTTAAGGAGATCGCGGCTTTGCGCCAACTTCTCGAATGCCGCGCGCTGGAGCAGTCGTTCCGCGCGGGCGACATGGAATGGGAAGGCCGCGTTGTCGCCGCCCATCACCGCCTCGCGCGGATGGAGGAGCGGATGGCCGACGGCGAGAGGGACCATACCGAGGAATGGAAACGCTATGATTGGCAATTCCACCAGGCGCTCATCTCCGCCTGCGGATCGAAGATGCTGATCGACAACCATGCGGCGGTTTTCGACAAGTACCTGCGTTACCAGATGATCGCACTCAGCTATCGCGGCGACATCGCCTCCAACGAACATGCCGAGTTGCTGGATTGCGCCTTGAAGCGCGATGCGGCGCGCGCCTGCGAGGTGCTGACCCGCCACGTGGCGGGCGGCGTCGAGCACGCCCTGGCCACGGGGACCATCAGCTAAAAGGGGGGGCAATCAAGCTCCCGTCACCACAGAGAAAACGGACCGACGAGGATGCGTAAAGCCATTGCCACCGTCTGCCTGAGCGGCACTCTGACCGAGAAGATCGAGGCCATCGCGGCCGCGCAGTTCAAGGGCGTGGAGATCTTCGAAAACGATCTTCTTTCCTTCAACGGCACGCCCGCTGATGCAAGGCGCATGATCGAAGGCCTCGGCCTCGAGACAGTTACTTTGCAGCCGTTCCGCGATTTCGAGGGCATGCCGGAGCCGCAACGCTCCAAGGTTTTCGCCAGGGCCGAGCGCAAGTTCGATGTGATGCAGGAACTCGGCTGCGATCTTCTGATGATCTGCAGCAACGTCTCCCCGGATTCCCTCGGCGGAATCGAGAGAGCCGCGGCGGATTTTCACGAGCTCGGCGAGCGCGCCGCCAAGCGCGGCATGCGCGTGGCGTTCGAGGCGCTGTCCTGGGGACGGCATATCCATGATTACCGCGATTCCTGGGAGGTCGTGCGGCGGGCAAACCATCCGTCGGTCGGTCTGGTGCTCGATTCCTTTCACATCCTCGCGCGTGGAACCGACCTGTCGGCGATCCGCTCCATTCCCTCGGACAAGATCTTCCTCGTCCAGATGGCCGACGCGCCGAAGCTTGATATGGACTACCTGTCCTGGAGCCGGCATTATCGTTGTTTCCCGGGGCAGGGCGATCTGCCCATCAACGAGTTCATGGATGCGCTCCATGCTACGGGCTTCGACGGGCTCCTCTCCCTGGAAATCTTCAATGACCGTTTCCGCGCGGGCTCCGCGCGCAGCGTCGCCATCGATGGACAGCGCTCGCTCACCGTGATGCTTGACGATTTGCGAAAGCGCTCGGGCCTGGCTCCATTGCTTCCACCCAAAGCGGAATGCTCCGGCATCGAGTTCATCGAATTCGCCATCGACGAGCGCAATGCCGTCGGGTTCGAGAAGACCTTGAGCACGCTTGGATTCCAGAAAGCGGGTCGTCATCGCTCCAAGGCGGTGACGCGCTGGCGGCAAGGTGACATCAACATCGTCGTGAATGCGGATAAGGAGGGATTCGCACATTCCTTCAACATCACGCATGGCACGTCGGTCTGCGCTTTGGCGCTGCGGGTCGACGATGCGCCGAAAACGGGGGACCGCGCCCTTGCGCTCCTCGACCAGCCCTTCCAGCAGCCTGTTGCGCCCGGTGAGATGAACATTCCGGCCGTGCGCGGCCTCGGCGGGAGCCTTCTCTACTTCGTGGATAACAAGACAGGGCTGGACAAGCTCTGGGACGTGGACTTCGCGCCGACAGAGGTAAGCGATTTCACGGGAGCCGGGCTCACGTCGGTCGATCACGTATCCCAGTCCATGCATTACGAGGAAATGCTGACCTGGCTCCTGTTCTACAATTCTCTCCTCGATGTGCGGAAGGCGCCCGTGCAGACCGTGATCGATCCGGGCGGCGTGGTGCAGAGCCAAGCCATCGAGACCACTGACGGGTCGCTTCGCCTTATCCTCAACGCCTCGCAGAGCCAGCGCACCTTGTCATCGCGCTTCCTCACCGAACTCTTCGGATCGGGCGTGCAGCATATCGCGCTGGCGACGGACAATATCTTTGCGACCGTGGAGGATTTGAAAGCGAATGGTGTCGAACTTCTGCCGATTCCGGAAAATTATTACGACGATCTCGAAGTCCGAGTGGATCTCTCAAGCGATGACCTGGAGCGCCTGCGGGAAGGCAATATTCTCTATGATCGCGATGGAGCGTCCGAGTATTTCCAGGTCTATACGAGGACGCTCGGCGGAGGCTTCTTCTTCGAGATCGTCGAGCGGCGCGACTATCGTGGTTATGGCGCCATAAACGCTCCTATCCGTCTTGCATCCCAAACGCATCTTGCTTCGGTGGCGGCGTCGCTGGGGCTATGAACGCGTGCGGCGCACAACGACAAAAGGACTAGTTTCGGCGATGGAGTAGCCCTGAAGAGCCCACGGCCCCTCAAATCTTAGGCCTTATAACGGAATCTCACTTCGGTGAGTTCTCTGGAAACATGAGGCCCGGTTCATGGCTACCGTTAAATTAAACGCAACTTACATTGGTGCGATTGGTGATACTGGCATTTATCGTGTCGATCTCTCGCAGAGTGGCTTGGCCTCTATCGGGGCCATCTCGGTCTACGACGACAAAGTCATCTCGGGTGGAACGGGAGCGGCCTCGGGTTTCGATCTGGATTTCATGAAAGTCTCGTCGACATTCACGAGTGATCCATCCACGGCATCCGGACTGGTGGGAGACACCATCTTCGACTTCCTCGGCGGCGTCGTCTATCGGCCTGGATTCCTGCAGCCGTGGGATCCGACCGAGCCCCCATCCAGAAGCGCGCCCAATCTTTTCGGCACGGTTGGAGCCAACACCTATAGTTCGGATCTGTCCACGCTCGGTATCAACGATGATAAATTCGTCTCCCTTGGCGAAGGCGGATCGCTCACCGCCTTGCTGAACCAAGCCCTGTCAGGGGGAGGCAAGTACCTCTATTTCGGTGACGATGGCGGCGGCAATGACGGCGTCGAGGTGCAGGTTTCTGGCGAGAGGGCTGCCCCCGCCGTCACCGGCGTGCACATCATCGGGACCGATGGCCACGATACCATCCTGCTCGGACGCGGCATCAATGCCCATATCGGGGCGGGCAACGACACGATCGAAGGTCTGCGCGGAAACGATCGGCTCTTCGCGGCAGGCGGAGACGACAGACTGTTCGGCGCCCAAGGCAATGACATTCTCTATGGCGAGCTCGGCAACGACTGGCTTTATGGAGGAGCGGGCAACGACAGGCTCAATGGTGGGCCCGGCAACGACAAGCTTTATGGCGGAGCGGGGAAAGACCTGCTGATGGGCGGGCCTGGAAAAGATGCATTCGTGTTCGACACCCGGCCTCACAGCCGCGCAAACTTCGACAAGATCCTCGACTATCGGGTCAGAGACGATTCGATCTGGCTCGAGAACACCGTTTTCAAGGGAATCGGTCGAGCAGGGCCGCTGGAAAAGCCTCTCAAACTTCAAGCCAAGTTCTTCTGGAAAGGGAGCGAGGCGCACGATGCCGACGACCGGATCATCTATGATCCCTCGAATGGTGCGCTCTACTACGACCGGGATGGGAATGGAGCAGCCGCGCAGGTGAAGTTCGCTCAGCTGAAGAAGGGGCTTCCCATGAGCCACCACGAGTTCTTCGTCATCTAGAGCATCGGACCCCAAGTGGAATCCCCGTTTGGGTCCAATGTTCACGCTGTTGAAGCAGTGCATCGGGCGGCTCATCGAGTCCGCCCGATGCTTTAGGGACAGCGGAACTTCGCGGCGTGCCTGCAGGAACAAAGGCCGCCCCATCGCCATTGCAGCCGTAAGCAGCTTTTCCTTACGGAGTACCTCTGAATGGCTTACCATGGGCACCAGCGACCTTTGCCACCTTGGTTCCCGATCTTCTTCTTGGTTCTCGTCGGACTTCTTGCGGGTGTGTGGTATTGGTTCGGCTGACCTTACCCGCAAGGAGCCTATCCGGCATGAGCCTTGAATCCGTTCGCGCATTTCTCGCTCAGAACGCACCCGACCTTAAGATCATCGAGATGCCGACCAGCACCGCCACCGTGACTCAGGCGGCCGAAGCGCATGGAGTTGGGCCGGAAAGGATTGCAAAGACATTGTCGTTGCGGGTGGGCGAGCGCCACTTCCTTGTGGTGACGAGCGGCACAGCTCGCCTGGACAATCGTAAGGTAAAATCGACCTTCGGCGGCAAGGCATCCATGTTGGATGCAGAGCAGGTTCTCGCTCTCACAGGTCATCCCGTAGGCGGTGTTTGCCCCTTCGGTTTGGCAACATCCTTACCCGTCTATTGCGATGTCTCATTGAAGGACTTCGAAGAGGTGGTGCCCGCCGCCGGCTCCATCCATGCTGCGGTCCGCATCGATCCAAAGCGCATGGCGGATCTCGTCGGAGCCGATTGGGTCGATGTCTGCCAATAGCATCAGCAGCAATCAGGTTACATTATTCGTGAATGCTCGGGTGCGAATACGCCGTAAATGCTGGCAACTGCGCAGTAATCAGGCAAAAAGAAAGCGCCCGAAAGTGCGGGCGCTATAAGGTTCGGTCCGTAGGGGCAAGTATTGGGACCGTTGGCATTATGATTACTCTACGTGAGGCAAGGTGTCAGTCGGATACCCGACACTAATAAATAAATCTGCTTCAACTTCTGTAGGATACGTGCCCTGATCTAGGCATTCATACTTATTGCATACCTCTTTGTAGGTATCTATACGGTAAGCTCCCGTAGGGGCACTACGGACCGGCGGGTCGCGCACATGGTCAAAAGATCAGGCGCGGCCCTTTTCCATGGGGCATCGGCCAGACGCTTCTTTCCAATCCCCCAAGCCTGCCATGACGCCTCATTTATCGATTGGCGCGTTCAAGGGAAGAAGCTGCAGGTATTTCTCCCGTAGGCGGCCGTAGCACTCGCAGGCGTTTGCCTCGAGGCGCGGGCGGTCGAGAATCCTGATCGTTCCTCGCCCTTGGCTGATCAGCCCCTTCTGCTGAAGGGCGCGGGTTGTTTCGCTCACCGTCGAGCGCTGAACGCCCAGCATCTCAGCCAGGAATTCATGGGTGAGGGGAAGCTCCATCCGTCCTGTTCGGTCAGCTGTGCTGACGATCCAGCGGCAACAGCGCGACTCGACGTTGTGAGCGGCATTGCAGGCAACCGACTGCAAGGTCATGACCATCAGGACTTCCGTGTAACGCGCGGCCATCAGCTGGATGCCGGGGCGGGAAGCGAGCGCTGCTTGAAACTTCTCGCTGGGGATACGCAACATGCTGCCCGGGATTTGCACCAAATAACGACCCAATGTCTCAACACGGATGCCGCTGAAGAGCAGCCCCACCATGGCCTCGCGGCCGAAGGTGGCCATCTCGGCAACGCCGCCGTCCTTCAAATCGCAAACCAGGGCTATGATCGCTGTGGTGGGAAAATAAATATGCCGCAGGATCTCGCCTTCCTGAGCGATGACCGCACCATGAGGCAGCTCAATCTGCGTAAGGTGCGGCTCCAGGCACCGGTAGTCCTCGGAGCTCAATGTGGCGAGAAGATAATTGTCGATCGTGCCCATCCTGCAAAGACCCTACACTCACTCTCGATCAACCCGAAGAGGATACTCATGATTTTTGAGCGTGCCAACGTTCATTGCGTGAGGTGCCAGCGGAGGAGATGAATGTTCCGCCTGGAATGGCCAATCGATTGACGGGTCTGCCGATCATCTTGCAGCCTTTGGAACGGTCGGTCTCCATGGCGCTGATGAGTTCGCATTGATCGCAACGGAGGTATCATCTCGCGAGTTGATGCAGGGATCGCTTGCGCAGACACGGCGCTGTACCGGGCAAGAAGATCCGGACGAAACCGCATTGAAGTCGCTGCCAGGACGCGAAAGGGCGACGCAGCGGTTGTGCGCGAACAGGTCGTGTCGGGAGAGGGCGACAGAATACTAGTCTATGGCCTTGAGCACGCTCAGGGAATGAATCATCTGGAAGTCCGAGTGCTTGGTCTTCGGCGCGTAGACCAGCTCCCATCCGAATGGGCAGCCCAAAGCAACCGCCTGGCTCTGGCCAAGCTCGAAGGTCCGCTCGCCGCGATCCTTGCGTTGCTCCCCTTGACGCTGTGCCTCAGGCATCATGGTCAATTCGGGGTCGTCGGGATCGTCGTCGTCGGTGCCGAGATAGATTGTGATTGGCGCTGCCAAATAGGCCCGCAGCCTCTCTTGCTCCTTTGCGCCATCGTAGACGCCGCCCATGCCGAAAGGAACCGCCTCGCCATCAGGATAGCTGCCCAGCAGCGGCAGCACATGCGTCGAGGCATTGGCGATGATGATACGCTCTGCCTCGATCTGCTCGAATGCGGCAACGCGCGACAGAAACTGCCCGCCGGCCGAGTGACCCCAGCACCAGTAAGGCAGTGTCGAGTCCATCTCCTTCCGCGCCCATTCGGCGAGGAGAGCGACGAAGCGTGTGGTCCACTGCCTGGGAGGCTTAAGATCGCCGGAGGCGTTTATCAGGCCGCCACGATGGTAGTCGTGGCCGGAAAACCGGCCTTTGTCGAACAGCGGCGCAGCGACCACGAAGCCCTCGAGGTCGGCGAGGTCGATGGCGTAGTCGCGGTAGTTCCCAGCCGTGCGCGAATTGCCGTGATAGACGAGCAGGATACCGTTGATCGTGCCGCTCGGCCTGTAAGTGTAGACATCGAAGTCGACCCCATCGAGGGTTGCCTGCATCAGGCCGGAGCCGGTTAGGAGCATGATCATGCCTAAGCGTTACTAGCCGGGCCGCCCCGACAGTGGGAAATTGCACCGCAACCAAAGTCCACCGGTTCGGCACGGGTGCCTAGAAGCTAAATGGAGGTACGACCGGCGTGATGAACCAAAAGAAGAGCCGACTTCAAAAGTCGTGAGGGGACTGCGAGCGAAGGCCAATATGTCTAAACAGCCGTAAAACGGGTGTCTGAACGCTTCTCTCGAATTGTCTGGAAGTGCCGCTAAGTTACTGAAAACGAAAGTGGCTGGGGAACCTGGATTCGAACCAAGACTAGCGGAGTCAGAGTCCGCTGTTCTACCATTAAACTATTCCCCACCAAGCTTTTGAAATCCTTCACTCTTCCGGAGAAATGTTCGATCCGGTGCGAAGGAGTCTCCAACGGCGTCGTGGATGGGTGCAGATAGGCTGCTTTTGCGGGGGCGTCAACCCCATTCTATGCGCTTTTGGGGTCTAAAAATGTGGAAGCGTAACCGTCTCAGGGCGCGCTCCAGGGCTCAGTCATCCAGGGAGCCGTCCTCAGGGTATCGCTAATTGGGCGTGACGCGTGTTTCTTTTATGCTCGGCAGACGCACCACAGCGACAAGCCTGTATGAGCTAGTCTCTCACGGACTTGGTTCAGGCCCAGGCTCGCGCGATAGTCTGCGTTACTCTCGCTTAGGCTGTATCGGAGAAGGCCCGTTTATAGCGGCGTGCCCTGCGTCGGCATGACTGTAGAACCTATCTGTTCAACGAGAGACACCCCAGCGGAAGGCATGGCATGGATCGAGCTTGTGTTTGCCAGACCCTCTCCAAAAGGAAACCGTGACAATGCCAAAGCCGACACTGTGGGGCCAGCCTTTCAAGCTCAATGCGACTGATGCGGCCGCTCAGCTCAATGTCAAGCTGCAGGCGTTCAAGGACGGCAGCTTCGTGGCAGTGTGGGAGGACCTGAGCGGAACGGGTGGCGACACCAGCGGCCGGGCCATTCGTGGACAGTTGTTTAAAGCTGACGGCTCACCGAAGGGCGGGGAGCTTCTGATCAACACGACGACGGCTGGCGATCAGATGAACCCGGAGCTGGCCGTATTGGACGATGACCGCTTCGCTGTCACATGGGAGAGTGTACAAGGTACCACTGGTGGCATTCGTGCAAGTGTATTTAATTCCGAAGGATTACTTTTCGATACGGAAAAGCTTGTCTTTTCGTTCATTGGCCGCCAACAGAAATATTCCAAAGCTGCTTTTGTGAAAGATGGCAATAACAAAGATTGGTTGATTGTCGGTAATAGTGATTATTATGCTGATCAGGTGTATCGAACTGGTTATCGCCTCGAGCCAACATCTGTTGTTCAAGCGTATCAGTCTACTAACAATGACTATGCTCCTACATCCGAGGTCGAGATGGTCGGATTAGGAGATCGTTACGCTATCTTCAGTAAATGGAGAGGGCTAAGCTTCGCCCTTAACATTTTTAGGACTGATGGTGCTTCGCATAGGATTGCATTGCCAGCCTCGACAGCCAATTACGCTAAGGACCAATTAGACACGGCTGTGCTGGCGGATGGCAAGTTCGTGCTGGTCTACCGCACGACGGACCTTGTCGATGGGTCCAGCAGCTCGATCCGGGCGCAGATGTTCAACAACGACGGCACGTTGTTCGGCTCCGACTTCCAGGTCAACTCGTCTACCACAGGTGCTCAGACCACGCCTCAAGTGACGGCGTTGGCCACCGGCGGTTTCGCGATCGTCTTCAACGACTATGTTGACAGCAACGACGTCGCCCGCATCCGCACCTTCGACGCTAAAGGCGTTCCGCAGGGCAATGACGAGCGCATCTTCGCCACCCACGGTCAGAACGGCCCCACCATTACGGGCCTGGCTGACGGACGCATCATGTTCGCCTGGACAGAAAACTCGACCGGCACCAATGACGGCGTCGACATTCGCGGCCAGATCTTCGACATGCGCACCAGCGCCGTGACCGTCAAAGGCACGGCTGGAGCCGACCACTATTATGGCACCGCTTGGAACGACACCTTCACGGGCGCTGGCGGCAACGACACCCTTGAGGGCGGCGGCGGCACGAATACAGCGATCTTCTCCGGGAATGCGTCCGCCTATACGGTGACTCAAAACAGCGATGGAACCACCACAGTCACCGGTCCGGACGGCACCGACACCCTCAAGAATATCCGCATCCTGCAATTCAAGGACCAGACTGTGTTGCCGGCAGGAAATACTGCTCCATCGGCGCCTTCGCTGTCGAGCACGCAAGCGTCCGAGGACATGCTCACGACCTCAATTGTGGCGACGCTTGCGAGTGCTGATGCCGACGGGGATCCGCTCACCTACAGCCTGGACGCGACCGACGGGCCGTTCCGGATTGATGGCAACCTGCTTGTGCTGACTGGTTCTCTCGACTTCGAGACCAAGGCCCAGCACAGCGTGACGGTCCGGGCCTCCGATCCGTTTGGCGGCACCTCGACGTCGGTGTTCACCGTAAATGTGCTCGATGCAGTCGAGACGACCCCGTTCACCTTGCGCGGCACGGCCGGCGTGGATCGCCTTGAAGGTGAGGCGGGCAATGACGTGATCTACGGGTTGGCCGGCAACGATACCCTGCTGGGTGAGGCGGGTAACGACAAACTCTCTGGCGGAGCGGGCAAGGACGTGCTCACCGGCGGGGCCGGTCAGGACATCTTCGTGTTCGATACCAAGTTGTCGAAGTCGTCGAAGGTAAACAAGGCGAACATCGACCGGATCGTCGATTTCAGCGTGAAGGACGACACGATCCATCTGGCGAAGAGCGTGTTCACGAAGATGGCGAAGAAGGGTGTGATCAAGTCGGGCGAGTTCTACCAGGGCACCAAGGCGCACGACCGGGACGATCACGTCATCTACGACAAGAAGACGGGGGCCTTGTACTACGATGCAGACGGTACGGGATCGCAGGCGCAGGTTCAGATCGCCACGCTCTCCAAGAACCTCAAGCTCACCTATAAGGACTTCTTCGTCATCTAAGACAAAGAGTATTTGGCTGAGTGGAATACCAACCCCGCTGGCTTCGGCTGGCGGGGTTTCATTTTTGAAATTCGGGCAGGCGACCGTCAATAATCTTAGTTTCGAAGCTTCTTGAGCTCCCGCATCAGCCGTTCGTTTTCCTCCTTGAGTTGCCGGATTCTCGACTCCGCCGCCTTGGCATGATCAATCCCCCATTCGTACACTGTCCTGATAATAACGTTTCCCGAACTCTCCACTGTCTTCGGATTCAGCAGATCCCACCACGTTGTATTCAGCGATTTAATCAGGCGGTGGGCCGCGAGAGCTGCGGAGGCCCGCTCTCCCGGGTGATCAGAACCGAGCATCCCGAGAATTCTAACCAATTTCGTCATTTGTCCAGATCGCATCTTTTGCTCCCTGGGCGCGAATTTAAGAGACCTATTGCTGATTGAGCAGCGGCAAAAGCGCGGCCCTCTCCTGCGCGAGGCTATCTTGCTCTCTGAAACTAAACGTGTAATATAATTCCACACTAGCGAATGCACTTCGCCCGCAGATGAGCGCCGTCTTTCAGGGCCAAGGCCTGCTTGTCCTGAACATTGCATTCCCAAATTTCAATCTCAGAGATCCTTAGTCGGGAACAGCCTAACAGCGTGGCCGCTGACTGCCTGTGCCCTGACGGATTCCGACGAGCTGGCAGCGTTCTTCTTGCGTTTAAAAAGCGCCTCGTCGGGATCGGCCCGGCTCAGTCGTCCAGGGAACCGCTTTCCGGCGTGCGATCCATGCCGAGGCTTGCCCGGTAGTTCGCCTCATCCTCGGCGTCCGCCGCGTCGGCGGCGATCCGCTCGTGGCGGTCGAGGGCGCCCTGGAGGATGTAGGCGGCGGCCATCTTGTCCACGGCGTCGGCGCGCTTGGCACGGGAGGCATCCGCGTCCAGCAGGGTGCGGGTGACGACCATGGTGGACATGCGCTCGTCCCAGAACAGGACGGGCAGGGGCAGGATGGGCTTGAGATTGCGGACGAAGGCGCGGGTCGCCTGGGAGCGTGGGCCCTCTGTGCCGTCCATGTTGAGGGGCAGTCCGAAGACCAGGCCGCCGACGTCATGACGCTCGGCGAGCGCCCTGATCTGTTGCGCGTCGGGCGTGAATTTCACCCGCTTCACGGTCTCCAGCGGCGTCGCGATCCGCCGCTCCACGTCGGAGAGGGCAAGGCCGATGGTCTTGGTGCCGAGATCGACCCCGATGAGGCGCGCGCGGGGGCTTAAACCTTCGATGAACGCTATCAGCTCGTCGTCCCGAGAGAGCATGGGCGGCCTCCTTACATCCTGACCGGTCACAGCCAGTATAGAGGAAGTTCGCTCGCGTCGAGCGAGAGGTTTATGGCATTCAGTGTCATCCCCGGCGAGCCGAAGGCGAGGGAAGGGGATCCATAGCGCATCGTGTGGGGGTGGATTCCCTTCCGCTCACTACGTTCGGCCGGGAATGACACGAGGGCGATCAGGCGGCGCTGCTTGTGAGACGCGGCGAGGAGGGAGCCGGGCTCGTCGCACGGCTCAGAGACGGCAGAGCTTCACCCGTTTGCCGGAAGAGGTGGCAGGATTCCCGCGAGAGCGCGAGCGTGACCTCGCTTCCGGCCTTCATATCGGCATCGCCCGGCATGCGGACGGTCATGCGGTTGCCGTGGCCCGCATCCACATAGAGAAGATGGTTCTCGCCGAGTTCCTCGACCAGCTCGATTTGGCCACTGAGACTGCCTTGCGGGCTTACCTCGACATGATCCGGCCTGATGCCCAACGTCGCGGTTTCGCCAGGCTTCACGCCATCGCCTGCAACAGGAACGGAGATCGTGCTCCCGTTCGGCAGGCGAACCTGCACGCCGTCAGCACCCGCCTGCACGACCTCGCTCTCGATGAAGTTCATCTGAGGGGAGCCGAGAAAGCCTGCGACGAACAGGTTGGCGGGATGGTGGTATAGCTCAAGCGGCGTGCCGACCTGCTCGATGCGGCCTGCATTGAGCACCACGATGCGGTCGGCGAGCGTCATCGCTTCCACCTGATCGTGCGTCACGTAAATCATGGTGGCGCCGGTATCAGTGTGAAGCTTCGCGATCTCGATGCGGGTCTGCACGCGCAGGGCCGCGTCGAGATTGGAAAGCGGTTCATCGAAGAGAAACACCTTCGGATCGCGCACGATGGCGCGGCCGATGGCGACGCGCTGACGCTGACCGCCGGAAAGCTGCTTGGGCTTGCGGTCGAGGAGGGTTTCGATCTGCAACATGCGGGCGGCTTCGCGGACCTTGGCGTCGATCTCGGACTTGGAGGATTTCGCCAGCTCCAGCCCGAACGCCATGTTGTCGTAGACATTCATGTGGGGATAGAGCGCGTAAGACTGGAATACCATCGCGATGCCGCGCTTTGCGGGCGGCAGATCGTTCACGCGCTCATTGCCGATCATGAGATCGCCGGCGGAGATGTCTTCGAGGCCCGCGATCAGGCGGAGCAGGGTCGATTTTCCGCAGCCGGACGGGCCGACGAAGACGATGAACTCGCCGTCCTTGATGTCGAGATCGACGCCATGGATCACATGGGCTTTCCCAAAGGATTTGCGGACATTTTTGAGAACGACATCAGCCATATCGAAATTCCTTGACGTTACCCTTTGACCGCGCCGGCGGTGAGGCCCGCCACGATCTTGCGCTGGAACACGAGCACGAGCGCAATGATCGGCAGGGTCACGATGACGGAGGCCGCCATGATCGTGCCCCAGGGCAGCTCGTAAGCGGTCGAGCCGCTCATGAGCGCGATGGCGGGCGGCACGGTGCGCCGCTCGTTGGTCAGGGTGAAGGTGAGGGCGAAGAGGAACTCGTTCCACGAGACGATGAAGGCGAGAAGCCCCGTGGTGACGGCGGCGGGCGCCATGAGCGGCAGGAATACCCGGCGTACCACGATCCAGGGCGTCGCGCCATCGACGAAGGCGGCTTCCTCGATCTCCTTCGGCAATTCACGCATGAAGGTAGTCAGCACCCAGACCGTGAAGGGCAGGGTGAGCATGAGATTGGCGAGGATGAGGCCGGGCAGGGTGTTGTAGAGCCCGAAGCTGCGGATCAGCTCGAACATGCCGGAGAGCACCGCCACCTGCGGGAACATGGAGACCCCGAGGATCGTCATGAGCAGCAGCGAGCGCCCCCCGAAGCGAATGCGCCCGAAGGCATAGGCCGCCGTGATGCCGAGGCCCAACGAGATCGCGACGACCGAGCCCGCGACGGCTATGGAGTTGAAGATGTTCGTGCCGAAGGGCTGGCGCTCGAACACGGCGATGTAGTTCGAGATGTCGAAGCTCTCAGGCCAATAGGCGATGGTGAAGAGCGCCGCGCCGGACCGGAAGGATGAGATCACCGCGTAGTAGAACGGGAAGATGGAAAACAGGCCGATGATGGCGACGAGAAGCCAGAAGCCGATGCGGGTGAGGATTTTCATCGCGCATCTCCATCGAGACGAACACGCCCCACCGCCATGGTGATGACGATGAGAAGGGCGATGATGAGGAAGATGAGGGTTGAGGCGGCGGAGCCCAATCCAACCTCCTGAAAGTCCACGAGCTGCTGGCGGGCGAAGACGGACATGGAGGCCGTGTCGCGCGAATTGGCGGTGAGCACATAGATCAGGTCGAACACGCGAAGCGCATCGAGCGCGCGGAAAATAACCGCGACGATGAGCGCTGGCTTGATCAGCGGCAGCGTCACGCGGAAGAACACTCTGACCGGGTGCACGCCATCCACCTTCGCGGCCTCATAGATATCGCCGGGCAGCATCTGGAGGGCCGCGAGGATGAGAAGCGCCATGAAGGGCGTGGTCTTCCACACATCGACCATGACGACGGTCCACAGGGCCGTGTCGGGGTTCGCGGTCCATGTGATGGGTGCCGCGATCAGGCCGAGGCGCAGGAGCATGTCGTTGATGACGCCGAACTGGTCGTGCAGCATCCAGTTCCACATCCGGGCGGAGACGACGGTCGGAATCGCCCATGGAATGAGAATGACGGCGCGCATGATGCCGCGTCCGGGAAAGGATGCGTTGAGGATCAGCGCGACGATGATGCCGAGAACGGTCTCGATGGAGACGGAGACGAGGGTGAACCACACCGTATTCCAGACGGAGTGCCACCAATCGGGATCGGTAAGCAGGCCCAGCCACTCGCCGTCATAATTGGCGAGGTAGTTCTCGAAGCCGATGAATTCATAGTCGTTGAGATTGTTCAGGCTGGCATCGGTGAAACTGAACCAGATGGTCCGCGCCAGAGGCCAGCCTGCGATGAGCGCGAGGATGATCAGGGTCGGGGCGATGAAGATCCACGCTGCCCTGATGCGCGAGCGGGTGAGGGAGGAGCGGCTGCCCTGCGCGGTCTCCCGCGCAAGGGCCGGCTCTTGAGCCGACTTTTGGGCAACCGCGCTGCTCATGACGATTACCAGCCGTTGCGCTTGATCCGCTTCAGGTCACGGTCGAGGCGGTTGAGCTCCTGCTCTGCTTGAGAGCGCTTCGAGAGCACCTGATGCACCGCGTTGAAGAACTCGGTCGAGACCTTGTTGTAGTTCTGGCCCGTCACGGATGCAGGGCGCGCCACCGCGTTGGTGAACACGTCGCGCAGATCGCCGATGAAGGGGCTCGCCTTCGTCACGTCCGCATCGGTGTAGAGCGACACGATGGTGGGGTTGAAGGAGCCCTCGATGGCGCGGCGCTTCTGCTCTTCCGTGCTCGTCAGATACATGACGAGATCGGTCGCGGCGTCAGTGTTCTTCGAATATTTCGACACGGCGAGAAGCTGGCCGCCCAACGTACCCGCATGGCGGCCATCCGCGCCGCCTTTCGGCAGTGGTGCGATGCCGACCTTGTCCTTGATGGTGCTGTCGCCGCCTTGCGCCAGCGCCCAGGCATAGGGCCAGTTGCGCATGAAGGCGGAATTACCGGCCTGAAAGGCGCCGCGTGCTTCCTCTTCCGTGTAGTTGAGAACACCCTCGGGCGTGATCGTGCCGACCCAGCCGCTGGTCGCCTTCAGGGCCTCGGCAGCCTTCGGATTATCGACCGTTATCTCGCCCTTCTCATCCACGATGGTGCCGCCGTTGTAGGAGGCGATCCATTCGAGCGCGACGGTGGTCAGGCCCTCATAGGCACGGCCCTGCCAGACATAGCCCCAGAAATCGCCCTTGCCCGCTTTGCGCTCGCCGTCCTGGATGATGCGGGCGGTCTCGCTCAGGTCGGCCCAAGTCTGCGGAACCTGGCGGTTGTATTTCTGAAGCAGGTCGGTGCGGTAATAAAGCAGGCCCGCATCGGCGAACCAGGGCATCGCCATGAGCTTGCCGTCGACGCGGCTCGTTTCCACCATGGCGGGCAGGTGCTGGCCGACCACGCTCTGGCCCTTGGCGGTCAGGTCCTGCAGATGCTGGCCGAGAATTCCCGTCCACACCACGTCGATCTGGAACACGTCGATGTCACCCGCACCAGCGGCCAGAAGCTGCTGATAAAGCGCGAGGCGTTCGGTGGCGGAGTTGGGGGTCGATACGATCTTGACAGTGTTGCCTGTCTTCTTGGCCCAGGCATCGACACCCTGCTTGCAGATCTCATATTCCTTGCCGAGCGCGCTGCATGAGATCGAGACTTCGACGGCGGAGGCGCTCGCCGATGCAAGAAGTCCAGCGGCAAGAGTGAGAGAGGTGAGCAGGCGTGACATGGCTATCCTCCAACGGCTTTAAGAATTATTGCTTAGCTTCATAAGACTCGACGGAACTTTTTGTTCCTTTGGAACATGGCCGTTCGCAGGCATCGCCCCATCTCCATGCTCCTGGAATCGAAGGATACCCTCATGAAAATCACCTGGTACGGCCATTCCGCCTTCCGTCTCGACTTCGCCGACAAGGCCGTTCTCATCGATCCGTTCTTTACGGGGAACCCGGCCTTCGAGGGCGACCGCGCGAAGATCCTCGACGGCGTGTCCCATGTGCTCCTGACCCACGGCCACGGGGATCACGTGGGCGATACATTAGAGATCGCGAAGCAGACCGGCGCCAAGGTGGTCACGAATTTCGAGCTGTGCATGTACCTGGCCGAGCAGGGCCTGAAGAACTTCGACCCCATGAATACGGGAGGCACGACGGATCAGGACGGCTTCACCGTTACATTGGTGCGGGCGGATCATTCGGCGGGCCTTGTAGAGATGGGGGTGAATTATCCCCTCGGTAGCGCCAACGGTATTATCGTGAAGGCCCCGGGCGAACCCACCGTCTATCATATGGGTGACACGGATATTTTCGGCGATATGGCTCTGATCGCCGAAATTCATCAGCCGGACGTGGTCATTGTGCCCATCGGCGACCGCTTCACCATGGGGCCCGAGGTCGCCGCCCTCGCGATCCAGCGCTTCTTCAGCAACGCGAAGGCGGTCATCCCCTGCCACTACGCCACGTTCCCGCTCCTCGTGCCGAACGCGGACCGCTTCGTGGCCACCATGGAAGGGAAGGGCGTCCAGGTTGTGGTGCCGCATAAGACGGTGGCGGTGAAGTTTTAATCACATCGTATAAGCAATTCGCGCCCCTGGTTTGAAAGCCAGGAGCGCGGAGGATAGAAGCCAAGCGCTTCGTTTCGCGAACCTACTTGACGCCTGCGCGGAAGGTCGTGAAGCGGAGCCGCTTTCCTGCCTCCTGGAAGATTTCGCGGAGCTGAGCCTGTTCGTCCGCGGATGTAAGGGCTGCGATGACTGAAGCCGTCTTCGTCTCGAAGAAGCCTACTTCGTCGCTTTTGATTTCGAGAATGCCCGCATCCAGGATTTCACCGGACTTCACCTCGATCACGTTTGCGCCTTTGATGGGAGCGGCATGGCCGGTCTCTGCCGCAAACAGGTTGGAGTGGTCGCCGCCAATCCAGGTCTTCTTTCGACCTTGCTCACAGAGGATATTGGTTACAACGTAGGAACCGGGCACGATGGTAACGAACTGGTCCTTGCGGCCTTTGTTCGTGTCAGCAAAAAGTCCCTTGAAATCCAGGGTTATTCCTTTGGCAAAAAATTCACCCATGGCCTGTAACTGGGGTTTCCTATCCAAGTCTGTGACGTAGCCGATATCGACAAAGCGGCTCATGTCCATTTGCCCACGATTAATCGGTCGTAGTCGTGCGACGCCTCTGCAGCCTTCCCCATCTTTCTGGACACGGACGAGAATGATGGCTGGCTCGCTACTCCGTGCTTGGCGCTGCGAACCTTTCTGGGGCGCTTCTTTCGCTACTGCATTGGGCGAGGCGCTTCCGAGGACGGCGGTAATGGCCACCAGAAAACCCATTTTCACCCAACCAGCACTCATAACCCAACCCCTTCGGCAAGCCGATTTGCAATTTTTCCTGATTGTTAAATGTAACATTGATGCGGGACTGTCCAGCCCTGGTGAGCCCCTATGCCGGGGGATCCCCTCCGAGCGTTAGGCCCCTTTTCCCCCTGGTCGCATCTTCTGTCAGGATGGTAAGGGGCAGACTTCCGTTGCATCCGAAGTTGCGGCTTTGGGCGGGCGGGTGCTATAGCCCGCCCATCGGAATTCCAAAGGGTATGACCATCCATGTCGGTCGATGAGAAAACGGTCCGCCGCATCGCCCATCTGGCGCGCATTGCCGTGACGGATGCGGAGGTGCCTCACCTCCAGGACGAGCTCAATGCGATTCTCTCCTTCGTCGAGCAACTCAACGAAGTGAACGTGGACGGCGTGGAGCCTATGACCTCCGTGACCCCCATGGTCATGAAGAAGCGCCAGGACGGCGTGACCGATGGCGGCTATCCGGACAAAATCGTCCAGAACGCCCCCGCTACGGAAGACAACTTCTTCCTGGTGCCGAAAGTGGTCGAATAAGAACCCGTCATCCCGGCTGTAGCATGAGCTTAAGAGCCGGGATCGCCAAATCCAGTTTCTTCTTCCAGACGATCCCGGGTTCTACTGCGTAGCCCCGGGATGACAGGATGATCCAGTGACCGAACTGACCCATCTCACGATTGCCGAAGCCCGCGACGGCCTGAAGGCCAAGACCTTTTCCGCCGCCGAACTGGCTCAGGCCCATGTCGCCGCCGTCGAGAAGGCGAGGGCGCTGAACGCCTATGTGCTCGAGACGCCCGAGAAGGCGCTCGCCATGGCGAAGGCCTCCGACGAGAAGATCGCCAAGGGCGAGGTCCGCCCGTTGGAAGGCATTCCGCTCGGCATCAAGGACCTGTTCTGCACCGAAGGCGTGGTTTCCACCGCCGGGTCCAAGATCCTCGGCAACTTCAACCCGCCCTACGAATCCACCGTCACCCGGAACCTGTGGAACGACGGCGCCGTGATGCTCGGCAAACTCAACATGGATGAGTTCGCCATGGGCTCCTCCAACGAGACCAGCGCCTTCGGCCCTGTGGTTTCGCCTTGGAAGCAGGGCGACAGGAAGCTCGTGCCCGGCGGCTCCTCCGGCGGTTCGGCGGCGGCTGTGGCCGCTCACCTGTGCCTGGGTGCGACTGCCACCGATACCGGCGGTTCGATCCGCCAGCCCGCAGCCTTCACCGGCACGGTCGGCATCAAGCCGACCTATGGTCGCGTCTCCCGCTGGGGCACGGTGGCTTTCGCCTCGTCGCTCGATCAGGCAGGCCCCATCACCCGCACCGTGCGCGATGCCGCGATCATGCTGCGCTCCATGTCCGGCGCTGACGCCAAGGACACCACCTGCGTGGATATGCCGGTCCCGGATTACGAGGCCGCCGTCACGCGCGGCGTGAAGGGCCTGAAGATCGGCATTCCGAAGGAATACCGCATCGACGGCATGTCGCCCGAGATCGAGAAAATCTGGCAGCAGGGCATCGAGTGGCTGCGCGCGGCCGGCGCCGAGATCGTCGACGTCTCCCTGCCGCACACGAAATACGCTCTGCCGGCCTATTACATCGTGGCCCCGGCGGAGGCCTCCTCGAACCTCGCCCGTTATGACGGCGTGCGCTACGGCCTGCGTGAGAACGGCAAGGACATCGTCGAACTCTACGAAAAGACCCGTGCCGCCGGTTTCGGCCGTGAGGTCAAGCGCCGCATCATGATCGGCACCTATGTGCTCTCGGCGGGCTATTACGATGCCTATTACGTGCGCGCGCAGCAGATCCGCACGCTCATCAAGCAGGACTTCGAGAAGGTCTATGCTGAAGGAGTTCACGCCATCCTGACCCCCGCCACCCCGTCCGCCGCTTTCGGCATCGGCGAGAAGGGCTCGGGCGATCCGGTCGAGATGTATCTCAACGACATCTTCACGGTGACGGTGAACATGGCGGGCCTGCCAGGTCTCGCGGTTCCCGCCGGTCTCGATGCTCAAGGGTTGCCGCTCGGCCTCCAGCTCATCGGCCGCGCCTTCGACGAGGAGACCCTCTTCGCCGTCGGTCAGGTGATCGAGGATGCCGCGGGCCGCATCAAGCTGCCTCAGGCCTGGTGGGCTTAAATCACGTGCATCCCACCGTTCCCGTCATCCACCTGTGGGACTGGCTGCCCGCCGCCTTCGATCCGGTTCTGATCCTGGTCGCGGTCACTCTCGGCTGGAAGGCGGATCAGTTTGGCAAGGTGCTCATCGCGGCAATCGCGGCGTTGGGCGTGTCGGTGCTCTTCTCGTGGCTGGTCACCAGCCTCGGCATTCCCTGGATCGCGCCGATCCGCTCCGATGCGCTGACGCTGTTCCCGGTGCGGGTGGGGTCGGCGATTCTTTGGGCCAGCATCGCTTATGGCGCGCGCCGGCTGGCGAAGCGCTGAAAGACCTTTCGGAAAAGCACTACCCTTGTCATTCCGGGGCCGCGTAGCGGAGCCCGGAACCCATAATCACGACGTTTCAAGAAAAGCGCTTTGACCCGAATAGTTTATTCTGCGCCCACGGTGGTTATGGGTTCCGGGCTCGCCTCCGGCGCCCCGGAATGACAAAGGGGAGAGATTACCCAATCTCGATTCCAAACGTCGATTTCAACCCGCCGCGCCCCTCTGCCGTGACAGATAGCGCCCGGCTGTCCTTGATGCGCGCGATCCATCCCAGCTCGAAAAACCGCGTGCAGAGCGCGGCTCCCAAACGTCCCGACAGGTGAGGGCGGCGCTCGCTCCAGTCCAGGCAGGTGCGGCAGGGCGCGCGTGAGCCTTTAGGCCCGGCATCGAGATCGATGCCGAGATCGCAGAGGAAGCGCTGACCTTCCTCCGTAATGACGCCGGCGCTCTCCGAGAGAACCACATGGTTTCTGAGACTCAACGAATCCGCGATGGCGATGCCGAGGCGTCCTGCCAGATGGTCGTAGCAGGTGCGGGCATTGCGCAGCGCCTCGTCCTTCGGGCCGACCGGGCGGTGCCGCCTGGGGCCGAATGAGGCGACGGCCATCAGCGCCTCGATGGCCTGTGCCACCTCGGGAGAGGCGAGGCGGTAATAGCGGTGGCGGCCCTGGCGCTCCAGGGCGATCAGGTTGGCCTCGCTGAGCTTGGCGAGGTGTCCGCTCGTTGTCGAAGCGCCGACGCCGCCATGCCACGCCAGCTCGCCGGCGGTGAGCGCCCGTCCGTCCATGAGGGCGGAGAGGATATTGGCGCGGGCCACATCGCCGATCAGGGCGGCGATTTCCGCGAGCGTGATGCCTGAGACCATGGATGCCATGGACCTGATCCTAGGGAATGGAGGCACGTCGGTCACCAAGCAACATTTCGGTCGCGGCCGAAGCATTCCATGACGACAGCGGCGCGGCCCCGTGCCAGTTTCGCGCCGCATCGAAACAGCAAGAGCAGGTACGATTCCCATGCCGACAGGCCAACACCAGAAGACCAATTACGCTCTTGAGCTTGCCCTGTTGGCAACCCTCGCCAGCCTGTGGGCGGCGGCCTATACCTTCATCAAGGTCGGGGTCGAGACCATTCCGCCCATCACCTTCATCGCGACGCGCACCCTGATCGCCGGAAGCCTGTTGGTCCTGATCATGCACTTGCGAGGAGTGAGCCTTCCGCGTGACCGCGCAAGCTGGCGCAATTTCATGATCCAGGCCTGCCTCAACAGCGCCGTTCCCTTCACGCTCATCGCCTGGGCGGAGACATCCATCGATGCGGGTTTGGCCGCGATCCTCAATTCCATGACGCCGGTCTTCACCTTCATGATCACACTGGTCCGGACCCGGCATGAGACGACCGGCATCCGCAAGTTCGCCGGTGTCGTGGTGGGGCTTGCGGGGACCTGCGTGATCATCGGCAATCAGGCTCTCACCCATGTGGGCCAGGAGCTTTACGCGCAGCTCGCGGTGGTTCTGGCTGCCGCATGCTATGCGGGAGCCGCAATCTTTGGGCGGAATTTCAAGAATCTCGATCCCATGGCGCCCGCCGCCGGGTCTCTCCTGTCGGGTGCGATGATCCTCATCCCAATCAGCCTCGTGGTCGATCGACCCTGGACCCTGGCACCGTCTGGCGCCTCGATCATGGCGCTGATCGCGCTGGCCATCTTCTCTACCGCCTTGGCCTTCGTCATCTATTTCCGGCTGATCCATACCTTAGGATCGGTCGGCACGACGGCGCAGGCTTATCTCAGGGTGCCGCTAGGTGTGGCCATTGGCGCATATTTTCTCGACGAAGTTCCCGATACGACGGCTCTGGTCGGGCTGGTCTGCATCCTGGTCGGGGTCGCTCTCATGACCCTTCCGGAAAGAAAGCGCGTTGTTGCCGTTCCAGCATGACCGCATGAAAAAGGGCCTGACCGAGGTCAGGCCCTTGTGACGCAGAAGTTACGCCAGACTACTTTTACTGCTGCGGGGAAGCCGGGGCCGACGGCGAGGCCGGAGCGGCGGGGGCCGCGGGGGACGACGGAGTCATCGGGGTGACCGGGGACGGGCTGGTGCTCGGCGAGGAGCGTTCCGTCTGCGTGCCGGTCGTGCTGCCGGTCGTGCTCGGCTCGTTGCCGCCGTCATAGAAGAGGAAGGCAAGAAGGCCCAGCGCGACAACAAGTCCGCCGATCACGTAGGCAAGAGTGTTGGAACCGCGACGATCAGTTTCGTAGACATTTGTCTCACGATTGTAGACGTTCGGTTCGCGATCCATGGGATCCATAGCCATTTTTAAGCTCCTTGACCGTTTTACCTTCCGTTCAACGCCCAATCTTGGATGCGGTTTCATCCCAGCGTGGCAATTATCTTAAATCCCTGTGCACAAACCATAATTAATCTCGGCCTTATGACGCACTAATCTGAATGCCTGTTCATCTTGAAAGGGGTTGACCCGGTTTCGCGTCGCTCTTACTCCCAAGTCAAACGCAAGATATCAAAGGCGCACGGCTCATGAATGCTCCGGTCAACCCTAAGAAGCTCATCAAAGGCGCGACAGGCGATTGGGAAATCGTCATCGGCATGGAAATTCATGCCCAGGTGACGAGCCAGGCGAAATTGTTCTCCGGCGCCTCCACGACCTTCGGCAACGATCCCAACAGCAATGTCTCCCTCGTGGATGCGGCCATGCCCGGCATGCTGCCCGTCATCAACGAGGAATGCGTGCGTCAGGCGATCCGCACGGGCCTGGGGCTGAAGGCCGAGATCAACCTCAAGAGCACTTTCGACCGTAAGAACTATTTCTATCCGGACCTACCGCAGGGCTACCAGATCAGCCAGTACAAGAGCCCCATCGTGGGCGAGGGCGAAGTGATCGTGGATGTGCCGGAGAGCGGCGAGACGATCACGGTACGCGTCGAGCGCCTGCACCTGGAGCAGGATGCCGGCAAGTCGATCCACGACCTGCACCCGACCTTAAGCTTCGTGGATCTGAATCGCTCGGGCGTCGCGCTCATGGAAATCGTGTCGAAGCCGGACCTGCGCTCGGCCGACGAGGCGCGCGCCTATGTGACCAAGCTGCGCACCATCCTGCGCTATCTCGGCACCTGCGACGGCGACATGGACAAGGGCAGCCTCCGCGCCGACGTGAACGTGTCCGTGCGCCGCCCCGGCGAGGAGCTTGGCACGCGCTGCGAAATCAAGAACGTCAACTCCATCCGCTTCATCGGACAGGCCATCGAGGTCGAGGCGCGCCGCCAGATCGCGATCATCGAGGATGGCGGCAAGATCGACCAGGAAACCCGCCTCTACGATCCGGGCAAGGGCGAGACCCGCTCCATGCGCTCGAAGGAAGAGGCGCACGATTACCGCTACTTCCCAGATCCGGACCTGCTGCCGCTCGAGTTCGACCAGGCTTATGTGGACGAACTCGCCCAGCATCTGCCGGAACTGCCGGACGAGAAGAAGGCCCGCTTCATGGCCGATTACGGCCTGCAGTCCTACGACGCGGGTGTGCTGGTGGCCGAGCGCTCCTCCGCCGACTTCTTCGAGGAAGTCGCCAAGGGCCGCGACGGCAAGGCCGCCGCGAACTGGATCATCAACGAGCTGTTCGGCCGCCTTAACAAGGACGGCAAGGACATCACCGAGTCTCCGGTCTCAGCATCCCAGCTCGGCGGCATCATCGAGCTGATCGGCGAGAACGTGATCTCCGGCAAGATCGCCAAGGACCTGTTCGAGATCGTCTTCACCGAAGGCGGCGACCCGCGCGAGATCGTCGAGAAGCGCGGCATGAAGCAGGTGACCGATACCGGCGCCATCGAGAAGGCCGTGGACGAGATCATCGCAGCCAACCCGGACAAGGTGGAGCAGGCGAAGGCGAAGCCCACGCTGCTCGGCTGGTTCGTCGGCCAGGTGATGAAGCAGACCGGCGGCAAGGCCAACCCGCAGGCCGTCAACGAAATCCTGAAGCAGAAGCTCGGGATCGAGTAAGGCAATCGAAAAACCCGGCAAAGGCTCGCAGCCCTGCCGGGTTTTTTCGAAGCAGGAACCGGTGGCAACGCAACCCAATCCCTTCGCTCCTCATTGGCTGATCCGCGATATCGTGATCAGCGCGCATCGTTCCGCGGTCGGGCCGGGCGGGTTGCTGTTCGTCGGCGACTCCATCGTCGAAGGGTTCTACTGGAACCGCCTTGGATCGCTTCCGGTGCTGAACGCCGGCTATTCCGGCATCTGGGCGGAGGCTCTGGAGCCCAGGATTCCGCTTCTCCTTAAATCTGCCGAGCCTTCGCTCGCGGTTCTTCTTGTCGGCACCAACGATGCGAAGAAGGATTGCAGCGAAGACGGCCTCGATGATGCGGTCAAAAATCTCGACCGGATCATCAGTCATTTCGATGAGGCGGGCGTGCCTCTCATCGCGATGACGCCGCCGCCCATCGAGAAAGCCAAGCGCGTCACCAGCTTCTACTCCACCGATGCCATTGCAGATATGAGCCGCCGCATTGTCGAGACCTGCGATGGCCGCGCCGCCGCCATCGTCGATCTGCAATCGGCATTGTCAGACGATGAGGGCGCCGCGCGCGAAGGAATGACCGTGGATGGCATTCATCTCTCGCCTGAGGGGTATCGCCTGATGCACGACATGTTGGCAGAGACAGTGGCCGCCGTGTTGCCTGAGAGGACCAATTGACCGTGGCGTTGAGGATCGATGTGCCCGTTCTTCGTTCCGTCGTCGATGAGGACGCGCAGGATCTCTTCGGCAAGCGCCTCGGCTTCACGCAGACAGGCGCACAGCGGGATCTCGGCGACATTTCCAACTCGGTCGAATACTTCTTCGAGAAGAATCTCTGAGGCTGTTCATTCACCCTTCGTCATGGCCGGGCTTGTCCCGGCGATCCACGTCTTCGCTTCCAATCCTCCGCCCTCATCCTGAGGAGCCGCTGAAAGCGGCGTCTCGAAGGATCGTCCAGTGTGCGCTGGAGCCTCCTTCGAGACAGCGCTACGCGCTTCCTCAGGATGAGGGCATCGTTGGTGGCAAGACGTGGATCACCGGCACAAGGCCGGTGATGACGTCGGAGATTAAAGCCTCAAGGAATCTCGTAAACGGCGAACTCGTCGTTGATCCCGCGCAGGGTCGTCTTCTGCAAATTGGGGTGAAGGCCTCTCGTTTCGATCAATTCCAGCGCCTCCGGGTTATCGATCACCGTTCCGGTGGCGTAGATCGAGCGTGAGTCCGCCAGCCCCTGCACGCGCGAGGCGATGTTGACGGTCTGCCCGAAATAATCCTGCCGGTCGTTGAGAACCACGGCAAGGCATGGCCCCTCGTGAATGCCGATCTTCAGGAGCAGATCCTCCTCCCCGCGTTCCTCGTTGAGGCTGCGCATGGCATCGCGCATCCTGAGCGCCGCCGCGATGGCATGTTCCGGGTTGGGAAAGGTGGCCATGACCGCATCGCCGATGGTTTTCACCACGGCTCCGGCCTCGGATGCCACGATCTCGTTGACCACGCGGAAATGCTCGCGCACGAGGTCGTAGGCGACGAGATCGCCGACGCGCTCGTAGAGTTCCGTCGAGCCCTTCAGATCCGTGAACAGGAAGGTGAGGCTGGTGATCTTGAGGCGCTGGTCGATATCGAGCGTTTCCGTGCGGTAGATGTCGCGGAAGGTCTGGTTCGTCAGCAGGCGCTTGGCGGTCAGGAAGGGACGCCGCCGCTCCATCAACTTGTGTAGCTCGTCACCCGCGAGCCAGACGGCCGGAAGGGTCCGGTGCTTGGCGTGGTTTTCCAGCAGGAGCCTTACAGGACCGGGGCGGACCTCCAGTATCCGGTTATCCGCGTGAAGCTCGCTCAGGATCATCGATAAATTCTGGCGCTCGCGTGTCGGCTCACCCTTCACATCCAGGAACTGGGCTGCGTGAGTCACAGGATCGAAGACGATCACGAAGCCCGGCGGCAGCTGCAATGACAGGATCACCCGCTCGCCAGCGGGAAGCTCGACCGCATCGAGAACAATGTCTTCGAGCCGCTGCTCGAAATCTTCCGGCAGATCGACGCCTGAGCTCCAGAACACCTGCCGCAGATACTCCGACATCGGGAGCGTATCCGGCTCATGGGCTGCGATCTTGCGCACTCTTGGGCTGACCGTGAAAGTGACTTCCACCATCTCGTCCAGGGTCGGCTCATAGCCAGCCGCGCATAAGGCGCAGCTGTATTCCTCCTGCCTGAGGGATTTCAGGCTGGTGCCTGCATCCAGCACTCCGCCGCAGCCCGGGCAGAGGACGTTCCAGGACATCTCGAAGATCCCGGGCCGCGCCGCGTGCAGGAAGGCGGCAATGGTGCTCTCCTCATCGAGATTGTGCTTCGCCGCGAACGCAAGAACGTTCACGCGGTTCAACTCATGATCGGGGGCATCCTGGATAAGGCGCTCGATCTGATCGACAACGGCACTATTCGCCGATTGTCGTAAAATGGCGAAGAGATTCTGGTTCTCGTTCATGGTGCCACCTCCCTGGAGGGGCGGGCGAGGCCGGCAGTGTCAGGAAAATTCAGGCAAAACGCCTCGTCACATCCTGAGAATGTGGCTCCAGAACATGGCAAAGTTCAAGGTGAACCGCCGAATTCCGCAAGAAATCGGGCATAAATCATAATCTTTCACTGCCCGAAGGCGGTCATGCGACCCCGTATTCCTCAGCGTAGCGGTTCGCGATCCGCGTTTGCCAGATGCACAGAACGGGGGCGACGACGAGTTCGACGACGAGGCCGCCGATCATGAAGAGTGACGGCAGGCCGGTCAGGGCAAGGCCGATGAGGCGCCCAAGACCTCCGATCACCACGAGGAGCGTGAGGAGCCGGAAACGGCCAGTTCTGGTCTCGATGCGGGGCAGGGTGCTCCAGTAACAGAGGCCGATGCCGAGAAGCAGGCCGGACAGGAACCGAAAATGGCTTTCCGCCGAAATGCTCACCGCATCGCCCGTGAGCGCCTGGCCGAACAGAACGCCATAGAGCCCGATCGCCACGGGAACCGTCGCCACGACGGCAACACTCTGCTGCAGAAGCTTGCGTTCGCTATCCATCTTGGCCATGGCACCATCCTCAGAAGGCTAGGCCCTCGTGCTTCGAGACGGTCGCTCCGCACCCCTCAGGATGAGCGTAGAGACTGGTGAGCCGAACCTTCGGTGTGATTTTCAACCTTTCTGGCTGCGAAGCAATCCAATAAAGTCTCAGCTAGACTTTTGCGCACAGAGGGGCTCATGACCGCACGTTTCGAACTTCACGGGTTCGCGTTTTCCGGACCGACCTACAAGGTTGCCTTGATGCTTTCGCTGACGGCTGAGCCTTTCGATTATGTGCACGTGAACATGATGGCCGGCGAGCACAAGCAGCCCCCGCACATGTCGCGCCAGCGCTACGGCCAGGTGCCGCTGCTCCTGGACCGCAACAATGGCAGGCATCTCTGCCAGTCGGCGGCTCTGCTCGAATATCTCTCCGACACCCTGGGCAAATTCGGCGGCGCGAGCCTGGACGAACGCCTCCAAGTTCGTGAATGGCTCTACTGGGACTTCGACCGTCTTGCCGCACCCCTCTATCGGGCCCGCGTCATCAAGCTCGGCATCCGGCAGGCTCCACCCGAGGTGTTCGAGGATTGCAGCGCCAATGCCAGGGCTGGGCTCGCTGTCGTCGAGGCGCATCTCGCCGGACGCACCTGGATGGTGGGCGAGGGCGTCACCATCGCCGATATCGACATCTACGGCGTTGTGGCCTTCGCGGGCGAGGCGGGCATCGACTTGACCGAATACTCTCAGGTGAAGGCCTGGGCGGCGCGCGTCGAGGCCTTGCCGGGGTTCAAGGCTCCCAAGGCCATGCTGCCCATGGAATCCAGGTCAGCCGCATGAGCGGGATTCTGGTTCGGGAAGCGCGCTTCGAGGATCTCGAGGCGATCATCCGCCTGCATGAAGAGGACACGTTGGGAACGCACGGCGACGTGTGGAACCCTGAGACGAAGCCAGTCTATGAGGCAGCGTTTCAGGCCATCGCCCGCTCGGCGGAAAACACGCTCTTCGTGGCGACCGATGGCAGCGAGGTCATCGGCACCTTTCAGCTTACCTTCATTCCCAATCTCACCGGGCGCGGAACGATGCGCGTGAAGGTCGAGAGCGTGAAGGTGAAAGCCTCCCGCCGCTCCGGCGGCATCGGGGCCCGAATGATGGCCTTCGCAGAGGATTACGCCCGCACCAAAGGCGCCGCCGCCATGGAGCTGACCTCCAACAAGACCCGCAAGGACGCGCACCGTTTCTACGAGCGGCTCGGGTTTTCGCGGAGTCACGAGGGGTTCAAGAAGAAGCTTTGAGAGCCACCTAGGTGAGCGGCTGCCAAACTCTACTGATCAGAGTTCGGGTTGATAATTGTAGTCCTCTTCGCACAGGTGCCAAAAAGCTCTGTCGTAATTGATGCGATCAAGGCAGGCGTCGAAGTGAATAAGCCCATATAGCCAGTATGCAACTGCAACAATGCATAAGGCGATCAAAAGAAGTACTTTCACTCGTCGGTTCATGAGCAATTCTTTTGGCCAGTTTTGGCATCTCGGACTCTTTTATGGAAAAAGTCCGAGATGCTTGGTTGTTTAAGCCTTCGTGCCGCCCTTGAGACGCGTGTTGCAGGCGCTCCAGAACTTCGGCCATTTCATGCCGGGCTCGACCTTGCCGCCGGCCTTGGCTTCCTTCCACTCGGCGCTGCACTTGGTCATGCGCTCGCGGGCGGCCATTTGGGCGGCGGTCGGTTCCTTCTTCGGCTTTGCCTCTCCAGCCGCCTGGACGGGAACGGCGAGAGACAGGGTCATGGCGGTTGCAAGCACTGTTGCAGCAAGTTTCTTGATCATCGGGTTCCCCTTAGGCGCATTCAACCTGCGCTCGATTCATCTCATATGAAACAATGAAACATGCAAGGCCGCGGGCTCGGCCATGCCCTCTATCCACTGCAAACCATTGTCATGAGGGTGCGGGAGGCGATGCTTATTTCTACAGTCGCGCATCGTTTAAGCGGAAAATCGGGTCCACTTTTCCGCCTGATGCGTTAACGTCCGCGCCAGACCTGTATTGTTACCGAAGGAGAGGCATGCCATGGCAGCTTCCACGCAGCAACCGATCGATCTCTACTACTGGCCGACCCCGAACGGCTGGAAGATCACCATCATGCTCGAAGAATGCGGGCTGCCTTACGTCATTCACCCGGTGAATATCGGCAAGGGCGATCAGTTCAAGCCGGATTTCCTGTCCTTCTCCCCCAACAACAAGATGCCGGCCATCATCGACCATGACGGGCCTGACGGGCAGCCGATCTCGGTGTTCGAATCCGGCGCCATCCTCCAATATCTCGGACGCAAGACGGGCCGGTTCTACCCGCAGGACGAGCGCGGGCGCGTCGAGGTCGATCAATGGCTGTTCTGGCAGATGGGCGGCTTCGGCCCCATGCTCGGCCAGACGCACCATTTCCGCATCTACGCCCCGGAGCAGGTGCCCTACGCCATCGAGCGCTACACCAACGAGACCAACCGCCTCTACGGCGTGCTCAACAAGCGCCTCGCGGACCGGGAATTCGTGGCCGGCGAATATTCCATCGCCGACATGGCCATCGCCCCCTGGGCGAAGCTGTGGGAGCGCCAGGGCCAGAACATCGAGGACTTCCCGCATGTGAAGCGCTGGCTGAAAGCGGTAATGGAGCGCCCGGCGGTGAAGAGGGCTCTCGTGGTCGGAGCCGAGGATCGCGGATCGAACGACATGAAGGACCCCGCCGTTCAGGCCATCCTTTTCGGCCAGAAGGCGCGGTAATCAACCGGCGTCATCCCGGACGGCGAAACCGATCCGGAGTCGCTGGCAGGATGAGTGCACCCACCGCTGTCATTCCGGAGCGGCTCGTCAGAGCCGAGCCCGGAACCCATACCCACAACAGATGCAGAAGAAAGCAGCTCGGATCGCCGGGCTTTTCTTGGCAGCGTCGCGGTTATGGGTTCCGGGCTCTCGCTAGCGCTAGCCCCGGAATGACAGAGGGAAATTCGGGCGCCTCATCCTGCACCCGATCCCGGATCAGCTTTGCCGTCCGGGATGACCGTTTAGGAGCTCAATTCAACTTCGCCCAGGTCTGAGAGCGGCAGATCAGGCCGCCGAGGACGCAGCCTGAGAGCTGCATGGTCTTTCCGGCGAAGGTCATCTTGCCGGTATAGGTCCGGCCGTCCTTGTAATTATAGAGCTTTCCAGTGAAGCCTTCCGGGGCAGGCCGGATGTCGGCAATCATCTGGACCCCGACGAGATTACGGTTTTTCAGGCCCGCATCAGGGTTGTGCACATCCTTGGTCTCGCCCTGCACCGAGAGGATGGTGCCGCAATGAACCTCGCCGCATCTGGCGATCCGAACCCTGGTCTCCCCAGTCTCGCTCAAATAGGTGCCGCTCGGGTCGGAGGGCTGGGCCCAGGCTGCTCCAAGGGTCAGAAAAAGGCAAAGAACAGAAAGGGTTGCAGGTTTCACGAATTTCTCCCTCGGAGCCTGTCGTCCGGGGTGAGGCTAGACCAGCGGGTTAAGCTTTCCAAGAGAAGGGCGCCCGCCATTAAACTTAAGTCCGAAAAGGCGCTTGAGAGCAGGGGGGCGCGCCGCTATAAGCGCCGCACTTTCCGATTTTCCCTCTTGAAGAGCAATATCATGGCCATCGAGCGCACTTTCTCCATCATCAAGCCCGACGCGACCGAGCGTAACCTGACCGGCGCCGTCAATGCCGTCATCGAAAAAGCCGGCCTGCGCATCGTGGCGCAGAAGCGCATTCTCATGTCCCGCCGCGAGGCCGAGACCTTCTACGCTGTCCACAAGGAGCGCCCCTTCTTCGGTGAGCTCGTGGACTTCATGATTTCCGCTCCGGTCGTCGTGCAGGTTCTCGAGGGCGAGAACGCCGTTCTCCGCTACCGCGAGATCATGGGCGCCACCAACCCGGAGAGCGCTGCCGAGGGCACGATCCGCAAGCTCTACGCCAAGTCCATCGGCGAGAACTCCGTCCACGGCTCCGACAGCCAGGACAATGCCAAGATCGAGATCGCCCAGTTCTTCTCGGGCAACGAGATCGTCGGCTAAGCCTTAGGCTTCCGACCCTGAACGAAAAGGCCGCCCCCCGGGCGGCCTTTTTGCTGAATAGACGGTATTTTTGCGCGCTGCTTTTTACTGTATGAACCATTGCAAAGACGAGAATGGGCAAAATGTATAGTGTCGGCTACGCTACTGGTTTCTTTGTAACGGCTCTCCTGATTGTTGCACTGATAACGCAATTCTTCCTCTGGCTCCTGAAACATTGGAATGCCTCGGTGCCGCGTTTGCTGGTCGCCAATGGGCTCTCCCTTTTCGTGATCAGCCTGCTCAATGCTTTCGGGAAAGCTGATGGTGGCGAGCCCAAATTTCAGGCGGCTTTCGCTTCATTTGCCATTCCTCAGCTCGCATGGCTCGTCATCGGCCTCGTTCGCGACGGCCGGAAGGTCCGGCGCGTAGAGAAAGGCGAGGCTGCCGCAGCCGTGCCTGCAAACTCTCCATCATCGCAATCCGATGCTAATGCGACGCCTCTGTCCGTTGCTCTCCCCTCCGAGGCCCAAGTTGCGCTCTCTGCCGACGACCATTCGGCTCCGTTCGCCGCGCCGCAAGAACTTCCAAAAAGGGGGACTGAAAAGCCCAAGGCGAATTTCATCGCGCGTCATTGGCGTGGGGAGCTGCCCCTCTGGGTCTCGTACTGGGTTTTCGGTTTCCTCGCGAATATTGTCGCCACCATCTTCGTCGTCGCGGTCAGCGGCGTGCTTTCCGAAGGTGGAGACTACAACCCGACAAAGATTCTGATCGTTCTCGTGTCCATCTGGGTTGGGATCGGTCTCATCGCCGTGTGGCAGCTCGTGGGCATCTGGCGGTCGGCGGATCGACATGTGAGCCGGAAAGGTTCGAGGGTATGGGCAGGCCTGGCGAAAATCGCAGTGGTGCTCGGCATCCTGCGCATGGTGCTCGAGTTCGGGCAGGTCGGATACCCGCAAATCACGGAGACCGTGAGAATGGCCTTCTTCGACGATCCGGACATTCCGGCCTATGCCATTCGCATTATGAGGAACGGCACGGAAGTTGAGGTGTCGGGCGGATTCAAATATGGCCTCAATGACGACTTCGTCCGCATTCTTAAGGCCGCCCCTCAGGTCAAAGTGGTTCACCTCAACAGCGATGGCGGACGGCTTGGAGAAGCCGAGAAGCTTTATAATACAATCCGGAAGCTGGGTTTGAGCACCTATACGTCCAGGCGCTGCGCGTCAGCCTGCACGATGGCCTTCATGGCGGGCCGCGAGCGCTGGATTCATCCGAACGGACGGCTGGGTTTCCATGCGCCGACATTCCCCGGCATGGGCGCCTCGGATGCAGCGGAGGCCTCAAGCAGCCAAAGGAAATTCATGATCGAGGCGGGCGTGCCTTCGGAGTTCGTGTCACGCGCTCTTGCGACGCCCAACAGCACCATGTGGTATCCCACCCGTGAAGAGCTGGTGACGGCCCGCGCGGCTACCGGTGTTGCGGATAACTACAAGTTTGCGGTCTCGGGCTGGGGGGCGAATGTCGGCCGCGCGGAGATCGAGGAGCAACTCCTCAAGGTCGGCTCCGTTTTTGCCGCGCTCAAGAGTGCTCGTCCTCAGGATTTTACCAAAATGGTGGACCGGGTGACGAACGGCTATCTCTTCGGCGAGTCCGAAGGGGCCGTCATCGATGCTGCTCGGGCGCAGATGCTGCCGATCATTATCCAATATCGCCCTCTTGCGGACGACCAAACCATCCTCGACCAAGGCAGGCTCCTTCTTGATCAGTACAAGGCCCTGTCCGCGGTCGATAAGCAGCTTTGCTATGAATACGCCTCAGGTGTCGATGCCACCAAAAACTACGTTGCTTATCTGCCTGGGCCTATGCGGCAGAGGGAGGTTGAACTCAGCGAGCGTATTCTGAAGACTGCTACGGCACGTGAGACCGTTTCCGCCAAGGCTGCAGAGCCGCTTTGGAGCATCGTCGGGGGACAGCTCGCGAAACGCTTCGGCGCTAATGAGATTGAATTGCTGACCCAAGGGAATCTCAGCCCTTCTCATCGGGCGCGATATTGTGACCTAGCGATTGCCATGTACGAGGAGATGTTGAATCTTCCCATGAGCAGCGCTGTGCAGGTGCTCAGAGACAATTTCCAGGATCTTGCCAAAGGTGGGCCATGAACCAAGCGCCCCGCGTCGACCGCCGCGCCTCCGTCTGCCCGCATGACTGCCCGTCCGTCTGCTCCCTCGATGTCGAGGTGATCGAGGGCAAGAGCATTGGGCGCGTTCATGGGGCCAAGACCAACAGCTACACGGCAGGCGTGATCTGCGCGAAGGTGGCGCGCTATGCCGAGCGCATCCATCATCCGGATCGGCTGCTCCATCCGCTCAAGCGCACGGGTCCGAAGGGCTCGGGACAGTTCGAGCGCATCTCCTGGGATGAGGCACTGGACATCGTCGCTCGTGAGTTTCTGAAGGCGGAAGGGGATTTCGGCGCGCAATCGGTCTGGCCCTATTACTATGCGGGCACCATGGGCCTCGTGATGCGCGACGGCATCAACCGCCTGCGCCACGTGAAGAAATATTCCGGCCAGTATTCCACCATCTGCACGCCCATGGGCTGGACGGGCTATGTCGCCGGTACCGGCAAGCTCGCGGGCGCGGACCCGCGCGAGATGGCCGTGTCCGATTGCGTGGTGATCTGGGGCACGAACCCGGTTCACACCCAGGTCAATGTGATGACGCATGCCATGCGCGCCCGCAAGGAGCGCGGGGCGAAGATCGTCGCCATCGACATCTACATGAACGCCACCATGAAGCAGGCCGATATGGCGTTGCTCGTGAAGCCGGGAACGGATGGCGCGCTCGCCTGCGCGGTCATGCATGTGCTGTTCCGCGACGGGCATGCGGATCGGGATTATCTGGAGCGTTACACCGATCATCCGCGTGAATTTGAGGAGCATCTGAAGACACGCGATCCCGCCTGGGCATCGAGCATCACCGGTTTGTCGGTGGAAGAGATCGAGGCTTTCGCAAGGCTCGTCGGCGAGACCAAGCGCACCTTCTTCCGCCTCGGATACGGCTTCGGCCGCCAGCGCAACGGCGCGGTGAACATGCATGCGGCCTCGTGCATCCCGGCCGTTACAGGCGCATGGCAGTACGAAGGTGGCGGTGCGTTTCATTCGAACAGCGGCATCTTCCATTGGAACAAGGCGCTGATCGAGGCGCATGACGCGCGCGACCCGGCGATCCGCAATCTTGATCAGTCGCAGATCGGCCGCGTGCTCACGGGCGATGCGGAAGCTTTGCACAGCGGCCCGCCGATCAAGGCCATGCTGATCCAGAATACCAATCCCGTTTCCGTCGCGCCGGAGCAGGAGCTGGTGAAGCAGGGTTTCGCCCGCGAGGATCTGTTCGTCTGCGTGCACGAGCAGTTCATGACCGAGACGGCGATGATGGCCGATATCGTGCTGCCCGCGACCATGTTCATGGAGCATGACGATCTCTATTCCGGCGGCGGGCATCAGCATTTCCAGATGGGACCGAAGCTCATCGACGCGCCGGGCGAATGCCGGTCGAACCACGAGGTCACGCGCGCACTCGCCAAGCGCATCGGCGCCACGCATCGCGGCTTCGACATGGAGCCGCGCGAGATCATCGACTGGACCCTGCGCAATTCCGGCTGGGGCAGCATCGAGGAACTGGAAGTCGCAGTGCACAAGGATGTGCAGCCGCCCTTCGATGAATCGCATTACCTGACGGGCTTCGGTTATCCCGACGGCAAGTTCCGCTTCAAGCCCGATTGGACAAAGGTGCCGTCCTACAATGACGGGCCTATGGGGCCATGGGCCAGCATGCCGGCATTCCCCGACCATTGGGGCGTCATTGAAGCCGCAACGGAGGAATACCCGTTCCGTCTCGCCACAAGCCCGGCGCGCAGCTTCCTCAACTCATCCTTCACCGAGACGCCCGGTTCCATCGCGAAGGAGGGCAGGCCCGAGGTGATGGTGCATCCGTTCGATGCGGAGCGATTGAACATTGCGGATGGCGATTGGGTGAAGCTGAAGAACCATCGCGGCGAGGTATTCTTACGCGCAAAATTGTTCGAGGGCGTGCGGCGCGGCGTGCTGATCGCGGAAGGCATCTGGCCGAACAAGGCGCATCCATTGGGACGCGGCATCAACACGCTTACCGGCGGCGATCAGGTTGCGCCTTATGGCGGCGCGGCCTTCCACGACAACCGCGTGGCGCTGGAGAAGGCCCCTGCCGATCTCGTGCCGGAAGCGGCGCATGCGGTTATTCGCGGTCGGACCGAACCGGTTTTGAGCTGACCCGATTAACCTGACAACATAGCCCTCATCCTGAGAGCCTGGCCGATCAAGCGCCGGCAGCTCTCCTCCCCACAAGGGGGAGGGGGAACTTGCGCCTTATCCTTTTTGGCGGCCTCTGTGGAGGCCTCCCGCACAAACCAAGCATTGAGACCTTCTTAAGCCTATTTGCGACTGTCCCTTGATCCTGAGCGCCCGAGCCTATTCTTAAGCGTCGACGTGATATTGTCGCTCGGGAGCTTTCCATGACATCCATTCTGCGCGTGCTGCTGACCGTGGCCGCCATCGCCACGGGCTCGGCCGCCGCCTTCGCCGCCGCCTCCAACATGCCCACCCAGTACCAGCTCGATCCGGCGCTGAAGACCGCCAGCATGGCCGATCTGCGCGCACGTGTGAGCGAGGCATGCACCATCACGCAGGCCAAGGCTCAGAACGTGACGGAAATCTCGCTGAGCCGTAAATGCGATTGCTATGCAGGCCGCACCATGCGTTCGCTGAGCGCCGACGAGGTTCAGGCCTATCGCGATACGGGCGTGTTCAACGACACCGCCCGCGGAAAGGCCCTGGCGGCCATCGATTCCTGCAAGCTGCAGCGGCCGCAGCTTTAACCTCTCCACGTCATCACCGGCCTTGTGCCGGTGATCCCGATAAGGTCGAACGCCGCGCCTTTCGGATCGGGATGGCTGAGACAGGCCCGGCCATGACGGGTGATTTAACCCGGCGAACGCAACGCGCAGCCGGCATCCCACCGCCCCGAAAACACCACGCGCCCACCGTCCAACCGCGCGCTGCCGTCGCAGATCATGTGCAGCGCCTTCGGGTAGAGGATATGCTCCTGCACAAGGATGCGGGCGGCGAGGCTTTGCTCCGTATCGCCCGGCACCACCGGCACGGCGGCTTGCGCGATGATCGGGCCGGCATCGAGTTCAGGCACCACGAAATGCACCGTGCAGCCATGAACGCGAACGCCTTCCTCCAGCGCCCGACGATGAGTGTGCACGCCTCGGAATAAAGGCAGGAGGGAAGGGTGGATGTTGATCATCCGACCGGCCCAGCGCTCCACGAAGCCGTCCGTGAGCACGCGCATGAAGCCGGCGAGGCAGATGAACTCTATGCCGTGCGCGACAAGCGCCTCATCCATCGCCTGTTCGAAGCTCTCGCGGGTGGGATGGGTCTTGTGGTCGAAGGCCACCGTGGCGATGCCGGCTTCCCGCGCATGCTCAAGACCTTCCGCATCGGGACGATTGGAGACGACGAGCGCGATCTCGGCCGGGAAATCGGCGCTGCCAGCGGCCTCGATCAGCGAGACCATGTTGGACCCGCGCCCTGAGATCAGAATGGCGACGCGGCGGGACATTAGAGTTTCAGTGAGCCGGACGTCTGCACAGGCTCGCCGCCGGTATGGGCGATGGTCTCGCCGATGCGCACCGGGTTCTCGCCGGCCTCGCGCAGACGCTCGATTACCGCGTCAGTCTTGTCGGCGCTGGCGACCACGATCATGCCGATGCCGCAGTTGAAGGTGCGCAGCATCTCGGAGTCGGCGACGCCGCCGGTACGGCTAAGCCAGCCGAAAACGGGCGGGGCTTTGATCGCATCGAGGTCGAGCCGCACGCCGACGCCGTCCGGCAGGACGCGTGGAATATTGTCGGGGAAGCCGCCGCCGGTGATGTGGCACAGCGCGTTGATGCCGTCGCCGCCCTTCAGCACTTCGAGCAGGGCCTTCACATAGATCCGGGTCGGCTCCAGCAGGGCCTCGGCAAGGGTTTTGCCCGCCGCAAAAGGCGCAGGCGCATCCCAAGCAAGGCCAGAATGCTCGACGATCCGCCGAACCAGGGAGAAGCCGTTGGAATGGACGCCGGAGGAGGGCAGGCCGATCAGAACGTCACCGACCGTCACATCCTTAGGCAGCAGGGTGCCGCGCTCGGCAGCACCCACGGCGAATCCGGCGAGGTCGTAGTCGCCCTTGGCGTAAAGGCCCGGCATTTCCGCCGTCTCGCCGCCGATCAGCGCGCAGCCCGCCTGAAGGCAGCCCTCTGCGATGCCCTTGACGATATGAACGCCGACCTCGGGGGAGAGCTTCCCGGTAGCGAAGTAATCGAGGAAGAACAGGGGCTCGGCGCCTTGGACGATGATGTCGTTCACGCACATGGCCACGAGATCGATGCCGATCGTATCGTGGATGCCCGTGTCGATGGCGATCTTCACCTTGGTGCCGACGCCGTCATTGGCGGCCACCAGGATCGGGTCCTTGAAGCCTGCGGCCTTGAGATCGAACAGGCCGCCAAACCCGCCGATCTCGGCATCCGCGCCGGGGCGGCGCGTCGAGCGCACCAGGGGCTTAATCTGGTCGACCATGGCATTGCCCGCGTCGATATCGACGCCCGCTTGGGCATAGGTCAGGCCGTTCGTCTGCTTCTCGGGTTTCTCGGTCGTCATGGCACACCCCGTGTTGGGTGGGGAGTAAGGCGAAGGGGGGCGAGAGGCAAGGGGATTTAGATGCAAGCTGCTCTAAGCCATCTTGGCCCAATGGATGTATCTATGGCTTGAGGGTCTCAGGGTACGATCTGACTCAGAGGATTTGTCAGGGTTCCCAAACCTGTAGAGATGAGGCCCTGAGCTGAGAAAAGTAGGCATTTCTGACAGCCAAGGCATTTTCTTCAGCTAGCCGCAGATCGGACGTGCCGTATTTGATCTTGATCACTTGAGACTGCATCAGGACTGTGAATAGGACAATTTTATATTCAGTCCCATCATCTCGATAGGCAAGAATGCTAATGCCGCCCTTGCCGCCAACATCGTTCGACAGAAGCGTCGCCTTCTTATTGAACTTCATGCTGTAGAGCTCAGCGATTTTATAGGCGATTGCGGCATTCACACGAGTGACTTTGTCGGCAGGTACTTCTGGATCACGATCCATGATGGTGATCTCCAACTGGCGTGATCCTTCAGCCCCATAAACAACGCTAAAACTTTCATCGAGGAAGTTGCAGGTTGGGACACGTAACTCTTTCCGTACTAAGCCTTCGAGGGAGTCTGGAAACGGAAAACCTTGAATCATCGACGACGATTCCTTTTCCTCATAACCTTTCCCTCGGCAGGCGAATGCTTGTGAGACCGGTATTAGGATGAGGATCAGAGCAAGCGATAGCATGCCCCTAAATTTGGCCACCCAACGCAAGCTCATGCGATTTCCAATTTTGTGAATATTGTGGCAATCTGGCACCAATTTTTCATGTAAGCAACTGATATATGTAGTCTTTCCTTGCAATGGCTGTGCATTGGAAACTTGACCGCTTATCCAACATTGAACTCCGCCGCCTAAACCGCCATCATCCTTCCTGATGACGATCCCGAATATCATCACTATCGCCCGGCTCATCATGGTCCCCATCGTGATCGTGATGATCATGCAGCACCGGTGGATGGCAGCGTTCGTCCTGTTCGTGGCGGCGGGGATCTCGGACGCGGTGGATGGGTTCATCGCCCGGCATTTCGACATGAAAAGCGAGTTCGGGGCTTATATCGACCCCCTGGCGGACAAGTCGCTCCTGGTCTCGATCTATGTGACGCTCGCCGTGGTCGGGGCGATTCCGAGCTGGCTTGCCATCGTCGTGGTCTCGCGGGATGCGATGATCGTGGCGGCGGTGCTCCTGTCCTGGGTCATGAGCCGCCCGGTGGAGATCAAGCCGCTGATGGTGAGCAAGCTCAATACCGTGGCGCAGATTGCCTTTGCGGCCTTTGCCCTTGCCGCCAATGCGTTCGGGGCGGAGCTTGGAGGGTTGGAAGATATCGCCATGCTGGCGGTCGCCACCTTGACCGTGGCATCCGCCGGTGCCTATCTCGGGGGCTGGCTGCGGCACATGGCCGTGTGACGCCGCGTTATAAGGGTATGGAGTACCGATGACGATCCAAAGGCAGATCGGATTCTGGCTTGCGGCGCTGGCGGTGGCAGTGCTTCTGCTGTTCGTGCTGCGGGGTATCCTTCTGCCCTTCGTGGCGGGCTTTGCGCTCGCCTATCTGCTCGATCCCCTGGCCGACAAGCTTCAGAATGTCGGCATCGGACGCTTGGGCGCCAGCCTCCTGATCCTGGTCATCTTCGTCCTGGTCTTCATCATCACCCTCATGATTCTGGTGCCCTTCGCGGCCCAGCAGGTGGGGGCTTTCGTCGAACGCGTGCCGAGCTATGTGGCGAGGCTTCAGGAGCTGGCGAACGAGCAGCTGAAGCCTCTTCTCGAACGGCTCGGCGCCAACGGCGCCCTGCCGGAAATGCAGACTTCGGTCGGCAATCTGATCAGCCAGGGCATCGCCTGGATCGCGACCTTCCTTCAAGGTCTCTGGTCTGGCGGGCAGGCGCTTATCGGCATCTTCTCCCTGCTGGTCGTGACCCCGGTCGTCGCCTTCTACATGCTCGTCGATTGGGACCGCATGGTGCTGACCATCGATTCCTGGATGCCGGTGCACCAGCGGGAGACCATCCGCGGCATCGCCCGCGACATCGACCGGGCCATTGCCGGCTTCGTGCGCGGGCAGGCGCTGGTCTGCATTATTCTCGGGACCTTCTATGCGGTCAGCCTCACCGTGATCGGGCTGAATTTCGGCGCCCTCATCGGCATGACGGCGGGCCTCCTCAGCTTCATCCCTTATGTGGGCTCGCTCACGGGCCTCATCATTTCCATGGGCGTCGCCATCGTGCAGTTCTGGCCGGACTGGACCATGATCGCAGCGACTCTTGGCATCTTCATCTTCGGGCAGTTCGTCGAGGGCAACATCCTCTCTCCCAAGCTGGTGGGCGATTCCGTGGGGCTGCACCCGGTCTGGCTCATGTTCGCGCTACTCGCCTTCGGCGCGCTTTTCGGCTTCGTGGGGCTTCTGCTCGCGGTGCCGCTCGCCGCCGCCATGGGCGTGATCGCCCGGTTCTCCTTGGGTAGATATCTAGCGAGCCCCCTTTATAGTGGTGCCGGACCCACTATTGCACCGCCCGGCCCGCATCTCGAAATCGAAGCCAACCGGAAGACCGAGCTCGATGCCTGATGCACCCAAGCAGCTTGCCTTCGACCTGCCGCTCGATCCCCGGTTCGGCGCGGAGGACTTCCTCGTCAGCCCGTCGAACGAGCAGGCCTATGGGCTGATCGAGAGCTGGCCCGAATGGCCCGACAGCATTCTCCTGTTGATCGGCTCTCGCGGCAGCGGCAAGAGCCATCTGGCTTCCATCTGGGCCACCAACGCCCATGCCTGGACCGTCGATGCCGCCGAGATCACGCAGGACAAGGTTCCGCACCTCGTCTCGAACGGCGCGCTCGCCATCGAGGACATGGACCGGGGAGCGCGGGACGAGGCGGCCCTTTTCCATCTCCTCAATCTCGCCAGGGAGAAGAAGGCCGCGCTGCTCATCACCTGCGAGACCCCGCCCGACCGCTGGGGCTTGAGCACGCCCGATCTCCTGTCCCGTCTGCGCCTTGCCCCGAGCGTCACCCTGGACGCGCCCGACGATGCCTTGCTCAAGGCCGTCCTGGTCAAGCTGTTCGTGGACAGGCAACTCGTGGTCGACACGTCCGTTGTCGACTATATTTCGCTGAGGATCGAACGCTCACTGGCGCGGGCTTCCGAGTTTGTGACGCTTCTCGACAGGGAGGCGCTCAGCCGGGGGCGGCGCGTATCGCGGGCGATAGCCGCCGAGATCCTTGGAGCCTCGCAGGAAACGGATGACAACGAGTGAAGCCCGATCAGAACGCCCTGGCCCCGAACCGTCGTGAAACCGTCGCAAAGTCCAAAGCAAAACGGAAGCCGGACCAGGATGACGCGGAGATCGAGGTGCGTAGCAAGATTGCATTGAAGGAAGTCGAGACCGTCAGCGAAGCCCCGCTGCCGAAGGCTCCGCCGGATATCGAGCTCGACGGCGCGGTGCTGCGGCGGTTCCCGCAGCGCTATATCAATCGCGAATTATCTTGGCTCCAGTTCAACCGCCGTGTCCTGGAAGAAGCCTCCAACCGCACTCACCCGCTTCTGGAGCAACTGCGCTTCCTGTCGATTTCCGCCGAGAACCTGGACGAGTTCTTCATGGTCCGCGTCGCGGGCCTGCGGGGGCAGGTGCGCTCCGGCGTGTCCAGCGTCTCGCAGGACGGGCTGACGCCACAGGAGCAGCTGACGAAGATTTCGGTCGAGGTCTCGAATCTCGCTTCCGATCAGCAGCGCCGCTGGGGCGAGCTGCGCGAGATCCTGCAGGAAGAGGGCATCATTCTGGTCGAAGGGCCGGGGCTGACGAAGGCCGAGGCCTCTTGGCTCGAGGATTACTTCCTCAACCACATCTTCCCGGTGCTCACGCCGCTCGCCATCGACCCGGCGCACCCGTTCCCGTTCATGCCCAATCTCGGCTCGTCCATCGGGCTGAAACTGGTGCGCCAGAGCGACGGCAAGGTGCTGAATGCGCTGATCCGCCTGCCGTCGCGGGGCGAGCGCTTCATCCGCCTGCCCGATTTCGCAGAAACCGGTTCGTCGCGATTCATCGCGCTCGAACAGATGATCGTGCTCTACACCAGCCGCCTGTTCCCCGGCTACAATGTGCAAGGGCAGGGCGCGTTCCGCGTCATCCGCGATTCCGATCTGGAAGTGGAGGAGGAGGCCGAGGATCTGGTGCAGCTCTTCGAGACGGCGCTCAAGCAGCGCCGGCGCGGCAGCGTGATCCGTCTCGAGGTCGAAGCCGCCATGCCTGAAGACCTGCGCCTCTTCGTGGCCGAGGAGATGGAAGTCGCCGCGGACGAGGTCTTCGTCGTCGAGGGCATGATGGGCCTGCGCGATCTCTCGCAGCTCGTCGCGCTCGAACGCCCAGACCTGAAGTTCAAGCCGTACAATCCGCGCTTTCCCGAGCGCATCCGCGAACATAGTGGCGATTGCTTCGCGGCGATCCGCGAGAAGGACATCATCGTCCATCACCCGTATGAATCCTTCGACGCGGTGGTGCAGTTCCTGCGCCAGGCCGCGTGCGATCCGAACGTGGTCGCGATCAAGCAGACGCTCTATCGCACATCCTCGGATTCACCCATTGTCGCTGCGCTGGCCGAGGCGGCGGAGGCGGGCAAGTCCGTCACGGCGCTCGTGGAGCTGAAGGCGCGCTTCGACGAGGAGGCGAATATCCGCTGGGCGCGCGATCTGGAGCGCGCTGGCGCGCAGGTCGTGTTCGGTTTCATCGAGCTGAAGACTCACGCCAAACTCTCCATGGTGGTTCGGCGCGAGGGCAGCCAGCTCATCACCTATTGCCATGTGGGTACGGGCAATTATCACCCTATCACCGCGCGCATCTATACGGACCTGTCCTATTTCACCGCCGATCCGGTGATCGGGCGCGATGTCTCGCGCATCTTCAACTTCGTGACGGGCTATGCGGAGCCTGCTGAGCTGGAGCGCATGGCGGTTTCTCCGCTGACGTTGAAGAAGCGTCTCCTCCAGCATATCGGGGAAGAGATCGAGCATGCGAAGGCGGGACGTCCGGCGGCGATCTGGGGCAAGTGCAACTCTCTCGTGGATGCCGACATCATCGACGCGCTCTACGACGCGAGTGCCGCGGGCGTGCAGGTCGATCTCATCGTGCGCGGCATCTGCTGCCTGCGTCCCGGCATCAAGGGGCTGTCGGAGAACATACGGGTGAAGTCCATCGTCGGGCGCTTTTTGGAGCACACGCGCATCTATGCCTTCGGCAACGGGCATGGGATGCCGAATCCGAAGGCGCACGTCTACATTTCCTCCGCCGACCTCATGTCGCGCAATCTCGACCGGCGTGTCGAGGCGCTGCTGCCCATCGTCAACACGACCGTGCACCAGCAGGTCCTCGACCAAATCATGCTCGCCAACCTGCTCGATAACGAGCAGAGCTGGACGGTGCTGCCCGACGGCACCAGCCGCCGGGTCGTGCCTTCCAAGGGCGAGGAACCATTCAACGCCCACAAGTATTTCATGACCAATCCAAGCCTGTCAGGCCGTGGCAAATCCCTCAAAACCTCCAGCCCCAAGGCGCTTGCGAAGCGGGGACAACGCTGACATGGACACCATCGTCCGCGAGGCTCAGGGGCGGCTCAAGATCGGCCGTCCCGTCGCCATCATCGATATCGGATCGAACTCGGTCCGCCTCGTGACCTATGAGGGCATGGCGCGCGCGCTTACGCCCATCTACAACGAGAAGGTGCTCTGCGGTCTCGGCCGCCACGTCGCGACAACCGGGCGTCTGGACGAGGATGCCTTGGACCGGGCGCTTCGCGCACTCGCGCGCTTCCGCGTGCTCTGCGAGACGATGCAGGTCTCCGACGTGTTCGTGCTCGCTACCGCAGCCGCGCGCGATGCCTCCAACGGACCTGCCTTTCTCGAAGCGGCGGAAAAGGCCTGCGGGCGTCCCATCAGCTTGCTGTCGGGCGCGGAAGAGGCGCGGGCGTCGGCGCTCGGCATCGTTGCGGGTTTCTTTCAGCCTGACGGGATCGTCGGCGACATGGGCGGCGGCAGCCTCGAACTCGTCGATGTGAAGGGCGCGACGATCGGGCAGGGCACCACGATGCCGCTGGGCGGCCTTGCCCTGCAGGACGTGAGCGGCGGTTCTTTAAGAAAGGCGCAGCGGATCGTCCGCGCCGCGCTCGAACGGGCGCCGGAATATCTCGAAAGCCTGCATGGGCGGACGTTCTATGCGGTGGGCGGCACGTGGCGCGCGCTCGCGCGGTTGCATCAGGCGGCGACGGATTATCCGCTCCACATCATGCACAGCTACATCCTCGATCCGAAGAGCGGACTCGACTTCCTTCAGCTCGTGGAGGGGGCCGACACCAAGACTCTCAAGGATATCGAAAGCGTCTCCGAGGCCCGCCGTCCGTTGCTGGCCTATGGCGCCATCGTGCTGGAGGAGATCATCCGCCTCGGGGAGCCGAAAGAAGTGGCGATCTCCGCTTACGGCGTGCGTGAAGGCGTGCTCTTCGACAAGCTCGATCCTGAGACTCAGAAGCGCGATCCGCTGATTGCCGCGGCGAGCGACCTGAATCTGCTGCGCTCCCGTTCGCCGCGCCATGGCGAGGAATTGTGCGAGTGGACCGAGACCTTCATGAGAAGCCTCGGGCTCACCGAATCGGAAACCGAAACCCGCCTGCGCCGCGCGGCCTGCCTGCTCGCCGATATCGGATGGCGCGCCCACCCCGATTATCGCGGCGAGCAGAGCCTCAACCTCATCGCCTATGGCGCTTTCGCCGGGCTCGACCATCCGGGCCGGGCCTATCTGGCGTTGGCGATCTTCTTCCGTCACGAGGGCCTATCGCCGGACAAGGTAGGCTCGCGCATCAAGTCGCTCGCCGGTCCGCGCTATATCGAACGCGCCCGCCTGCTCGCGGCCCTCATGCGCGTCGCCTATCCGGTCTCGGTCTCCATGGAGGGCATTCTCCCGCAGGCCTCCTTGCGCGCACGCGGCAGTCAGGTTGTGCTGCAACTCCCATCCCACATGCAGGACCTCGCCAACGAGCGCCTGGGCGGCCGCATGAAAGCCCTCGGCAAGCTCCTCAATATGGAGCCGGTGATCGAGATCGGGGCATAAGGCTTCACGGGGATTTGATTTTTTTGAAAGGCCGGTGCAACCTCAGGTGATCTGGTGAGCCCCGGTCAAAACAAGAAGGTGGGGCACAGTGGGAGTGACTTATGAGCCTTATCAACCTGTCCGCTGTTCAGAATGCCGAGCATTCCCGCGAACCCTACGATCACCTTTTGACGTCCGGCTTCCTGAAAAAGGAGGCCATCGAGGATATCCGGCGAGATTTTCCGCAAATCGACAAGCCCGGTTATCTGACCGTCGATGAGGTCAATCTCCATGGCCGCTTCAAGCAGCTCATCGAGGAACTCGAAGGCCCCGAGCTGACTGCGGCCCTGTCGGAAAAGTTCGGGATCGATCTGAGCCCCTTTCCGCGACTCACCACCATCATGAAGCGCTCGCAGCCGAAATACGGCGCGATCCATACGGACGGCCCGTCCAAGGTCATGACCATGCTCGTCTACATGAACGACGAGTGGGAGCAGGACGAGGGTGGACGCCTGCGCGTGCTCTATGACGGAAAGAACTTCGAGCCCTACAAGCTCGAGGTGCCGCCGGTCATGGGCACCATGTTCGCCTTCCTGCGCTCCGACAATTCCTGGCACGGTCACCTGCCGTTCTCCGGCGAGCGCCGCGTCATCCAGATCGCCTGGGTAAAGAGTCAGGCCGATGTGGATCGCAAGAAGAAGAACAACAAGCTGGCTCAGTTCTTCAAGGGCATCTTCGGGCGGTAAAGCTCTCTGGCGGCATTGGAAAGATAGATATGGCCGGGCTATGCTCGGCCATAAACTTATCACGGTCGGGCAGGGGCATGGTCGCTGAGATTGAAACGACTGCGACGCGCATCGTTTACGAAAACCGTTGGATGCGGGTGCGCGAGGACGCCATTCGCCGGCAAGACGGCTCGTCCGGGATTTACGGCGTCGTCGAGAAGACCGACTTCGCGATCATCGCGCCCATCGATAATGGCGTGATCCATCTGGTCGAGCAATACCGCTATCCGGTCAAAGGCCGCTATTGGGAGCTGCCGCAAGGCTCATGGGAGCAGAATTCCGATGTTGATCCGCTGGCATTGGCCCGTGCCGAGCTGCGCGAGGAAACGGGCCTCTCCGCCGACACCATGATCCATGCCGGCCACCTGTTCGAGTGCTACGGCTACTCGACCCAAGGGTTCGACATCTATCTCGCCAAAGGGCTCAAGCCGGGGCAGGTGGACCGGGAGCACAGCGAGCAGGACATGATCAGCCGCGCCTTCCCGGTCGAGGAAGTTCTGAGGATGATCACCGATGGCATCATCAAGGACGCCGCGACGGTGGCGACGCTAGGGCTGTTGCGGCTGAAGGGGATGCTTTGATCGGCATTGACCACTTCACGTCATCACCGGCCTTGTGCCGGTGATCCCGATCACGTTGAGCGATGCGCTTTTCCCATCGGGATGGCCGGGACAAGCCCGGCCATGACACGTAGGGCTGTCGCGCTCACTGGATGAAGCGCGTGCCCCGACTCTCCGACCCCCACCCTTTATCCCTCCCCGTAAGGGGGAGGGAAGCACGCGCCGCATCCTTTAAGGGCCAGACTCTTATGACGAGGGCTATGGAGTGAGGGACAAGCCCGGCCATGACGTGAGAGGCAGCTGCGCCAATTCCTAAGCCGACGCGATTTCCCGCAGCCTCACCCGTCCACGCTCTAGAACCAGCCCGAGCTGGCCGTTCTTGAGGGCGAGCGCCTTCTCACCGAACAGCGCGCGGCGCCAGCCGTGGAGGGACGGCACATCGGCGGCATCGTTCTCGGCGATGGCCTCCAGCTCCTCGACGGTCGCGACGATCTTCGGCGCGACGCCTTCCTGCTCGGCGACCGCCTTGAGCAGGACCTTCAGCAGATCCACGACGGCGCCGGTATTGCCGCGACCCCGGCTGCGCTCAGGAACGGGGACAGTGGAGGGATCGCGGGAAAGGCCGCGCTCGATGGCTTCCAGGATCTCGCCGCCGGTACGGGAGCGCTCGAAGCCGTTGGGGATCGACCGCAGGCGGCCCAGGGCCTCGACGCTGCGCGGAGCGGAGGTGGCCACGTCGATCATCGCGTCGTCCTTGAGAATGCGTCCGCGCGGCACGTCCCGGTTCTGAGCCTCGCGCTCGCGCCAGGCGGCGACCTCCATGAGGACGGCGATCTCCTTCGGCTTGCGCAGGCGGCCGGCAAGGCGACGCCAGGCATTGTCGGGATCGGCCTGATAGGTCTCGGGCGAGGTGAGGATCGACATCTCCTCCGCCAGCCAGTCGAGGCGGCCGTTCTTCTGGAGCTGCGCCATCAGGGCCTCGTAGACCTGCACGAGGTGGGTCACGTCCGAGATCGCGTAGGTGAGCTGCGCATCGCTCAGCGGACGGCGGGACCAGTCGGTGAAGCGGGAGGATTTGTCGATCTTGGCCTTGGCGAGATCGTTCACCAGCTGCTCGTAGGAGACCGAATCGCCATAGCCGCAGACCATGGCGGCGACCTGACTATCGAAGAGCGGGGCGGGAACGATGCCGCCCAGGTTCCAGATGATTTCCAGGTCCTGGCGGGCCGAGTGGAAGACCTTCACCACTTTCGGATCGGCCATGAGCGCCATGAAGGGCTCAAGGCTCATTCCCTCGGCCAGCGGGTCGATGAGATAGGAATCGACCGGATCCGGCCCTGCCATCTGGATCAGGCAGAGCTTGGGGTAATAGGTCGTCTCTCGCAGGAACTCCGTATCGACGGTGACGAACGGATGGGCGGCGAGGCGGGCGCAGGCAGCGGCCAGGGCGTCTGTGGAGGTGATCAAGTCCATAAGGTCTTTTAGCTTAAGCTTTTGGTCTGTGCGACCCCTCCCGGTGCATGGCACGGACCCATAGGCACGGTTTTCCGCATCAAATGGTGCGTCCGAGCCTTTTGAGCGCTTTTCTGCGCTCCTTCGCCTGCCGCTCGGCCCGCTTCATGAGCCAGTCAAGGATATTGCGGTCGACCTCGATCCCGGTCTCTGCATCCTCCAGGCGCTCGATCCGGTCCACCCGAAAGCCACGATACCCGTCATCGGCCATATCGATGCCGCCCAGAAGCATCTTGCCGGGGCCGACCTTCAGCTCACGCGCGATCACCCAGCGCCGGGTCGGATTTCCGGCCTGGTCCACGTAGTCGATCTCGAGGGCGCCATCGAAGGGATAGACATGCCAATTCCCCTCGATCCGCTCCTCATTCGGAGCGTTCCGGCCGGGATTCAGCAGGGCGGATGCAGGGTTCTGGATCATAAGGAAGATATGGGTATTCATGGTTTGTTCCGCAAGGGAAAAGGCGTTGGAAAATAAGGGGTTGAGGGTGAAAAAGGGGATGATCGAGAGGGGGGTGTCATCCCGGACGGAGCGGAGCGGAGATCCGGGATCGCGTGCAGGAGGTGTCAATATCCTCTGTCATTCCGGGGCGAGCGATAGCGAGAGCCCGACCCGAAGGGCCGCGCCGCAGGCGTCGAAACCCATAAACACCGAAGGTGCTGAATAAGGCTGTCCGGCTCGGAGTGCTTTCTTTCAATCGTCGCGGTTATGGGTTCCGGGCTCCGCTGCGCGGCCCCGGAATGACAACGGTAATACTCAAGTGTCATGTTCTGCATTTGTTCTTGACAAAAGCCTTCCCCTATGGCTAAGGTTCCCCGGTCCAGCTTCGCGAGGGACGCGCCCGAGGCGTCGGTTGCGGAGGCTGGATACGGTTCTGACGGAAAGGGGCGTCGCATCCCCGGACGGTCAGGGTTTCGAGCGGGGAGGAAGAGGCGCTGAGCTTGTTCGGGCAGGCTGCGTCGACGCTCCCCCAGCCTCGCCGGTGCTGGAGCTGGATCTCCAGGGCCGCGCTTGAACAAGCGCCGTGAAGCGTCTCTGAGGGTTCGTCCCTGATGGCGCCGGAGCGTCGAGGCCGGGATCGAAAAGCCGTGCGCGGGAGGCGGTTGCAGCTTCCCCTCCGGGCGGATCTCCCGTCCCGACCCATCTTCGCGCTCCCGCCAAGGATCGCGAGGCTTCAAACCGCGTCCCGCGCGTCCCTCTCCACGACGGACCAAGCCAGGACTAGCCGGAAGCCACTCGCCCGAATAGGCGGGAACGCCGGAACATGCCCCTCATTTCGCCCTTCGTCCTTGACTTCCCCGGCCTCCCATGGATGTTGCGCGTAACTTCGAACCAGCAGGCTTTTTCCATGTCCGCCTCCATGCACCGTTACCGTTCCCATACCTGCGGCGCGCTCCGCGAATCCGATGTCGGGCAGGTCACCCGCCTCTCCGGGTGGTGCCACCGCATCCGTGACCATGGCGGCGTACTGTTCATCGACCTGCGTGACCATTACGGCATGACGCAATGCGTGATCGACCCGGATTCCCCGGCCTTTAAGCTCGCCGAGACGGCCCGGTCCGAGTGGGTGATCCGCGTGGACGGCAAGGTGCGCAAGCGCCCGGCGGGCACCGAGAACGCCGAGCTTCCCACCGGCATGGTCGAGGTCTACATCACGGATATCGAAGTGCTCGGCCCGGCGGATGAGCTGCCGATGCCTGTCTTCGGCGACCAGGACTACCCGGAAGAGACGCGCCTCAAGTACCGCTATCTCGACCTGCGCCGCGAGAAGCTGCACAACAACATCATGAAGCGCGGCGCCATCGTCGACTCGCTTCGCACCCGCATGAAGACCAGCGGCTTCTTCGAGTTCACGACACCGATCCTGACGGCCTCCTCGCCCGAAGGCGCTCGCGACTTCCTCGTGCCCTCGCGCATTCATCCCGGCCAGTTCTACGCGCTGCCGCAGGCCCCGCAGCAGTTCAAGCAGCTGATCATGATGTCCGGCTTCGACCGGTACTTCCAGATCGCGCCCTGCTTCCGCGACGAGGACCCGCGCGCCGACCGTCTGCCCGGTGAGTTCTATCAGCTCGACGTGGAGATGAGCTTCGTCACGCAGGAAGACATCTTCCAGACCATGGAGCCGGTGATCCGCGACACCTTCAAGGAATTCGCGGACGGCAAGCCGGTGACGGACGTGTTCCCGCGCATCCCGTATTTCGAGTCCATGCTGAAATACGGCTCCGACAAGCCGGACCTGCGCAACCCGCTCATCATCGCCGATGTGTCGGAGGTGTTCGAGCGCGAGGACGTGACCTTCAACGCGTTCAAGAACGTGGTGAAGGGTGGCGGCGTCGTGCGCGCCATTCCGGCCACGGGCGCAGCCTCGCAGCCGCGCTCCTTCTTCGACAAGCTCAACGACTGGGCCCGCTCGGAAGGCGCGCCCGGCCTCGGCTATATCGTGTTCGAGGAAGAGGGCGGCCAGATCGTCGCCAAGGGCCCGATCGCCAAGTTCATTCCGGAAGCGGCTCAGGCCGTCATCCGTGAGAAGGCGGGCATCAAGGCAGGCGACGCGGTGTTCTTCTCCGCAGGCAATGAGGACAAGGCTGCCTCGCTCGCCGGCAAGGCGCGCGTGCGCATCGGCGACGAGCTGGGTCTCGGCAACAAGGACCAGTTCGCTTTCTGCTGGATCGTCGACTTCCCGCAATACGAGTGGAACGAGGAAGAGAAGAAGATCGACTTCTCTCACAACCCGTTCTCCATGGGCAACATGGACCACGACGAGTTCATGGCGCTTAATCCGTCGGACAAGGACAAGATCCTCAAGATGACGGCATTCCAGTACGACATGGTCTGCAACGGCTACGAGATGGCCTCCGGCTCGATCCGTAACCACCGCCCTGACCGTATGGTGAAGGCGTTCGAGATCGCAGGCTACGGCGAGCAGGAAGTCATGGACCGTTTCGGCGGCATGTACCGCGCGTTCCAGTACGGCGCGCCTCCGCATGGCGGCATGGCGGCGGGCGTGGATCGCATCGTGATGCTGCTCTGCGGCGCGCAGAACCTGCGCGAAATCACGCTCTTCCCCATGAACCAGAAGGCGGAAGATCTGCTGCTCGGCGCACCCTCCGAGGCGACACCCAAGCAGCTGCGTGAGCTTCACATCCGGACGAATCTGCAGGAGAAATGACCCGCAGCGACGTCACCGCTATCGTCGTGACCTTCGACAGCGCCCATGCGCTGCCGGAGTGTCTCGGCGCGTTGCGGGCGGATGGCGTGCCCATGCTCGTGGTGGACAACGCCTCCACGGATGACACCATCGCGATAGCCGAAGGGCAGGGCGCGCGCGTCATCCGCAATCCCCGCAACGAAGGCTACGGCCGCGCCAATAACAGCGGCGCGCGGGCGGCGGACACGGAGTTCGTGCTCGTCGTCAATCCCGATTGCATTGTGGATTCTGGTGCAGTCGCTACGCTCATCGATGCGGCGCGGCGCTATCCCGATGCCGCGCTCTTCGCGCCGCAGATCATCGAGCCAAACGGACGCGTGTTCTTCCAGCCCCGCTCGCTGCTCTCGCCCTATCTCCACAATCCAACCGGCAAGCTCGTGCTGCCGGAAGGCGAGGCCTGCACGGCGTTTCTCTCGGGCGCGTGCTTTCTCGTTCGGCGCGATGTCTTCCTCAAACTCGGCGGCTTCGACGAGAACATCTTTCTGTTCTACGAAGACGACGATCTCTGCCGCCGCATCGCGGATGTCGGTTCAGCACTTATCTATGTGCCCCAGGCCGGCGTGCGTCACGGGCGTGGCCGGTCGAGCGAACCGAAGCGCGGACGGATCTACGCCTCCCGCTGGCACCAAGCCTGGTCGCGGGCTTATGTAAGCCTCAAATACGGCCTGCCGAACCCGGCGCCCGGCATGTTCGCGGTCAATGGGCTCAAGGCACTCGGGGCCTACCTCACGTTTCAACGCAAGCTCATCGAGCGCTACGGCGGTTCGGCAGCGGGCGCCTGGGCTGCGATGATGGGGCGTAAGGCGTTTTAAACACGCCCCTCTGTCATTCCGGGGCGAGCGAGAGCGAGAGCCCGGAACCCATAACCACGGCGTCTCCAAGAAGAGTGCTGCGGCATTCGCTCGCTTTATTCTGCATGTGCGGTGGTTATAGGTTCCGGGCTCGCCTGCGGCGCCCCGAAATGGCAGAAGTGGTCACCTTAACCACACTGCGTGTGCAGCACCTTCACCGCCGCCACCAACTCCCTGATCCGGTCGCTCTGCAGAAGCGGAATGAGCGTCGCGATCTTCTCACGCGGCAGATCCCACCAGCGTGCCTCTAACAGCGCCGCGATGGTCGCCTCGTCGAAACGATAGCGGATCACCTTGGCCGGGTTGCCGCCGACGATGGCATAGGGCGGCACGTCCTTCGTCACCAATGCATGTGCCGCTACGACGGCCCCGTGGCCGACAGTGATACCAGACATGATCATCGCGCCCGAGCCCAGCCACACGTCATGGCCGATGACCACGTCGCCCCTTGAGGTGTGGTAATCCTCGGTCGCGGGGGCATGGGGCCAGAGCTCCCGGAAGGCGGAGAAGGGGAAGGTCGTGCCCCAATCGGTCCGGTGGTTGCCACCGAGCAGGATCTCGACCTTGTCAGCGATGGAGCAATAGCGCCCAATGGTCAGCTTCCGGCCGGATTCGGGAAAACGCACCTTGGGACGGCCATAGGAGAACTCCCCGATGTCGTAGCCGTAGCGCCCGGCCATGCGGGCGAGGTGCAGGCGGGTCTGGTTGTGCGGGTTGCGCCAATTCTTCAGACGATGGCCGAGTTTCATCTGGCAACGCCGTCCGGGTGAGAAGAACATTGACGACAAGGGGGCAGGGCGCGCACAAGAGCCTCCAGAACGTAACGGTTGGTGCAAGGAGCGTTGGGGATGGGAGACAACATCTCGCAGGATCTGAAATCGGGAGCGATGTTCTACCATCAGTACCCGCGCCCCGGAAAGCTAGAGATCCAGCCGACCAAGCCTCTCGGCAATCAGCGCGACCTGGCTCTGGCCTATTCTCCGGGCGTTGCGGCCCCCTGCGAGGCCATTGCCGCCGATCCCGCGCAGGCCGCCAATCTCACATCCCGCCAGAACCTCGTGGCCGTGATCTCCAACGGCACGGCGGTCCTCGGCCTCGGCGATATCGGCCCGCTCGCCTCCAAGCCCGTGATGGAAGGCAAGGCTGTCCTGTTCAAGAAGTTCTCCGGCATCGACGTGTTCGACATCGAGGTCGCGGAAAAGAATGTGGACAAGCTCGTCGAGGTGATCGCTGCGTTGGAGCCCACCTTCGGCGGCATCAACCTCGAAGACATCAAGGCCCCCGAATGCTTCGAGGTGGAGGAGCAGCTGAAGGCCCGCATGGGCATTCCGGTGTTCCATGACGACCAGCACGGCACCGCGATCATCGTGGGCGCCGCCGTCACGAACGCGCTGGAGCTTGCAGGCAAGCGCATCGAGGACGTGAAGATCGTCACCTCGGGCGCGGGCGCTGCGGCGCTCGCCTGCCTCAACTTGCTGGTGTCGCTCGGTGCCAGGCGCGAGAACATCTGGGTCACGGATATCGAAGGCGTGGTCCATGACGGCCGCAACGAGCTCATGGACCGCTGGAAATCGGTCTATGCGCAGAAGACCGATGCCCGCACGCTCAGTGATGTAATCCCGAACGCGGACGTGTTCCTCGGCCTGTCGGCCGGCGGCATCCTGAAGCCGGAACTGCTCGCCAAGATGGCGCCGCGTCCGCTGATCATGGCGCTCGCCAATCCTTACCCCGAAATCATGCCGGAAGAGGCCGAGGCCGCGCGTCCCGACGCGATGATCTGCACGGGCCGCTCCGACTATCCGAACCAGGTCAACAACGTCCTGTGCTTCCCCTACATCTTCCGTGGCGCCCTCGATGTGGGTGCTACGACCATCAACGAGGAGATGAAGGCCGCAGCCGTGAAGGCGATTGCGAGCCTTGCTCGCGAAGCCCCGTCCGAAGTGGTGGCGCGCGCCTATGGCGGCGAGGCGCATCCCTTCGGCAATAAGTCTCTCATTCCGAGCCCCTTCGATCCGCGCCTGATCCTGCGCATCGCGCCGGCTGTGGCGAAGGCCGCCATGGATTCCGGTGTCGCCACGCGGCCGCTGGAGGATCTCGAGGCCTATGCCGATTCTCTCGGCCGCTTCGTCTTCCGCTCCGGCTTCATCATGAAGCCGCTCTTCTCGCAGGCGAAAGGCAACCCGAAGCGGGTGATCTACGCCGAGGGCGAGGACGAGCGGGTGCTGCGCGCCGTGCAGGTGATCGTGGAGGAGGGGCTTGCGAAGCCCATCCTCATCGGCCGCCCGAATGTTGTGGAAGCGCGCATCAAGCGCTTCGGCCTCTCCATGGAGATCGGCCGTCACTTCGAGCTGGTAAACCCGGAAGACGATCCGCGCTATCGCGATTACGTAGCGACCTATGTGGAAGCCGCAGGCCGCAAGGGCATCACCCCGGATGCAGCGAAGACGCTGGTGCGCACCAATTCCACCGTCATCGGCGCGCTCGCCGTGCGGCGCGGCGATGCCGATGCGCTGATCTGCGGTCTCGAAGGGCGCTTCCAGTCCCGCCTCAAGCACATCAAGGACATCATCGGCCTTGCGCCCGGCGTGCATGAGATGGCAGCGTTGTCGCTCGTCATCACGTCGAAAGGCGCGTATTTCCTCGCCGATACCCATGTGCAGTTCGATCCGAATGCTGAGCAGATCGCCGATATGACGATTGCCTGCGCGAGCCATGTGCGCCGCTTCGGCATGGAACCGAAGATCGCCCTGCTGTCGCATGCGGATTTCGGCGCCGCCGATACACGTTCCGCTGTGAAGATGCGCACGGCACTCGCCTGCATCAACGAGCGCGCGCCGGATCTCGAAGTCGACGGTGAGATGCAGGCGGATGCCGCTCTCTCTCAGATGATCCGCGACCGGGTGAACCCCGGCTCGCGCCTCGAGGGTGAGGCGAACATTCTCATCATGCCGAACCTGGATGCGGCCAATATCGCTTTCCAGTTCACGAAGATCCTGGCGGATTCACTCCCCGTCGGCCCGATCCTCATCGGCCCGGCCAAGCCCGCGCATATCCTCACGCCATCGGTGACGGCGCGCGGCATCGTGAACCTGACCGCGATTGCCGTGGTGGAGGCACAGGCCTTGGAGCAGGATCAGCCGACATTGATCTGAGCGAGATCCATCAGACGCCATGGTTACTCCCTCCCCCTTGTGGGGGAGGGTTAGGGTGGGGTGGTTCGGCTGGGTGAGAGAAGAAACCAGTATGACTCCGCACGTCATCACCGGCCTTGTGCCGGTGATGACGTGCGGTGAAGTGCTGCGCTCTACCAATCGGGGTGACCGGGACAAGTCCGGCCATGACGGTTAGGGCTGTTCCTATTCACCGACAAAGCGAAGCGCTCTGACTTTGCGAACCCCGCCCTCGATCCCTCCCCGCAAGGGGGAGGGAAGACCGTGCTCTATTCTACATGCGATCCCGGATCGGCTCCGCCGTCCATGACGACCCTCTCTTTACTCCGCCTTCGCCGAAATATTCAGCTTCTCCAGCATATCCGCCGGCTCCGGTGCCAGCACTGCATCCATGAAGCCGAATCCGGTCGGATTCTTCGGCGTGGCATCGATTGTGAGCTTGCCGGGTTTCGCGATGAATTTCGAAATCGCTTCCGCCAGGATCGAAACCTGTTCGGAACTGCCGATCATGGAGGAGAGCACCAAAGGTGCGGCGCCCGCATAAAGCTTGCGCAGGGCTTCGGGCTTGGTCTTCTGGTCCTTCGCGGCCTGCGTGAGATAGCGGTCGAGCAGGCCCTTGTCCTCTATCACCACATGCGCCTGCTTGGCCTTCAGGTTGATCGCTGCGGCTGCCGCCGTCGCATCATCCGTACTGAAAAGATCCTTGCTGACATTGCCGATCAGCCCGGTCAGCATCAGGCCGCCAATCTCCTGTCCCTGCAGCGAGACTTCGCTCACCGCAATCTCGCTCGCGGCCTCGTTCCAATTGGCCGCGACGGTGAAGGAGGACGTCACGGATTTGTAGCCAAGCGCGAGAAGCTGCTGCACTAGCTCGTCGCTGCTCTCAGCTGGAAGGGCGAAGGTGGCGTTGCGCTGCTCGATCCTGAAATTCGTGGGAATGCCATTCAGGGGCTTGTCCCCTGTCAGCGCGAAGTCCTCGACGGTGAGCTTAGCCCGCTCCGGCTGCTTCCCTTCTTCGGATTTGCTCATGGCGTCCACATCGATGCCGGACAAGCGGAGCGTGCCGAGAGTGGGAATGAGCGTGCGCAGGGTTGCAGTATCGAGCTCTTCGATCTTCTTGCCTTGCAGGTTCTTCAAGCCATCGAGCGTGGGCGCGATGGAAAAACCCGTCAGGGCCATGGTGCCGATCTTGACGGTGCTCTTGCTCTCAACGACTTCGAAGCCTTCGATGCGCATGTCCGCAGGCTGCTGCCCCGATCCGCTCGCATAAGCCATGCGCTGGATGCGCCCGGTTGCAGGCGCGGTTCCTTTGCGGGCGGGATCCGGCACGAGGTTCTTCATCTCGATTCCGGTGGCCTCGACATGGCCGATCTGGAAGGCGTTGATCATATCCGCTACCAAGGTGAACAGCCGTGACGTTTCCTCGTCGGAGAGAGTGTCCTTGCCGCTCAACTCGGACAGGATGGATTCCGTACCCGTCCACGATTCGAGCGTCGGCCTTGCGAGGAAGTCGCGTCCGTTGAGGCGGGCGAACTTGAAGGCGAAGGTGCCCTTGGTATCGGTGACATCGATGTTATCGATAGCGAATGCCCCATAAATTCGGGTCATGGGCTCGGATGACGTTTTCGCCTTCGCTTCGTATAGGCCGGCCAATGCGCCCACATCGAGATCGTTGATCGATGACTTGCCCACGCTGGCCAGGATCGTTGCATCCTTGTTCGATATCTCGACAGCCGCCGTTTCGAACGTCGCCGACGCAACGCGTCCGGCAACGATGTCGGACAGAACCGTATTCCGATAGGTAGTCGTCTGCGTTTCGGCTGGGAGCGTCAGCTTGACCTTCGCTTCAGGAATCTCAATCCGCTTGGCATTGATCTTCGCAAGGCGGGCCGCCATCGGTTCGGTTGAGCCTGCGCCAAACAGCGCCTCGATCTCGGCCCGCGAAGACGTGACGCCCGATAGATCGATCCGCTTAAGCTCATAAGTAGCCGAGCCCCGGGTGAAGCTGACGTTCTCAAGCGAGAAGCTGTCGGCGCCTTGGGCGAGTGCGGCACTCCAGAGGGGAACCTTCACCGCTCCGATGCTCACGCGTCCCGATGCCGTCTCGAAGGAGAGGTTGCGGATGACGGCAGGCTCGACCTGCAGGGCGGCCATGCCGGCAGCGAGAGCAAGCGCACAGACACCGGCTCGGTGACGAAACTTCATGCGAATCCCCAGTCGAAAGCTCAATCGGAAGAGCGGTTGGGGAGACTATATTGAGCCGATACCCGGTTTCACAAGGAGAACGACGTGCCGCAGCCGCAGGAGGCAGTGGCGTGCGGGTTCTCGATTTTGAAGGACTGGCCGATCAGGTCGTCCACGAAATCGATGACCGAGCCGTCCATGTACTGGATCGATACCTCGTCCACGATCACCCTGGCCCCGTCCTTCTCGATGATGAGATCGTCGTCCTGATGGGTGCTGTCCACGTCGAAGGCATATTGGAAGCCTGAGCAGCCGCCTCCGTTGACGCTGATTCTCAGCATCGAACCCGCAGGCTCTGCGGTCATGATCTCGTTGATGCGGCGGGCGGCGCGTTCGGTCAGGGAAATTCCAGCCATGGGGTCTTCCAGGTCCTCATAAGGACATAAGTCTTGGACAAGCTCTTAAGACCAAAGTAAGTGCACCCTGACAAGGCTTCAACCCGAGGATGATCGTGCGGCCCTTTGGCGAGAGATGGCGTGCCCCCTATGCCTGCGATCCATGGGCCAGCCGTGGGCGGCTGTATCCTGAAGCCGTTTCGCCGACCCGCAGCGAGTTCCAGCGCGACCGGGACCGGATCATCCATTCCTCGGCCTTCCGCCGCCTCAAGCACAAGACCCAGGTCTTCGTCTATCACGAGGGCGATCATTTCCGCACCCGCCTGACCCACACCATCGAGGTGAGCCAGATCGCCCGCGCTCTCGCCCGCTCGCTGGGCCTCGACGAGGACCTGGCTGAGGCTCTGGCGCTCTCCCACGACCTTGGCCATACACCCTTCGGCCATACGGGCGAGGATACGCTGGAGGAGTGCATGGCGGCCTTCGGCGGGTTCGACCACAACGCCCAGGCCCTGCGAGTCGTGACCCGGCTGGAACGGCGGTACGCGGATTACGACGGCCTCAACCTTGCCTGGGAGACTCTGGAAGGCCTGGTCAAGCACAACGGCCCGCTCCTCGACGCCAACGGCCAGCCTACCATGCGCTATACCGCGCGCGGCGTGCCGCTCGCCATCATGGAATACAACGCCCTGCAGGATCTGGAACTCGCGACCTATGCCGGCGGCGAGGCTCAGGCGGCGGCCATTGCCGACGATATTGCCTATGATGCCCACGACATCGACGACGGCCTGAGGGCAGGGCTCTTCAAGATCGAAGACCTGCGCGAGGTGCCGTTCCTCGCCGGGCTTCTGGACGAGATCGACGGGCGCTGGCCGGGGCTCGACCTGTCCCGCCGCATCCACGAACTGACCAGGCGGCTGATCACCCGCTTCGTGGAGGACGTGGTGGCCGAGGGCGACCGCAGGATCGCGGCTTTGGGCCCGAAGAGCGCCGAGGATATCCGCAAGGCTTCCGAGACGGTGATCTGCTTCTCGGAGGCGATGCGCGAGGCCGATGCCTCCATCAAGCGCTTCCTCTATGCCCACATGTACCGCCACCCCGAGGTGATGCGGGTGCGTGCCCAGGCAGACAACGTGCTGCGGGACCTGTTCAGCCGCTTCAAGGCCGAGCCGGAGCTGATGCCGGAGGAATGGCAGGTGGATCTACCGAGGGACGACGAGTCCCGCCTCGCCCGCCGCGTGGCGGATTACATCGCGGGGATGACGGATCGTTATGCCATCCTCGAACACCGACGTTTGTTTGACGTAACGCCGGACCTGCGTTAGGCGGCACAACAGAATTCAGGGCCGTGGGTCCTTCAGAGACAGAGTACCATGAACATTTTCGGATTGTTTGAGAAGCGGGTTGCCGATGCGCTGGGCCGTCTGGCCGGTGAGGGGAAGATTTCCTCGGGGTTGGATGTCAGCCGCGTCGTGGTCGAGCCGCCGCGCGATCCGTCTCACGGCGATCTGGCGACCAATGCGGCCATGGTGCTCTCCAAGGAAGCGCGGATGAACCCGCGCGCCCTGGCCGAGCTTCTCGTTGCCGATCTTCAGGATGACCCGCGCGTCACCAAGGTGGAGATCGCCGGTCCCGGCTTCATCAATATCCGCCTGAATCCGCAGGTGCTGCACGAGGTTTTGCGCGCCGCCGTCGTCGATGCCAATGCCTTCGGTCGCAGCGGGCAGGGCGCGGGCCGGGCCGTCAACGTGGAATACGTGTCCGCCAATCCCACGGGCCCCATGCATGTGGGCCATTGCCGTGGCGCGGTGTTCGGCGATGCGCTGGCAGGCCTCCTCGATTTCGCGGGCTATAAGGTGAGCCGCGAGTATTACATCAACGATGCCGGTGCGCAGGTCGATGTGCTCGCCCGCTCGGCCTACCTCCGCTACAAGGAGGCACTTGGCCAGGACATCGGCGCGATCCCGGAAGGTCTTTATCCCGGCGATTACCTGAAGCCGGTGGGCGAAATGCTCGCCAAGGAGCACGGCGAGAGCCTTCTGACCAAGCCGGAGGGCGAGTGGCTGCCGCTCGTGCGCGAGGCTTCCATCAATGCCATGATGGACATGATCCGCGCCGATCTCGCGGTGCTCAACATCCATCATGACGTATTCTTCTCCGAGCGCTCACTGCAACTCGGTGCGGAAGATCATGTGAAGAAGATGATCGAGGATCTGCGCAGCCGCGACCTGATTTATATGGGCCGCCTTCCGCCCCCCAAAGGGCAGAAGGACGAGGATTGGGAGGATCGCGAGCAGCTGCTGTTCCGCGCCACCGCCTTCGGCGACGAGGTGGATCGTCCACTGCTGAAGTCCGACGGCTCCTACACTTATTTTGCCTCCGATATCGCCTATCACCGCTCCAAGTACGAGCGCGGCTTTGCCTCCATGATCGACGTGTGGGGCGCGGACCATGGCGGCTACGTGAAGCGCATGCAGGCGGCTACGAAAGCCGTGACGGATGGCAAGGGCGACCTCGACGTGAAGCTCTGCCAGCTGGTCAAGCTTCTGCGCGGCGGCGAGCCGGTGAAGATGTCCAAGCGCTCCGGCGACTTCGTGACCCTGCGCGACGTGGTGGATGAGGTAGGCCGCGATGCCACCCGTTTCATGATGATCTTCCGCAAGAACGACGCGACCCTGGATTTCGACCTCGCCAAGGTGGTCGAGCAGTCCAAGGATAACCCGGTCTTCTACGTGCAATACGCCCATGCCCGCTGCGCCTCTGTGTTCCGGCAGGCGTCGGAAGCGTTCCCGGGCGAGGATTTCTCAGGACAAGCGCTCGAAAAGGCCGACCTCTCGATTCTGTCGGACGAGTCGGAGATGGAACTGATCCACCGGATCGCCCAGTTCCCGCGCATGGTGGAGGCTGCGGCCGAGGCTCATGAGCCTCACAGGGTGGCATTCTACCTCTACGATCTGGCCAGCGCGTTCCATTCTCTATGGAATAAGGGCAAAGACTTGCCGCAATTACGCTTTGTTAATCAAACTGATAAAGATTCAACAAGAGCGAGGCTGGCTCTGGTGCATGCCCTGAAGGGGGTGCTCGCATCCGGTCTCACCATCCTGGGCGTCACGGCACCCGATGAAATGCGTTAACGTTTTCCTATGCGGATCAGCCGCTTAAGGACCGTTTGCACCGGATGTTGTCACGTCGTGCCGGCGGAGCGATTGCGAGCTCCTGTCGCGTAACTGGAGAACCGGCGCATGAACGAATCAGTGAAGCCCCGTTTCGCTGTCGATATGAACGACATCGAGCGGCAGCTCGCCCAGGCGGGTGCCTCCCAGGCCCAGCCCTTCGCCGCTACGCGGAGCGATCCCCTGGCCGAATTGGCCAGAATCGTAGGGCAGGACGACCCATTTCAGGCCATTCTGGCTACTGACGGTGCAGCCACGCCGCGTCAGCAGACCTCGCCTATCGACGATCTTTTTGCGACCCGCGACACTATGACACCCGGAGCGCGTCCGGCGCAGGCTCCAGCCCGTCAGCCCGCGTTCGAGGTGTCCGATTTCGAGCTCGATCAATACGCTCAGCCCCAGGCGCCCACCAGCGCCCAGGTTCATGCCTATCAGCAGCCGGCTCAGGCTGCCCAGGCAGGTTCGTACGACAATCAGGCCTATGCCGACGATTACTACGACGACAATGGTCAGGGCTATGATGACCAGGGCTATGGCCAGCCGGAGCGCCTGAATTATCCGCCTGTAGAAAAGCCTCGGTCCCGCAAGGGCCTCCTTGCCATGGGCGCGGTCGTCGGTGCCATCGTGATCGGCGGCGGCGGAGCCTATCTGTTCAGCGGCACCTCGGTCGGCGCAGGTGGTGAACCGCCCCTCGTTGTAGCGAATACCGAGCCGGTGAAGGTAGAGCCGCAAAATCCGGGCGGGGTCGAAATCCCGAACCAGAACAAGCAGATCTACGAGCGCGCTCAGCAATCCGAGACCAAGATCGTGAACCGCGAGGAGCAGCCGGTCGATGTTGGCCAGGCCGTTCGCAACAATGGCGGCAGCGCCGTGGCCGATGCTACCGGCGCGACCGCTCACGGCGCGCATCGTCAGAACGGCAACAGCTTGAACCTCGGCGAGCCCCGCAAGGTCCGCACGGTGACGATCCGTCCCGACGGCACTGTCGCAGGAGCCGCACCCGAGGCCCATGCTGCGCCCGCGCGCTCCAATGGCCCAGCGCCGGTCCCGACCCTGACCCTGCCGGAGGCTGCCCAGGCGACCCCGCCGCAGATGGCTTCCGCTCAGCCCAGGCCCGCATCCTCTACACCTGCGGCGGCGCCGAAGCCCATTCCTGTCGCGGCCACGCCAACGGCAGCGCCCGCCACGCCAGCTGCCACGCCCGCGCCGCAGCGGGTCGCTTCGGCTCAGCCGGTGGCTGTCGCTCCGGCGCAGGCTATGCCTGAGGCCACCACGACCGTGACCGGCGGCTTCTCTGTCCAGCTGGGCCTTGCCAATTCCGAGGGGGCGGCTGAGACGGCTTATTCCTCGTACCAGCGCAAGTACTCGGATCTCGAAAGCATGCCCTCTCTGATCCGCAAGGCCGAGGTGAACGGAAAAGAGATCTACCGCGTGCGCGTCGGACCGATGTCGCGGGAGGAAGCCTCTTCCCTCTGCTCCAAGCTTCAGGGGCAGGGCGGCCAGTGCTTCGTTGCCAAGAACTGAGCTGAAAGAATTAAGTCTGGCCTGAAATATCGGGCCAGCTTGACTGAGAAGACTTCTTGACCCTTGTAACTAAGGGACGTAAGGCGCGGGCATGAAAACCCGCGCCTTTATTGCTGGCTGTTCCGGCCTCGAGCTGACCCCCGACGAAGTTGCCTTCTTCAAAGAGGCGGCTCCCTGGGGATTCATTCTGTTTCGCCGCAATATTGGCACGCCCGATCAGGTGAAGGCGCTCTGCGCCTCCCTTAGGGAAGCGGTCGGGCGCGAGGATGCGCCGATCCTTATCGATCAGGAAGGCGGGCGGGTGCAGCGCATGGGGCCTCCCCATTGGCCGAAGTACCCGGCCGGAGCCGCCTATGGCCGCATCAATGCTAACGATCCTCTGGTCCAAAGGGAACTGGCGCGGCTAGGCGCCCGCCTGATCGCTCATGATCTGCGTTCCGTCGGCATCAATGTGGATTGCCTGCCGGTTCTCGATGTGCCGTCGCCGGGGGCCCATGATGTGATCGGCGACCGCGCCTACGGCAAGACGCCGGACAAGGTCGCTGTATTGGGCCGTGCCGCCGCCGAGGGATTGATCGCGGGCGGCGTCCTGCCCGTGGTGAAGCATATCCCGGGCCATGGCCGCGCAGGTGCAGACAGCCACCTGTCGCTGCCTGTGGTCGATGCCACTCGCGAAGAACTGGAGAGGCACGATTTCGCACCCTTCCGCATGCTCACCGACATGCCCCTCGCGATGACAGCCCACGTGGTTTACACGGCGCTCGACCCCGAGCGGTCCGCCACCACCTCGCCGGTGATCATGAAGGAGATCATCCGCGGACATATCGGCTATGACGGTCTCGTCATGACGGATGACCTTTCCATGAAGGCCTTGTCGGGCACTTTCCGGGAGAAGACCGAGGCTGCCTTTGCGGCAGGCGTGGATATGGCGCTCCATTGCAATGGCGATATGGAGGAAATGAACGAGGTGGCCGAGGGCACCCCGGTTCTCGAGGGTGAGGCGCTTCGCCGGGCCGATGCTGCTCTAGCGCGCATCAGGCACGAGCCGGAGCCGCTCGATCCTGTGGATGCCCGTGCAAGACTCGACGCCGCCCTTGCGATGATCGCCTGAGGGCTCCAAGGTTACGCCCAACGCGTTGAGTATCATTTATGGCCAAGCCCTTACCCTTCGAGGATACAGAACCCGCCGCCGAGCGGGGCGAGACCGAACCCGCGCTCCTTGTGGATGTGGACGGCTTCGAGGGGCCGCTTGACCTTCTGCTCGAGCTCGCCCGCCGCCAGAAGGTGGACCTGCATCGCATATCGATCCTCGCGCTCGCCGAGCAATACATCGCCTTTATCGAGGAAGCGCGCCGCATGCGCCTGGAGCTTGCGGCCGATTACCTCGTCATGGCGGCTTGGCTCGCATACCTGAAGTCACGTCTCCTGCTGCCCGAGCCCCCGAAGGGCGAGGAGCCGAGCGCCGAGGATCTGGCGACCGCGCTTGCCTTGCGCCTGCGCCGCCTGGAGGCGATCCGCGAGGTCGCCCAGAAGCTGGGTGAGCGCTCGATCCTTGGTCGCGACATTTTCGCTAGGGGCTCGCCCGAGCCGGTCGTGATCCACCGGGATGCCCGCTACGAGGCCTCCCTCTACGATCTGCTGAAGGCCTATGCCCAGCAGCGCCAGGTACAGTTCAACAGCCGCGTTTCCCTGCATAAGCGTAATGTCTGGTCCCTGATCGACGCCCGCGATGCCCTGGAGCGGCTGGTCGGGCACTTGAGCGATTGGGTCACGCTGGATACTTACCTGATGGAATACATGGTCGAGCCCTCCATGAGGTCGACCGTCATGGCCTCCGCCTTGTCCGCGACGCTCGAAATGGTGCGCGAGGGCAAGCTGACTATGAGGCAGGACGAAGCTTTCGCTCCGGTCTGGGTCAAGCCCGCCGAGGACCCAGCCGAAACAGGAGCCCAAGGATGATGGACGAAACCGCTGATGTGGCGGAAGCCGAGGCTTCCGTGGAAACTCATGTGCCCGACCACGGCGAAGCCATGCGCATCGCCGAGGCGCTTCTCTTCGCATCCGCCGAACCTCTTGGTGCCGACGAGTTGGGCGGACGCCTGCCGGAAGGCGCTGATATCGGGAAGATCCTGACCGATCTCGAAGAGCTTTACGCCCTGCGTGGCGTCAACCTTGTACGTGTCGCCGGAAAATGGGCTTTCCGCACTGCGAGCGATCTGTCCTTCGTGCTGGCCCGCGACGTGGTGGAGCAGCGCAAGCTCTCCCGCGCGGCCATGGAGACCCTGTCGATCATCGCTTATCACCAACCGGTGACCCGCGCCGAGATCGAAGAGATCCGTGGTGTGGCGACCTCGAAAGGCACCCTCGATCTCCTGTTGGAGACCGGCTGGATCCGCCTGCGCGGCCGCCGCAAGGCACCGGGCCGCCCGGTCACCTATGGTACGGCTCCGGCTTTCCTTGAGCATTTCGGCCTCGACGCCATCGAGGACCTGCCGGGCCTTGAAGAGCTGAAAGGTGCAGGCTTCATTGAAGGCCGCGTTCCCTCGGACCTCACGGTGCCGGTGCCCTCCGATGCCGATGCTCTGCGAGAGGACGAGGATCCGCTCGACCAGGACGACCTGTTCCAGGAACCCCTCGATATGCACCAGACGGAGACCGGCGAGGCAGAGGCCAGCGAAGAATGAGCGGCGGCTCAGGAGCCCGCGACCGCTTCCGTCTGCCCCGCTGGGGTTTGCGAGGCACGGCGGGGGCATCGATCCCGGCCCAGCTGACCTTCGAGAACATCGTCCAGACCTATCATTCCACGGAAGCGCTCAAGGGCGTATCTCTCACGGTCGAGCCGGGCGAACTCGTGTGCCTGCTGGGTCATTCCGGCTGCGGCAAGACTACGCTGCTGCGCATAGCGGCGGGGATCGAGGTGCCGACCTCCGGTCGCGTCCTCATGGATGGGCTGGAGGTCAGCGGATCGAGGGCCTTCGTTGAGCCTGAGCGGCGGGGCATCGGCCTCATGTTTCAGGACTACGCTCTGTTTCCGCATCTCTCGATTCTTCAGAACGTGAAGTTCGGACTGAAGGATCTCTCGGCCTTCGAGGCCGATGTCGCCGCGCGCCGCGCGCTCTCCCGCGTCGGCCTTGAGCATTACGCCAACGAATATCCACATACATTGTCGGGCGGCGAGCAGCAGCGTGTAGCGCTCGCCCGCTCCATCGCGCCGCGTCCGGGTGTGCTCTTGATGGACGAGCCGTTCTCGAACTTGGACCGCCGCATGCGCGATGCGATCCGCGACGAGACTGTCGCAATCCTGAGAGAAACCGGCGCTACGACAATCGTCGTGACCCACGACCCGGAAGAGGCCATGCGGATCGCGGACCGGATCGTGCTCATGCGCGCCGGCTCCATTATTCAGCAGGGCGAGGCGGAGGAGATCTACCGGAAACCAGTCAGCCTCTTCGCAGCCCGTTTCTTCTGCGACTTCAACGAGATCGAAGGCGTGGTGCGCAACGGTCAGGTCAGCTCCCCGGTGGGCATCTTCCTGGCACCCGGGCTCAGCGACGGGCCGGCGGTCGTTTGCGTGCGTCCGCAGGGCATCAAGCTGAAACCGCCAGGCTTCTGCCTGGCGGGACGTGTGGTGTCTCGTCGCTTTCTCGGGGAAGTCGATTTGGTCCATATTGACGTTCAAGGCGTGGACAGGCCTTTGCAGGCCAGGGTTCACGATCACGTTGGATTGAAGGAAGGACAGGATATCGGGGTCAAGGTTGATCCAAAGGATGTCCTTGTTTTCGCCGCGTCCGACGCATAGGTTGGCCGCAAGTTTACATTTCGAAGCCGCGCCTCATCGAGGCGCAGGAGGATTGCCATGGGTGGCGCGAGTATTTGGCATTGGATCGTCGTCGGTCTGATCGTTGTCCTGTTATTCGGACGCGGCAAGATCTCCGACATGATGGGCGATGTCGCCAAGGGCATCAAAGCCTTCAAGAAGGGCATGTCCGAGGACGACACGCCTGCGAAGCCGGTCGAGCCCGTCGAGCCGGTGCGCAACATCGATCATCAGGTCGGCACGCCCACGAATGCCGCCACGACGGACCATAAGGTCGGTTGAGTTTTTGTCGGCAGCCTTCGGGGCTGCCATGCGTAAAGGCAGGGTCGAGGCCACGCCATGTTGGACATGAGCTGGGGTGAGGTCATGGTGATCGGCGCGGTCGCGCTGATCGTAATTGGCCCGAAGGACCTGCCGCGTGCGTTGCGCACGGTCGGACAGGTGACGGGAAAGCTGCGCCGTATGGCGGCGGAATTCCAGGGCCAGTTCAACGAGGCCATGCGCGAAGCCGAGCTCGACGATGTGAAGAAGCAGATCCAGGGCGTGAATGACTCCGTCACGTCCATGCAGGGCAAGCCCTTCAACCCGATCCAGAGCATCCGCGACGAGCTGAAGACCTCCGTCGAGGCTCCGGTCACGGCGGACAAGCCTGAGCCTGTCGAGCCCTCGGGCGATGCCTCTATCCAGGCCATCGTGGAGGGTAGGGTGCCCGCGCCGGCCGATCCGCTGGTCGAGTTGCCGCCCCCACCCATGGACGACCCGGCTGCGGAGATCCAGGAATCGCTTCGCCGCGAGGCGGAGATCGAGGCTCGCAAGATGGCTGCGGCGCAGGAGATGCCTGCCGCTGACGAAACAGCCCCAGCCAATTCTCAGGACAAATCGGACGCGAAAGTCGGATGACCATGGCCGTTGAAGAGGATGAGGTCGAGGCATCGCGCGCGCCTTTGATCGAGCATCTGACCGAACTGCGCTCGCGCCTGATCAAGGCGCTGATCGCGTTCGTGCTGATGTTCTTCATCTGCTTTGCCGGCGCGAAGTACATCTACAATATTCTCGTGTGGCCTTACGTATACGCGGTCGGTTCGCCTGAAAGGGCGCATCTGGTCTATACGCACGGCCTCGAATATCTCTTCACGCAGATCCAGGTGGCGGCGTTCGGCGCGGGCTTCCTCGCATTCCCCGTCATCGCCGGTCAGGTCTACAAGTTCGTGGCGCCGGGGCTCTACAAGAACGAGCGGCGCGCCTTCGTGCCGTATCTCGTCGCGACGCCAGTTCTCTTCGCCGTCGGCGCCGCCTGCGTGTATTTCGTCGCCATGCCGCTGCTCATGCGTTTCTCTGTCGGCATGCAGCAATTGGCTACCGATACCACGCCGGCCATCGAGTTTCTGCCCAAGGTCAGCGAGTACCTGTCGCTAATCATGACCCTGATCTTCGCCTTCGGCATCTGCTTCCAGCTCCCTGTGATCCTGACCCTGCTGGCCCGGGCCGGGATCATCGATTCGGAGTTCCTGAAGAGCAAGCGGCGCTATGCGATCGTGTTCGTCTTCATCCTCGCGGCGGTTCTGACCCCGCCGGACGTGATCAGCCAGTTCGCCCTTGCGGTCCCCACCTTGCTTCTTTACGAGGCGTCCATCTTCTCCGTCCGCATGGTTGAGAGGAAGCGCGCGGAAGCCGAGGCGGCGCGGGCGGCGGAAGGGTAGGCTCCCAAAGAGCTTCCAAAAGGCCGCTATCCTTGGCGTGAATAAAGGAGCGGTCTGTGCTAAGGGCAGGGCCGCGTTATCAAGCAGATCCGAGTCAGTCCCATGCACGACATCCGTTCCATCCGCGAAAACCCCGCGGCTTTCGACAAAGGCCTCCTGAACCGGGGCATGGAGCCTCTGTCCGCGAAGCTGATCGCCCTCGACGATGCCCGCAAGAGCGCGATCTCCGCGCTGCAGGCCGCCACCGAGCGCCGCAATGCCATGTCCAAGGAGATCGGCCAGGCCAAAGCGAAGAAGGAAGAGGCTCGCGCGCAGGAGCTGATGGCCGAGGTCGCGACCATCAAGGAATCGATGCCCGCCCTTGAGGAAGCCGAGCGCTTTGCGGAAAAGGCCCTGTTCGATGTGCTGAGCTCCCTCCCGAACATCCCGAAGGAGGATGTGCCGGTCGGCTCGGATGAGCACGGCAATGTGGAGCGCCACCGCATCGGCACGCCGCCGACGATCAACAGCGCCAAGCAGCATTTCGAGATCGGCGAGGCGCTGGGCCTCATGGATTTCGAGACCGCCGCCAAGCTGTCCGGCTCGCGCTTCGTGGTTCTGAAGGGCCAGCTCGCGCGCATGGAGCGCGCGCTCGGCCAGTTCATGATCGACCTGCACATCAATGAGCATGGATACACTGAAGTGAACCCGCCGCTGCTGGTGCGCGACGAGGCCATGTTCGGCACCGCGCAGCTGCCGAAATTCGAGGACGATCAGTTCTGGTCTTTCCCCGGCAATTCGCTTGAGCAGATCGTGAGTGCTGCCCTTGAATGCCAGCCGCGCGATACCATCGCCAAGATGATCAAAGACACCCGCTACGGCATGATCCCGACGGCGGAGGTTACGCTCACCAATCTCGTGCGCGAGCAGATCCTCTCCGAGGAAGAGCTGCCCTTGCGTTTCACGGCGCTTACCCCGAGCTTCCGCGCCGAGGCAGGCTCCGCCGGTCGCGATACGCGCGGAATGATCCGCCAGCATCAGTTCGTGAAATGCGAGCTCGTGTCGATCACGACGCCGGAGACGTCCGCCGACGAACATGAGCGCATGCTCACCTGCGCGGAAAACGTGCTCAAGAAACTGGAGCTTCCGTTCCGCACGATGACATTGTGCACAGGCGACATGGGCTTCTCCTCCACCAAGACCTACGACATCGAGGTGTGGCTGCCGGGGCAGGGCATGTATCGCGAGATTTCGAGCTGCTCGGTCTGCTCCGATTTCCAGGCGCGCCGCATGAACGCGCGCTACCGCACCCCGTCCGAGAAGTCGCCGCGCTTCGTGCATACGCTCAACGGTTCCGGCCTTGCGGTCGGCCGCACGCTCGTCGCGGTTCTGGAGAATTACCAGAACGAGGACGGCAGCGTTACCGTGCCTGCCGTACTGCAACCCTATATGGGCGGCGTCACCCGCATCGAGCGTCAGGCATAACATGCGCATTCTCTGCACCAACGATGACGGCATTCATGCTCCAGGGTTGAAGACCCTGGAGACTATTGCACGCGCTCTCTCCGACGACGTGTGGGTGGTGGCCCCCGAGACGGATCAGAGCGGCGTCGCGCATTCGCTTTCGCTCAACGATCCCTTGCGTCTTCGCGAGATTTCAGACCGGCATTTCGCCGTGAAGGGAACGCCCACCGATTGCGTGATCATGGGCGTTCGCGAACTGATGCGCGAGCACAAGCCCGACCTCGTTCTCTCCGGCGTCAATCGCGGGCAGAATGCCGCCGAGGACGTCACCTATTCCGGCACGGTTGCGGGTGCTATCGAAGGCACGCTGCTCGGCATCCCCTCCATCGCGCTCTCGCAGGCCTATGGTCCGAAGAGCCGCAATGACCTGCGCTGGCAATGCGCAGAGCATCACGGTCCCAAGATCATTGCTAAGATTCTCGATGCGGGCATCGACAAGGGCGTCCTCGTCAACGTCAACTTCCCCGACTGCGAGCCCGGCGAGGTCGAAGGCACGGCGGTGGTCAATCAGGGGCAGCGCACGCAGGAGCTTCTGCACCTGGATGCGCGGCAGGATGGGCGCGGCAATCCCTATTACTGGATCGCCTTCGACCGAAGGCCCTTCACGCCCGGCAACGGCACGGATCTCTGGGCGCTCGCGAACCGGCGCATCTCCGTCACGCCTTTGCGGATCGACATGACCGACGAGCCGACATTGACGCGTTACGCGCAGGCTTTCGACTAACCATGGTGAGGGCGCGATGAGCCAGATGCCTTATTCATCGGATGCGGAGTTGCGCAACGAGGAAGAGGCCATCGGCGTTGCGTCCTTCGTTCTTTCCCTGCGTGCGAAAGGCATTCGCGATATCGCTCTTTTAAGGGCGATGGAGCTTGTGCCGAGGGATGTCTTTGCACCGCGCCGCTTCCGCGATCTCGCGCGCACCGATGTCGCCCTGCCGCTTCCCTGCGGCCAGACCATGACCAGCCCGCAAACGGTTGCGGCCATGCTCCTGGCTTTGCGCGTCGAGCCCGGCCAGCGCATCCTCGAAGTCGGCACCGGAACGGGTTACGTCACCGCGCTTCTTGCAAAGCTCGGCGCGGAGGTGACGACGGTCGAGCGTTTCAACACGCTGGCCGCGAGCGCGGCTCAGCATCTTCAGATCGTCGAGGCGGGCAAGGTCCAAATGGAAGTGGGCGATGGGCTTGCGACGCGCGTGCGTGAGCGGTTCGACCGTATTCTCCTGAATGGGGCGAGGCCTGAAATTCCAGGCAACCTGACGTCGCTGATCGGTCCGGGCGGGCGCATCGTCGGAGCCGTCACACAGGAGGATGGGCCGCATCTCCTCCAGATCGAACGCCTCGCGGACGGCGAATGCAACCAATATATCGGCGGCAGCCTGCGGATCTCGCCGCTCCTCACCGGTGTCGCGGCGACTCTTTGACCGAGGGCGCCAAAAAATTTTCTGACACAGTTACGACAAAATTCGCGTCGTCAACCGTTGCTTAACCTGAACAGGCTTTTAATAGCCCCATCGAGTTGCGTGCGGTTGGGGTTTTGAGTCATGCGTTTGCGTGTGGGTTCCGGGCATTGGGTTGCGGTGTCGCGGATCGCGTTGGTCAGTTTGATCGGAAGTGCTGCGGCAGCCTGCAGCGGAGATAGCATGAGGTTCTCAGAGAACCCGTTCTCCAATCCTTTCGCCAATAGCGAGCGCGTGGCGCCCGGTACGCCGACCGCGTCCCAGTCCACTCCGTCCTATGCGGCGGCTCCGATGCCGACCTCTTCCGTGCAGGCCCAGGCGCTTCCCCCGGTTCAGGCTCAGCCCCTGTCCCAGCCGACCCGCATGGCCGCCGCACAATCCCCCACTCCCATGATGCAGCAGCCGCGCCCGGTGCCCATGGCCCAGCCGGCCGCGCAGCCGAAGGTTCGCTTTGTCGATCAGACCAAGGTTGCCGTGAACGAGCAGCCGGTCGCGGTCCAGCCCGCCGCGCGTACCCGCCCCGGTATGACAGCTCCCATGCAGGCTCCCGCTCCGCTGAAGCCCGCCCCCTTGCCGCAGGTGGCATCCGCCACTCCCGAGCCGCTGGTTTCCGCGCCGCGTCCTCTCGAGCCGCAGCATCCCCAGCAGGTCGCGGCACTGCCCGCGGCGCAGCCTGTAAAGCCCGCTCCCGTCGTGCCTCAGGCCGTGGCACCCGCTCCTCAGCCGGAAGCCAAGGCTCCCGTGGCCGAACCCGAGCAGACCGCAAGCGTCTCCGTCGGTGACTTCCGCTGGCCGGCCCGTGGTCGCGTCATCGCAGGCTTCGGTGCCAATGGCGGCAACGAAGGCATCAACATCGCCGTGCCGGAAGGTACTCCCGTGAAGTCCGCCGAGGCCGGAACGGTGACCTATGCTGGCAGCGAGGTGAAGGGTTATGGCAACCTCATCCTCGTCCGCCACGAGAACGGCTTCGTCTCGGCCTACGCCCACAACGGCTCGCTCAACGTGAAGCGCGGCGAGCAGGTGAAGCGCGGCCAGGTGATCGCGACCTCCGGCCAGACCGGCAACGTGACCTCGCCGCAGCTGCACTTCGAGATCCGCAAGGGCGCGACTCCTGTCGACCCGATGAAGCATCTCGCCGACTGATTGCGGTAACAAGATTAGGCCGGCTTTCGGAATTCGAAGGCTGGTCAAGTAAGGGGACGGTGGAGCTCAGCCACCGTCCTTTTGCTTTTTGGCATGGTGTAATTGCGGGCGATTAACTCTCACGTCATGGCCGGGCTTGTCCCGGCCATCCCGATCGGAAAGGTATGGCGCTTCACGCAATCGGGATCACCGGCACAAGGCCGGTGATGACGTGCGGGAGTAAGAATGCTCAGTGCGATAAGGCTCAGATCGCCTTGCCCAGCCGTCCCGCCAGATCCTGAATGAACTGCCAGGCCGTGCGGCCCGAACGTGCGCCGCGGGTCGTGGCCCATTCCAGCGCTTCGGCGCGGATGGCCTCCCGCTCGCCTTGCAGGCCCAGGTGGTCCACATAGCCGAAGACCATGTCGAGATATTCGTCCTGGCTGCACTTATGGAAGCCCAGCCACAAGCCGAAACGGTCCGAGAGCGAGACCTTTTCCTCAACGGCCTCGCCGGGATTGATGGCGGTCGAGCGCTCGTTTTCCATCATGTCGCGAGGCAGCAGGTGGCGGCGGTTGGAGGTGGCGTAGAAGATCACGTTGTCCGGCCGTCCCTCGATGCCACCTTCCAGAACCGCCTTGAGGGACTTGTAGGAGGTATCGTCCGCGTCGAAGGAGAGGTCGTCGCAGAAGATGATGAAGCGATGCGGGTCCGCGCGCAGGAGGCTCATGAGGTCGGGCAGGGTCTCGATATCCTCCCGGTGGATCTCGATGAGCTTGAGGGGCAAGGCGCCCGCGATCTTCGTTGCGTTGATCTCCGCATGGACCGCCTTCACGAGAGAGGATTTGCCCATGCCCCGCGCGCCCCAGAGCAGGGCGTTGTTGGCCGGCAGGCCCTTGGCGAAGCGCCCGGTATTCTCGGCAAGCTGGTCGCGAACCCGGTCGATGCCCCGGAGAAGGTTCATCTCGACCCGGTTTACCTTGGGAACGGGAGAGAGCTTGCGCCCCACCGCGTGCCAGACGAAGGCGTCCGCCGCCTTCAGGTCTGCCTGAGGGACCGCCGGAGGCACCAGGCGCTCCAGTGCGTCGGCGATACGCTTCAAAACGGCAATGGATTCGGGGGAGGTGAGGTCGGCGGGCAGCTGGGACATGGATCAAGAACCGGTGAACAACCCGTGATTAGCCCGAAAAGACGCCCGTGGTCCATGCATCAGGCGGTCCAAACAGGATAAGAGGCTTGGGAAAGCCCTCCAACTTCATTGATTTCGCGGAGTCGATGGGTATAGTCCCGCCACTTCTAATCCCGTATGGCGCGGGTGGGACCGATGAGGCCCGCCTCGCGCCTTTATCCATGGAGAGCCGCTTGTTCATTTCCCCCGCTTTCGCACAAGGGGCCCCCGCCGGGGGTGACACGATGTCCCTGATCACGAATTTTGCTCCGTTTGTGCTCATCTTCATCATCATGTGGTTCCTGATCATCCGTCCCCAGCAGCGCCGGGTGAAGGCTCACCAGGAAATGATCAAGAATGTGCGTCGCGGCGACACCGTCGTCACCTCGGGCGGCATCATCGGCAAGGTGTCGAAGGTGCTCGAGGATTCGGCCGATATCGAGGTCGAGATCGCCGATAACGTGAAGGTGAAGGTGGCCCGCGCCATGATCTCCGAGGTCCGCTCCAAGAGCGAGCCGGTGAAGGCCTAACGAGTTTACCGGTCCTCGGCTTCCGGGGACCGGTTCGCCGCGCTGTTCGAGGCGTGGCAAAGTGTTTGAGAAAGGTTGAGCGGACGATGCTGCGCTTCTCGAAATCGAAGATCTTCCTGACCTTGGCGGTCATCATCATCGGCCTTGTCCTGGCCGTGCCGAGCATGATGTCGCCTGAGCAGCGCAAGGCCTATCTAGCCGCCGTTCCCAGCTGGGTTCCATCCTGGCTAGTGCCGTCCCGCGCCATCGTTCTCGGTCTCGACCTGCAGGGCGGCTCGCACGTCCTGCTCGAAGTGGATGCACAGGACCTGTTGCGCGGCCAGATCACGATTCTGCGCGACGACGTCCGCCGTATCCTGAGGGATGCCCGCGCTTCGTCTCAGAACGGCATTCAGACCGTTCAGCGGGGCGTGCAGATCCGGGTTCCGGATGCAGCAGACCGTGACCGGTTGATGCCGCGCCTGAGGGAATTGGCGCAGCCCGTCGGTAGTGCCGTGCTGGGCCAGACCGGAAACAACTCCATTGAGATCAATACCACGCCGGAAGGCGTGATCACGCTGACCTACACGGAAGCCGGCATCAATGAGCGCGTGCGCCGCGCCGTCGATCAATCCATCGAGGTCATCCGCCGCCGTATCGATGCCACCGGGACGACGGAGCCGAGCATCCAGCGCCAAGGCGCGGACCGCGTTCTCGTCCAGGTTCCCGGCCTTCAGGACCCGCAGCAGCTGAAGGCGCTGCTCGGCGAGACGGGCAATCTCGAATTCCGCCTGCTGGCTCAGGCCGGCGCGACGGATGTCGATATGCTTCCCATGGAAGACATGGGCGGCCAGCGGGTGCCCGTGGACCGCCGGGTCATCGCCCAAGGCGGCGACCTCACCGATGCGCAGCCGGCTTTCGATTCCCAGACCCGTCAGCCCATCGTGAACTTCCGCTTCAATATCCGCGGCGCGCAGCGCTTCGGGCAGGCGACCACGGAAAATCTCGGGCGGCAACTGGCGATCGTCCTCGATAACCGCGTGATCTCGGCGCCGACGATCCAGTCACCGATCACCGGTGGTTCGGGCCAGATCTCGGGCAGCTTCACCCTGGAGCAGGTCAACAACCTCGCGGTTCTGCTGCGCTCCGGCGCGCTTCCCGCCAAGCTCACCATCGTGGAAGAGCGCACCGTCGGTCCCGGCCTTGGCCGCGACTCCATCGAGGCGGGCAAGATGGCTACCTATGTGGCCGCCATCTTCGTCGTGATCTTCATGTTCGCCACCTACGGCGTGTTCGGCTTCATCGCCAACATCGCGCTCCTCGTCCATGTGGGCCTCATCCTCGGCCTCATGTCCGTGCTAGAAGCCACGATGACGCTGCCGGGCATCGCGGGCATCGTGCTCACCATAGGCACGGCAGTGGATTCGAACGTGCTGATCTACGAGCGCATCCGCGAAGAGGTGAGGTCGGGCCGCTCTATCGTCTCCGGCATTCAGGCCGGCTTCGACCGCGCCTTCGCGACCATCGTGGACTCGAACAGCACCATGGCGATCGCCGCCGTGATCCTGTTCTTCCTCGGCTCCGGTCCCGTGCGCGGCTTCGCGGTCGTGTTCATTCTCGGCATCCTGACCACGGTTCTCACCGCTGTGACCCTCACGCGCATGATGATTGCGCTCTGGTATCAGTGGACGCGTCCCAAAGTCCTTCCGTTCTAAGGAGTGCGTACAGTGCGCCTCATTCGCCTCTGGCCCGAAAACTCCCATTTCGACTTCATGCGCTTCCGGCGCTTCTCGTTCCCGCTGTCGGCGGTGATCTCCATTGCGACGGCGATCATGCTCATGACCATGGGCCTGAACTTCGGCATCGATTTCACGGGCGGCACGCTCATGGAGATCCAGGCCAAGTCCGGCCAGGCCAATGTCGCCCAGATCCGCCAGACCGCAGAGGGCTTCGGCTTCGGCGAGGTGGAGGTGCAGGAATTCGGTGCAGTCGGCGAGGTCTCGCTGCGCTTCCCGACTCAAGCAGGCGGCGAGGCCGCGCAGACGGCGGTGGTGCAGAAGGCGCGCGATACGTTCAGCGCCGAGTATGATTTCCGCCGCGTCGAGACGGTCGGTCCGCGCGTATCCGGCGAGCTGGTGCAGTCCGGAACTATCGGTATCGTTCTCTCGGTTCTCGCGGTTCTGTTCTATCTCTGGTTCCGCTTCGAGCGTGAGCTGGCGGTGGCCTCGATCATCGGCACCTTGCACGACATCGTGCTTACCATCGGCTTCTTCGTGATCACGCGGCACGAGTTCAACATGACCTCGATCGCGGCGATCCTCACCATCGTCGGCTATTCGCTTAACGAGACCGTGGTGGTGTTCGATCGTACACGCGAGCTGATGCGCCGCTACAAGACCATGCCGACAGAAGAGCTTCTGAATCTGTCGATCAACCACACCATGTCCCGCACGATCATGACGGCGGTGACCACGGCGCTTTCGCTGCTCGCGCTGGTGCTGTTCGGCGGTCAGGCGATCCAGGGTTTCGCCCAGGTCATGCTCTACGGCGTGGTGATCTGTACCTATTCGGCGATCTGCATCTCGTCACCCATGCTGATCTATATCGGCCTGCGCAGCTCCGAGAGCGTGAAGGTATCGGAAGGCAAGGCCGTCGCGGCGGAGTAAGGTCATGACAGGCCGTCTCTATGATGGTTTCGTTCCCGGGCGCTACCCGATCGATGCCTACGGCAACGGCGGGTTCCGCTTCGCGGAAATGTCCCATCGCGGGTCGGTTCTTGCGTTGCCGTCCGGCATCAAGGCTTGGCCGGTGGCCTCCATCGTAGAGCTGACGGACGAGGCGCTGGAGCCGATCATCGCCGAGGCTGGCGAGATCGAACTGCTGCTTCTCGGCACAGGCGTCGACATTGCGGCGCTTCCCAATGTCTTCCGCGAGCGATTCCGCGAGGCCGGCATCGGCCTCGACGTCATGCAGACGGGGGCTGCCGCGCGCACCTACAACATTCTCCTGGCCGAGAACCGCAAGGTCGCCGCCGCCCTGATCGCCGTTGGCTGATATGGCTGAGGCACCATCCAACTTCGCCCATTGCGAAGCGCTCGTCCGCGAGGCGGATTCCGACCGGTATTGGGCGAGCCTCTTCGCGCCGGAGGATAAGCGCGGCTATCTCCATGCTCTCTACGCCTTCAACTACGAGATCGCCCGTGTCAGGGAATCCGTGCGCGAGCCGATGCTCGGCGAGATCCGCCTGCAATGGTGGCGCGATGCGTTGCAGGGCGAGGCGAGGGGCGATGTGCGGGCCAACCCGGTTGCTGCCGCCCTCGACGATACCATCGTCAAGTTCCGCCTGCCCCGGCAGACATTCGTGAATCTGATCGATGCGCGGATGTTCGATCTCTACGACGATCCCATGCCCTCTTTGAACGATCTCGAAGGCTATTGCGGGGAAACGTCATCGAGCCTGATCCAGCTCGCCAGCATCATCCTCAATGACGGCAAGGATCCGGGGACCGCGGATGCCGCGGGTCATGCGGGCGTGGCCTATGCGATCACGGGTCTGCTGCGCGCCTTCCCGATCCATGCGCGGCAGGGCCAGCTCTACGTTCCGACCGATATTCTCGGACGTCATGGCGTCGTTCGCGACGATGTGGTGACGGGACGTGGTGGGCCTGGGTTGAAAGGGGCGCTTGCCGATCTGCGCGCCGTCGCCCGCAGGCACCTCGCCAATGTGCGAACCCTGCGTCCGAAGATTCTTTCAGCCGCCGAGCCAGCCTTTCGGCAGCTTTCTCTCGTGGAGCCATATCTCAAGGCGATGGAACGGAGCGACTACGATCCGCTCAACACGATGGTGGATCTTCCGCAATGGCGGAAGATCTGGGTGCTCTGGCGCGGGCCGTTTTAGGAACAAGCCGTCTTCACAGCGTCATCCCCGGACTTGTTCCGGGAATCCACGCCTTCATTTCCACCCCACCGACCTCATCCTGAGGAGCAGCCTTTAGGCTGCGTCTCGAAGGATTGTCCAGAGAGCTCTGGAGACGCCCTCGTCCTTCGAGACGATCGCTGCGCGATCCCTCAGGATGAGGGCTATCGGTGAGAAGACGTGGATGGCCGTCCCCGGATCAAGTCCGGGGACGGCCATGCCGGCAGAGCAAGTTACTCTGCAGCCGCCGGCATTTCGCCCGCAGCCATCCAGGCAGTGAGATCCTCCCGCGCGCGATCCGTGAGCATCTTCTTCTTCGCCATCGTCTTGGCCGCGCCGCGCAGGCGCTTGCCGTCTTCCGCTTTCGGCGCGACATCGAGCGGCGGGAAGAGGCCGAAATTGACATTCATCGGCTGGAAGGAGCGCGGGCCCTCATCGATGGTCTCGATGTGGCCGCCCGTGATGTGGTTGATGAGCGCGCCGAGCGCCGTGGTGTGCGGCAGGGGCTGGATGGGACGGCCCAGCCGCTCGGCGGCGGCGAAGCGTCCGGTCATGAGACCCACCGCCGCGCTCTCCACATAGCCCTCGCAGCCGGTGATCTGGCCGGCGAAGCGCAGGCGCGGCATGGCTTTCAGGCGCAGCGTCGGATCGAGAAGCTTTGGCGAGTTGAGATAGGTGTTGCGGTGAATGCCGCCGAGACGCGCGAACTCGGCGTTCTCCAGGCCGGGGATCATGCGCAGGATGCCGGTCTGTGCGCCGTATTTCAGCTTGGTCTGGAAGCCCACCATGTTGAACAGGGTGCCGAGCGCATTGTCCTGGCGCAGCTGCACGATGGCATAGGCCTTCACGTCGGGATCGCGCGGGTTGGTGAGGCCGACAGGCTTCATGGGGCCGTGGCGCAGGGTCTCGCGGCCACGTTCGGCCATGACCTCGATAGGCAGGCAGCCGTCGAAATAGGGGGTGTTGGCCTCCCATTCCTTGAACTCGGTCTTGTCGCCCTCGATCAGCGCGTCGATGAAGGCCTCGTACTGCTCCCTGGTCATGGGGCAGTTGATGTAATCCTTGCCCGTGCCGCCCGGTCCGACCTTGTCGTAGCGCGACTGGAACCACGCGATGTCCATGTTGATGGACTCGCGGTAGACGATGGGCGCGATGGCATCGAAGAAGGCGAGCGATGTCTCACCGGTCAGACCAAGGATCGCCTCTGCCAGAGCCGGCGAGGTGAGGGGACCCGTTGCGACGATGACGGAGGACCATTCCTCCGGCGGAATACCGCCGATCTCGCCGCGCTCAATGGTGACGAGGGGATGCGCCTCGAGAGCTGCGGTCACCGCATCCGAGAACCCATCGCGGTCCACTGCCAGCGCGCCGCCGGCGGGCACCTGATTGGCGTCGCCCTTGGCCATGATGAGCGAACCGAGGCGGCGCATTTCCTGGTGGAGCAGGCCGACCGCATTGGTCTCGGCGTCGTCGGAGCGGAAGGAGTTGGAGCAGACGAGCTCGGCTAGCCCTTCCGTCTTGTGGGCATCGGTGCCGCGCACCGGGCGCATCTCGTGGAGAATGACGGGAACGCCAGCCTGGGCAATCTGCCAGGCCGCTTCCGACCCCGCAAGGCCGCCGCCGATGACGTGAATGGGTTCAATCGTGCTCATGGGCACGGAGTAGCGAGCGAATTTGCTCCGATCAAGGAGAATTCGGCCTGAGCGGGCAAACGCCCGGCACAAAAGAAAACGCCCGCTGGAAGCGGGCGAGGACCTTTGCTGCGATGCAGCTATTTTTTAGGCGACAGCGGTTTCGCGAGCGATGCTGTCGATCTGGAAGCGCGAGATGCCGAGATCGTCGAGCTCACGGTCGGAGAGCATGGAGAGCTCACGGACAGTGTCGCGATAACGCATATAGGCGCGGACTTTAGCAAGCATGTAGGACACGAACATTGGGAACTCCTTCAGTAGGCCGGCCCCTGTGACCGGCGGCGTTTGTTCTTGCGTGTGCAATGCAGCATATAAGGACGTGCGATGCGAAAGAGGAGTGGTAATAATGTAGGTCTGTTATGCTTTAGTAGCATAGCGCCCTAACGCCAGGTTAACGGCCCTGCCCGGTGGGTATGGGGGCAGATGGCACGATGCAAAAAAACCCCGGCTGGGACCGGGGCTGCTGGATGGAATGACGGGGCGGGGAGCTTCAGAGGATGAAGAAATCGGCCTTCGTCAGCGTCAGCCCGGCCTGGACCTGGGCAAACTTGATGGCGGACTTTCCGCCGACACCATCCGGGTCATAGAGCAGTGTGCCGGTCGATTTCTGGTAGATGATACGATCGCTGGAATCCAGTGCGGCCGATCCGACCCTGAAGGCGGCTGCCGAGAGCCAGCCGTCACGGCCGACGCGGGTGAAGATATTGTTGTCGAGCATGATCGTGTCGTCAACGGGCCGGAAGTCCTTGATGATGTCCATATTGCCCGTCGAGGGCGTGGAGTCGAAGACGAAATAGTCCTTGCCCGCGCCGCCATAAAGCGTGTCCCTGTCCAGGCCGCCGCTCAAGTAGTCGCTGCCGAAATCGCCGACCAGGAGATCGCGGCCCGTTCCGCCGTAGAGGTCATCATCGCCCAAGCCGCCGTAGAGCCTGTCGCTGCCCGCATCGCCGAACAGGATGTCGTCGCCGCCATAGGAATAGATATCGTCGTTGCCGTTGCCGCCACGGATCACATCCGCATAGTCGTTGCCATAGAAAATGTCGCTGGCGCCGTTCAGCATCATGTACCAAGCGTAGTCCGCGAGTCCGTCCACATTGGTGTAGAGGCTCAAGTCCTTGATGGAGAGAACCGCAGCGCCGCCATTCTCGTAGAGCAGGTCGTCGATGATGACGTCGTAGCCGTTGCTCCAGTACCAGGCGTGGTAGCTGTCCACCATCGTGCTGCCATAGACATCGTAGCTCGCGAGGCTTCCGTTATCGTAAGTCATCACCGTATCGATCCATGGATTCAACCCCACGAAAGTCCAGCCGGAGCTGCTCGTGTCTGTCATGTTGAAGCCCGCACCTGCGGCATTGAACGCTTGAAAAATGGCCATGGCGGCGTTGTTCCTGATGAGGTCGTGAACAGGAATTAGCCTATAGGAGTGAATGTGAACTTAAGCTGCACAGTGACGAAAGGAATCGTTAAGCTGTGCGGCGTTGCAAAACATGCTCTCGGCACTGCGCGGACATGTATTCGTAGAAGGCAAAAGGCAGAGCGAACCGCATATGCCTGAAGCTTGAGAATTGGCCTAGATGGAAGCCATTTCAGCACAGCTTGCGAGGGCTGTATTGCCAAGTTCGCTCAGCGGGATAACTTCGAAATCGCCGAAACTTTGTCCGAATGGTTGCGTTAGCCCCCGGTCTCGAAGGCACGATTTCATTCTCATCGTGCTTCATCATGGAGTAGGTTATGCGACGCATTCTTTTGACGACTGTTGGTCTGCTTGCATTCGGTGCCGCTGGTGCGATAGCTCAGACTATGCCGCCGGTGCCGAACGCAAGCGGCTCTCAAGCGACGAACCCAGGTTCCTATGGCAACACGGCGACACCCGCCGACCGGATGAATACGGTCGCTCCCGGTATGAGCGGCACCTGCGCCCCCGTGCCGAACGGCAGCGGCTCGCAGGCGACAAATCCTTGCAGCTACGGCTCGACGGCGAGCGACCCGGTCCTCCAGGCTCCTTCCGCGACTGGCTCCATCGGAACCGTTCCGCCGGTGCCGAATGCCAGCGGCTCGCAGACGACGAACCCGGCGACTTACGGCGATACGAAGCCGCAATAACTTCAGGCCAACGCGCCTCTCAAACCCTCGGCCAAGGAGAAACCTTGCCGAGGGTTCTTTCAATCGAGACGGTTGGCGCCCTTCACCCCGATCACGGCACGCAACGGACCGTATTCCGTCGGCTTGCGCACATCGAGACGAACCTCTCCGGTAGCCCTCATGCGACTCGTATCCTCGCTACGCCTGTGGGAGGAGCCGAGAATGGTTTCCGCGCGAACGCGCCCGCTGACACGGACGCAGGTATCCGAATTCTGCAAGAGATCGAAGCCGGGCGGACACGACGAGGCTGACAATGCCGCCGATCCCGAGCAGAGCCAGAGGGCTCCGATGATGAACAGATACCGTTTCATGGCGGCATTCTAAAGGTCCATTGGGTAGCGGCACAAGCTCCACATCAATCGCTCTGCGTCGTTTTGACTTCGGTATGGGCCTCCCCTTATGCGGCCATGAAAACTGGACTTTTCAAGGAGAGCAGCCCATAGCTGAAGAATACCTTCCTGTGCGGAAGGTGGGCAAAACGCCAAGCCACCTTCCAAACGCAGCCTTGATGAAGCTTGATCCAGCCACCCTTCATGTCGCATTCGTCCTTCTCTCGGCTGTGCTCGGGCTTCTTCTCATTTTCGCCTGGCGGCAGAACCGGAAAGTCGAGGCGCTGGCATGGTGGGGAGCGGCCTTCTGCCTGATCTGCCTCGGCATCGGCCTCGTCAATCACGGTAAGATCTCCGGAACGCCGATGGCGCTTCTGGCGGGAAACGCGCTGGGCGTGCTCTCTCACGGCGCTCTCTATGCCGGGTGCGTGAGATTTAATGGCCGCAGGGGGATTCTGTTGCCTGCCGCGGCTGGCCCCCTCGTGTGGATCGCAGCCTTCCCGTTCATCGCGGACGAGCCGCAGATCCGCCTGATGCTCGTCGCCTTTCTCACGGGCGTATATGCATCGTTCTCGGCCTGGGAACTCTGGAAGAACGCGCCGCAGCCGCTGGCCTCGCAGCGTGTCGCCGTATTGCTGCTGGCCGGGCTGGGTTGTCTAAGTTTCCTGCGCGGGTGGCTCGGCATAACCCTCACCTCGATCCCCTGGATCGATGCCTTCGCGAGCCGCTGGTCATCGGAGATGGCATTGTTCCTCGTGGTCTTCACGCCCACCATGGCCTTCATCTTCCTGTCGATGGCAAAGGAGAAGGTCGAGTACGGCTACAAGCAGGCTGCGTTTTCCGATCCGTTGACGGGCGTGCCCAATCGCCGAGCTTTCATGAACTACGCGATGCGGCTGATCGAACGACGAGCTGGCCGGCCCATCACCTGCCTTCTGTTCGATCTCGACAACTTCAAGTCCATCAATGACGGCTACGGTCACGATGCGGGTGATCGGGTGCTCATGTCGTTCGGTGACGTGCTCGCCCGGCATCTGCCGCCGCAATCTTTCGGGCGTCTGGGAGGGGAAGAGTTCGCTGCGGTTCTGCTCATGAACAGTGGGGAAGCCATTGCCGTGGCCGATGACATTCGCCATGCGCTCTGCGCTGCGGGGCACGCCCTGCTGGGGGCTCAGGCCCAGGTGACGGTCAGCATCGGCTGTGCAAGCTCGCTCTCGGGCAAGTCCGTCGGCATTCTGTTGCAGGAGGCCGATACGGCTCTCTACAAGGCCAAGGATTATGGCCGCAACGTCGTGATCTCGGCCTGACCCCCTATCGTTGAGCCGTCACCACGATGGCGCTCATTCGGTTCTCGATGGGACCATCGCCGAACCTGGCCTTCAGCGCCTCTTCCGCCTTGTGCGTGATTTCTTCCAGGCGGTTCGCTCCGCGAGCCTCGATCTCCATACGGAGCGGCGTTCCTTGCGTAAGACCCGTCGCCGGATGGAGCGGGGAAGGGGCCTCGCTGATTTTCTCGACCACATCGATGTCGATGCGCCCGAACCCCGCATCCTGAAGCGCGCGTCGAATGGTGTCGTGATTGAAATAACCGAAGGGCACACGCTCGATGAATTTCGGGGGGTCGTCAGGAAAAGCCGCACCCGTTACGTCGGAGACGACCTTGCTCAGCTGGTTGGCGTCGAGCCTGTCCCACACATTGAACAGGTAAAGCCCACCGGGCTTGAGAACACGCAGCGCCTCGCGATAGGCAGCCTGCTTGTCAGGAAAGAACATGACGCCGAACTGGCAGACCACCACGTCGAAGCTCTCATCGTCGAAAGGCAGGGTCTGGGCATCGGTCTGCCGCCAGGTCACGTTGGGCGCATCGAGATTCTTGGCGGCAAGATCGAGCATGGCCTGATTGAGGTCGGTCGCGAGGATCTCGACATTCTTGGGCAGCGCCTTCGCCATCACACGCGTGACGATCCCGGTGCCCGCAGCGACTTCGAGGATCCTGCCTTTCGGCATCTCCCCCAGCCTCGCGGCCAAATCGGCCGCATAGGGTTCGAACAGCAGCCGGCCAAGATATTGCTCGTAGATCGCAGGAATCGAGCCGGCAAAAGCAGCGTCGCTGGAGCCCATGGTCTCCTCCGCCGTAAAACACCGCCATCATCAGACGGATGGCGGCGGCTTCATGGCGGGGCGCTGGGTCATTGGCGGTAGACCCAAGTCATGCAAAGGAATCCGAGGTACGGCGGGGGAGGCAGGGCTTTACTCCGCCGCCTCCTGGCGCGCAGCTTTCTTCGGCTTCTTCGCGGTCTCCTTCGCAGGGGCCTCCTTCTTCAAGGGCCTGCGCGCGAGCACTTCCTTCAGGAAGCGGCCGGTGTGGCTTTCCTTGGAATTGGCGATGTCCTCGGGCGTTCCCTGGGCCACGATCTGACCGCCGCCATTGCCGCCTTCGGGGCCCATGTCGATGACCCAGTCGGCGGTCTTGATGACTTCGAGATTATGCTCGATCACCACGACGGTGTTGCCCTGGTCCACCAGCTCGTGCAGCACTTCGAGCAGCTTCGCCACGTCGTGGAAATGCAGGCCCGTGGTAGGCTCGTCGAGGATGTAGAGCGTGCGGCCGGTGGCGCGCTTCGACAGCTCTTTCGAGAGTTTTACGCGCTGCGCCTCACCACCCGAAAGCGTGGTAGCCTGCTGGCCCACATGCACATAGTCGAGGCCGACGCGGGCGAGCGTCTGCATCTTCTCGCGGATCGAGGGCACGGCCTTGAACAGCTCGCGGGCTTCCTCCACCGTCATGTCGAGCACGTCGGCAATGGATTTTTCGCGATACTTCACTTCCAGCGTCTCGCGGTCGTAGCGCTTGCCCTTACAGACATCGCAGGTCACGTAGACGTCGGGCAGGAAGTGCATCTCGATCTTGATCACGCCGTCGCCCGAGCAGGCCTCGCAGCGCCCGCCCTTTACGTTGAACGAGAAACGGCCCGCCTGATAGCCGCGGGCCTTCGCCTCGGGCAAGCCGGCGAACCATTCCCGGATCGGCGTGAAGGCGCCGACATAAGTCGCCGGGTTCGAGCGCGGCGTGCGGCCGATGGGCGATTGGTCGATGTCGATGACCTTGTCGAGATGCTCAAGGCCCTCGATGCGGTCATGCTGTGCCGGATGCTCCAGCGCGCCGTTGAGCTTGCGCGCGACGGCCTTGTAGAGCGTGTCGATGACGAGCGTAGACTTGCCGCCGCCGGACACGCCGGTGATGCAGGTGAAGGTGCCGAGAGGAATCTCCGCGCTCACATTTTTAAGGTTGTTGCCCTTCGCGCCCACGACCTTCAGCATGCGCTTCTTGTCGCGCTTGCGGCGATCGCCCGGCACCTTCACGGAGAGTTCGCCCGTGAGGTACTTGCCGGTGAGCGACTTCGGATTTCCCATGACCTCGTCCGGCGTTCCCTCGGCGACGATCTTGCCGCCATGGATGCCGGCGCCGGGCCCGATATCGAACACGTAATCGGCATGAAGGATCGCGTCCTCGTCGTGCTCCACAACGATCACGGTGTTGCCGAGATCGCGCAGGCGCTTGAGGGTGCCGAGCAGGCGCTCGTTATCGCGCTGATGCAGGCCGATGGATGGCTCGTCGAGTACGTAGAGAACGCCGGTGAGGCCCGAACCGATCTGTGAGGCGAGGCGGATACGCTGGCTTTCGCCGCCGGAGAGCGTGCCGGAGGCGCGGGCAAGCGTGAGGTATTCCAGGCCGACATCGACGAGGAAGGTCAGGCGGTCGCGGATCTCCTTGAGGATGCGGCCCGCGATGTCGTTCTGCTTCTTCGTGAGCTTCTTCGACAGGCTTCCGAACCACTCATGCGCATCCTTCACCGACAGGGCCGTAGCTTCGCCGATATCGGAGCCTGCGATCTTCACCGCGAGGGCTTCGGCTTTGAGGCGCTTGCCGCCGCATTCCTCGCACGGCGTCTCGCTCATGAAGCGCCCGATTTCCTCGCGCGCCCAATCGCTCTCGGTTTCCTTGTAGCGGCGCTCCAGGTTCGGGATCACGCCTTCGAAGGGCTTGCGCACTTCATAGGCCCGCATGCCGTCGTCATAGGCGAAGCGGATGGCCTTCTCAGTCCCGTAGAGGATTCCCTCTCGCACGTCCTCCGACAGCTCGGTCCAGGGCTTCGTCATGGACGACTTGTAGTGCCGGGTGATGGCTTCGAGCGTCTGCCCGTAATAAGGCGAGGAGGACTTCGCCCACGGCATGATCGCCCCGCGCTTCAGCGACAGGGTCTCGTCCACGACGAGCGCCTCGTCGATGCGCATTTCATGGCCGATGCCGCCGCAGGTGGGGCAGGCGCCGAAGGGATTGTTGAACGAGAACAGGCGCGGCTCGATCTCGGGGATCGTGAACCCGGAAACCGGGCAGGCGAACTTGGAGGAGAAGACGATGCGCTTCGGCTTGCCCTTCTCATCCTTCTCGTCCGCATATTCGATGACGGCGATGCCGTCCGTCAGCTCGAGCGCGGTCTCGAAGGATTCCGACAGGCGCGCGGCGATATCGGCGCGCACCACGATGCGGTCCACCACCACGTCGATGTCGTGCTTGAGCTTCTTGTCGAGGGCAGGGGCCTCGTCGATGGCGTAATACTCGCCGTCGATCTTCAGGCGCTGGAAGCCCTTCTTCTGAAATTCGGCGATTTCCTTGCGGTACTCGCCCTTGCGGCCACGCACCACGGGGGCCAGCAGATAGAGGCGGGCCTTCTCCGGCAGGTCGAGCACCCGGTCCACCATCTGGCTCACGGTCTGGCTCTCAATCGGCAGGCCGGTGGCGGGGGAATAGGGAATGCCGACGCGCGCCCAGAGCAGGCGCATGTAATCGTAGATCTCGGTGACCGTACCCACGGTCGAACGCGGGTTCTTCGAGGTGGTCTTCTGTTCGATGGAGATGGCCGGGGAGAGGCCGTCGATCTGGTCCACATCCGGCTTCTGCATCATCTCCAGGAACTGGCGGGCATAGGCAGACAGTGATTCCACATAGCGGCGCTGCCCCTCGGCATAGATCGTGTCGAAGGCCAGCGACGACTTGCCCGAGCCGGACAGGCCCGTGAACACCACGAACTGGTCGCGCGGCACCATCAGGTCGACGTTCTTGAGGTTGTGCTCCCGCGCGCCGCGCACGGAGATCACGCGCGCATTCGGGTCTCCCGCCTTGGCGCGGTTGAACAGATCGTCGAGTTTAGCCATGGCCTAGCTTCAAGCCTTATTTGAGGGGAAAACGGCCACCGGCGGCCGGTTCCGGATATGTGATGCCTCATCCGCCAATGCAATGCGGCGGATGATTCCAGGTGCCTCATCCTAGAACAAACGGGGTACGAGACGCAACAGGGGAGCATAAGGGGAAAAGGGCACATTATGTGTTTGAGCGCACATACATCTGTCATGCCCGGCATAGGTTGAACGAGAAGATCCGAAGGGCTTGCCGGGAGAGAAGCCATGATCCTTCGCATTCAGGCCTTTGCGGCACTCGCCGTGACGATGTTTCCGGTTTCTTATGCCGCCGCCGGCCCCTGCGCGCCGATGATCGACCGGGCCCAAGAGCAGGTCGATGCCCGTATCGACGCCCAGGCTGGGAGCGGAGCCGCTGCTCCAGAAAGCACAGGCGCCATGCTGCATCATGAACCCACTCCAGGCTCGATCGCCAACGCGGAGCGCAAAAGCGGGGATGGCTCCAGGGCGCAAACCGCGCTGGCTTTGCTGGCGCAAGCGCGCAAGGCCGATGCAGCCGGCGATGCGGCCGGATGCGAGCGGGCGCTCGAAGAACTGCGCGCCATGGCAAGGTAAGCCGCCTAGCCAAGCAGGAGACACTTTTTCCTGTCTCTGCATTTCGTAAGGGAATGCGGCGAAATCTAATCTGGGGACAGAATGGCCCATCCGACTTGTCGCCCGGCGTCCGAGGCCCCAGAACACCCTCATGTGATTGAGGAGAGGCTCCGATGGCGGGCAGTGTGAACAAGGTAATCCTGGTGGGCAATCTGGGGCGTGACCCTGAGGTGCGCCGTACCAACAACGGCGATCCCATCGTCAATCTGCGCATCGCCACGTCCGAGACCTGGAAGGACAAGGCGACCGGCGAGCGCAAGGAAAAGAC